>JBDHDM010000374.1:0-4346 GCA_039591515.1 Gemmatimonadota bacterium | reverse complement strand
AAGAACAATGGATGCCACCTCATCGATCCGCTTCATGCTTCGACTCCTCTCGCCGTCCCCGCCACGTATGCGCTCGGGATTCCTGGCGCTGACGTGCGCGCTTTGTCTGTGGATCCCGTGTCTTCAGGAGACCGCCCAGGGGCAGATTCCGACGCCCGAGTCGGTTCTCGGCTTCCAGCCCGGCGACGACTTCCGGCTGGCCACGTACGAGCAGTCGGTGGACTACTTCCGGCGCCTCGCCGAAGCTTCGGACCGCATCACGATGGTGAGGGTGGGGCGCACCTCGGAAGGACGCGATTGGTGGGTGGCCCTCGTCTCCTCCCCCGAGAACCTCGCCGCCGTGGAGCGATACCGAGGCATCGCGGACGCACTCGCTCACCCGGCAGGCCTCTCGGATGACGCGGCGCGTGATCTGGCCCGCGACGGCAAGGCGATCGTCGACATCAGCGGGGGCTTGCACGCGAGCGAGGTCGCCGGGGCACAGCACATGATCGGGCTCGCCTACGAGCTCGTGAACAGCGAGGACCCCCGTATCGCGGCGATCCGCGACAACGTCGTCGCGCTGCTTTGGCCCTCGCTGAATCCCGACGGCCAGACCATGATCGCCGACTGGTACCTGCCCAACGTGGGCACTCCGTACGAGGTCGCGTCGATGCCGTGGCTCTATCAGAAGTACATCGGCCACGACAACAATCGAGACGGATACATGCTGAACATGGTCGAGTCCCGAGTGCTCGCCCGTGTCTGGCAGGAGTGGGATCCGCAGATCATCCACGTCCATCACCAGAGCTCGCCGTTTCCGACGCGGATCTGGCTTCCACCTTTCGCGGAGCCGATCGCAACGCAGGCGCCGCCGCTCATGTCCCGAACGGTCAACACGCTCGGGATGACGATCGCTCAGATGCTCGAGGCGCGAGGGCTCCCGGGCGCCGTGCACATGGGTACGGGCTTCGACGCTTGGTATCCCGGGTACGTCGATTACCTACCGATGCTGCAGAACCAGGCGGCGTACTGGACTGAGACGGCGCTCTACCGATACGCCACGCCTCACTTCTACACGATCCAGGACTTCCCGGAGAGCCGGCGGGATCTACGCGCTGAGTCGCTCTACCCCAGTCCCTGGCAGGGCGGGTGGTGGCGGCTGGCAGACGCGGTCGAGTACATGCACGTGTCCTCGATCGCCGTGCTCGACTATGCGGCGAAATACGGCGAGGATCTGCTCTATAACCGCTATCAGTCCGGTCGGGACCAGATCGCGAGGTACAGCGCCGAGCCACCGTTCGCCTACTTCGTTCCGGAAGACCAGCACGACCCCGTCGCGCCGGCGCAGATGCTGCGTCGCCTCGCCTACAACGGTCTGCGCGTGTACCGCCTCGGCGAAGCGGTGACACACGAAGGAATCACCCATCCGGAGGGCACCTGGGTGGTTCCCATGGATCAGGAGTTTGCCGAGCTCGCGCGCCAGGTTCTCGGTGTGCAGACCTACCCCGACCTGCGTGAGTATCCCGAAGGGCCGCCGGAGCAGCCGTACGACGCCGCGGGGTGGACGCTCCCCTACCAAATGGGTGTGCGCGTGATCGAGGCGACCGAGCCGCTGAGCGACGGGGTCCGGGCGGCGTTGAGCCCCGTCGAGGCGGAGCCGCTGCAGTGGGACGCGGAGGTGGCGGACGCTTCGCCCTTCGACCGTGTCGACGGGGTCGGCTTCGACTCCCACCCGGTTGCGGCGGGGATCGTGCCGCCGCCGGGCCGTGTGACCGGCTCCGGATCGACGCTGCTGCTCGATCCGGCGCAGAACAACACGTTCCGGGCGCTCAACGATGCTTGGGACTCCGGGGCCACGGTCGGCTTCGCCGATGGGGTGTACCGGGTGAGTGGTCTACCCGCTGCCGAACGCGACCGGGTCGTCCGTGACTACGCACTCCAAGCGACCGCCGGATCGGGTTCCGGAACACGGCTGGCTCGCCCCAGACTCGGATTGTACCGGCCCTGGTCGCCGAGCATGGACGAAGGCTGGACGCGGTGGCTGCTCGAGCAATACGGCCACCGCTTCGTGAACCTGCGCAATGCCGACGTGCACGCCGGCGACCTGCGCGCGCGCTACGACGTGATCGTACTGCCGTCCGAGCGGCCGGGGCTGCTCATGAACGGCTTTCAGAGAGGCTCCGTCCCGCCGCGGTACGAAGGGGGGCTCGGGGCGGAGGGAGTTCGGGCCCTCGACGGCTTCGTGCGTGACGGGGGAACGCTGGTGTGCCTGAGCGCCTCGAGCGATCTCTGCATCGACGAGCTGCACCTCCCGGTCGAGAACGTCGTGCGCGGCCTCGGTCGAGACCAGTTCTTTTCTGCGGGCTCGGTCCTGGAAGTGCGCACCGACGGTGCCCATCCACTCATGGCGGGCATGCCGCCGCGGGCCAAGGTGTTCTTCGATCGGAGTCCGGTCTTCACGACCACCGACGGGTTCGAGGGCAGCGTGGTCGCTGCCTACGACGAAGACGGCTCGCCGCTCCTCTCGGGCTACCTGCTCGGAGAGGAGCACGCACAGGGGCAAGCCGCGGTCGTCGACGTGCGGCACGGGGCCGGGCACGTGGTGCTCTTCGGTTTCCGCCCTCAGTGGCGCGGTCAGCCCGTCGGCACGTTCCGGGCGCTCTTCAACGCCACGCTCTTCCATGGCGAGGTGGCCTCCCAGTCGAGCGGGGCCGAGGGGTTCTGGACGAGGCCCGATCCGGAGGAGGACGAGAGCGGGGGTGCGTCCTAGCACCTCTCGGTCGTGCGCTGCCGAAAGCCGGGGCCGCCACGGGAGGGTCGCGCCGGCCGTCTCACCGACGCACCTTCTCAGAATCGGCATTCGTTCTTGAACCCGACTCCATGAAAGGTCTGAAGAACCTCCTCCAAGAGATCCACGGTCGGTCGCTCTGGCAGGTGCTCGGCGTCTACCTGGCAGGTTCCTGGGTTGCGCTCCAGGTGGTCGAAACCGTCGTCGAGACGGCTTCGCTGCCCGACTGGCTTCCGGGCATGGCGCTCGTGCTTCTCGTGATCGGGCTGCCCGTCGTCATGGCGACGGCGATCGTCCAGGAGGGCGCTCGCGGCGCGGCGACGGCCGTCGACATGGAAGCTCCCTCGGACGCGGTGCCCGCGGCTCAAGGGGGAGCGGCCTCCGTGTTCACGTGGAGGCACGCGATCGGGGGTGGGGTGGCGGCGTTCGCGCTCTGGGGGATCGTCGCGACGGCGCTTCTCCTTCGCGGAGGACTCTCACCTGCCGCCGCCGAGGCCGGAGGCCGTGTCGCCATCGCGGTCCTGCCGTTCGCATCGGCGGGTGCGACCGACGACGACGAATCGTTCGCGCTGGGAATCCACGACGACGTGCTCACCCAGCTCTCGAAGATCGAAGGGCTCCGCGTGATCTCACGAACGTCGGTCATGGAGTATCGCGACAACACGGGCAACGTGGGCGACATCGCACGCGAGCTCGGGGCGCACGTGGTCCTGGAGGGGAGTGTGCAGCGTGCCGGCGATCAGCTCCACATGAATGCGCAGCTGATCGACGTCCGGGCCGAGGAGGGGCACCTCTGGGCCGAGAGCTTCGATCGTCGACTCACGGTCGAGAACATCTTCCTCATTCAGAGTGAGTTGGCGAGCCGCATCGCCGCCGAGCTCGGCACGGCGTTGACGGCGGAGCAGCAGGAAGAGGCCGGGGCCGCACCGACCGACGACATGGAGGCCTACCGGCTCTATCAACGCGCCAACAACTACTTCAACGTCTCGCCCCGGTCCCAGGACTTCCAGCTCGCCTTCGATCTCTTCGAGCAGGCGACCGAGCTCGATCCGGGCTTCGCGCAGGCGTACGCGCGCAATGCCTTGGCGCGTGCACGGGCATTCGAGGTACGGCCGGGCCTCGGTGGGCTCGACGATGCGCGCCGTATGGCGGAGCTCGCCCTCGCCCTGGACGGGAACAACGGTGAGGCTCATCTGGCGATGGGCCAGTACCTGTACTCAGGCTTTCGCGACTTCGAAGGTGCTCTTCGGGAGATCGGAGCGGCCCGCGCGGCCGGGCTGTCGTCTTCCGTCGACCTCCACCACAACCTCGCGGCCGTGCAGCGGCGGATGGGGGACTTCGAGGGAGCGATCGAGAGCTTCACCGAAGCCACCAGGCTCGATCCCCTCTCGGCTCACATGCTCGAGGATCTCGCGTCGACGTACTCCAACGTCCGGCGTCACCAAGAGGCAATCGAGGCAAACCGCAAGGCGATCACCCTGGCGCCTGACACGGGTCCGTACTTCTTCATGTTCTGGTCATTGCTGTACCAGGATGGGAGCGTGGACCGGGCTCGCTCGCTCGTCGACGAAGCCGA
>JBDHDM010000373.1:0-4358 GCA_039591515.1 Gemmatimonadota bacterium | reverse complement strand
TCGCGACCGCTGAGCAAGCGCGTCCTGGCGCCCGGGGGACCGCGGCCGGGGGGCTGTGCTCCTGGTCGGTACCCCAGGAGCGGGTGACCTCTTGCCCGTCGCTCGGCCGCGCGCTAGCCGTGAGGGCTCGAGTCCCAGCAACCCGGATGTGGTCATGATGCCTGCCTCGACGAAAACACGGCGCTTCACGACGAAGCCCAGTCGCCTCCCGCTGCTCGGTCTGTTCAGCCTTCCCCTCGTGCTCGCTTGCTCGGGCGATTCCGCCACGGACGACGCGGTCGATGTCACGGGCGCCACGGTCTTCGAGGGCGCGAGGGTCGTCGTCGGCGACGGCACGGTGATCGACGATGCCGTCGTGGCCGTACGCGGCGGTCGGTTCCTGCTCATTTCGCCGAGGGCCGACGTGTCGCTGCGGGTCGACGGGGACGGCGAGGTCACGCGGCAAGACGTATCCGGCAAGACGATCGTGCCCGCGTTCGTGAATGCCCACGCCCATCTCGCGACCGACCGACCGGAGCGGGCCGAGCAGCTTCAGCACTTCGCCTACTACGGGCAGTCGGCCGTCATCAGCCTCGGCCTCGACGATGGCGACATCGGTTTCCAGATGAGGGGCGAGACGGTGCCGATGGGTGCACGCTCACAGAGTGCCGGTCGCGGGATCACGATGCCGGAGCCAGGGCGATCCGAGGTGCCGCATTGGGTCACCACGGAGGAGGAGGCGAGAGCCGCCGTGCGCGAGCTCGCCGGGCAGCAGGCCGACTTCGTGAAGATCTGGGTCGACGACCGCGGCGGTCAGTACGATCGGCTCTCGCCGGAGCTCTACACGGCCGTCATCGCCGAGGCGCACGCCCATGGACTTCGGGTGGCGGCCCACATCTTCCGACTCGAGGACGCCAAGGGCCTCCTGCGCGCCGGCGTCGACGTCTTCGCCCACGGGATACGCGATCAGGATCTCGACGACGAGCTGCTCTCGCTCTGGCTCGAACGGCCGGAGGTGGTTCTGATACCCAATCTCCCCGGACCCGGCGTGCCCTCCGACGTCTCATGGATCAACACGGTGCCGATGGATCAGCTGGACCGGATGCAGGAGGCCGCGTCGCAGGAGCGTCCGGCCGCGCAGGAGGCCTTCGGAATCCAGGCCCGCAACCTCACCCGCCTCGACGAGGCGGGCGTGAAGATCGCTTTCGGGACGGACGGTAGCGCCCCGTGGTCCGTGCATCAGGAGCTCGAGGACATGGTCCGAGCCGGAATGTCCCCGGCCGATGTGATCGTCGCGGCCACGGCGACGTCGGCCGATCTGCTCGGCTACGACGAGCTGGGTACGGTGCAGGTCGGCAAAAGCGCGGACTTCGTCGTGCTCGACGCCAATCCGCTCGAGGACATCACGAATACGCGCCGCATCTCGGCCGTCTACCTCCGTGGCGAGCGGCTCGATCGAGCGGAGCTCGCGGAGAAGTTGCTCCGGCCGCGCGGCCAATAGTACGACGAAGCAGGACCAGGCCGGCGGGGCGGGCATCACGTGCCCGCCCCGCGGCCGTCAGCGGTCCGTGGTCACACGGGGGTGGTCCGGCCGGAGGTGCCGGTCGAACCAGCTGAGGATGACCTTGGACACCTCCATCTGCAGCTTCGGCTCGCGTGGACCGTGCGGCGTGCGTGGCAGCACGATCATCTCGGTGGGCACGCCGAGGCGGCCCAGTGCTCTGTAGAACTCCTGGCCCTGGGTGAAGGGGACGCGCAGGTCGTTTTCGCCGTGGATGACCTGGGTCGGCGTGGTGACGTTGTCGATCCGGTACATCGCGGAGTGGCGCTCGTACCCCTCGTAGTCCTCCCAGAACTCGCGCCCACCCATGTGGGCTACGAGGTATTCGCCGATATCGGTCGTGGTGACCATGCTGACCAGATTCGGAAGCCCTGCCCCCATGCTCGCCGCCTTGAAGCGGTCGGTGCGTGTTACGGCGAACGAGGTCATGTATCCGCCGTAGCTCCATCCCATGAGGAGCAGTGAATCGGGGTGCGCCACGCCCATCTCGATCACTTCATCGACGCCCGCCATGAGGTCGTCCATGTCGCCGTAGCCCCAGTCCCTCACGTTTGCGAAGCGGAAGTCCTTCCCGTAGCCGGTGCTCCCGCGAGGGTTGGGACGTAGGACCGCGTACCCTTCCTGGGCGAAGTACTGGAGGTTGTACGTGGACGCGCTTCCCGTGAACGACTGCACGAAGACGCCCGCCGGCCCTCCGTGCACGTTCAGGATCAGCGGGTAGCTCCGTGACGGGTCGTAGCCGACCGGGTAGGTCAACAGTCCCTCGATCTCGAAGCGTCCGTCTTGCGACGCCCACGACAGCAGCTCGGTACGACCCATCTCGGGCGTCGAGATGTCTGCGTGCAGGTCGGTCACCGCGCTCGGTTGGAAGGAGCCCGCGGGCGACACGTACACGTCGACCGGATCTGCGGTGGTCTGCCAGGTGAACGCCATGGCGTCGGCCGCCGTGGCGAAGGACGGTGAGCCCACGACGCCGGATCCCGTCGTGATCTGTCGATGCTCACTGCCATCGACGGGAAGCGCCGTGACGTGGCGCGTGGTCCCAATCGACTCGAGGAGCAGCACGGCCGAGCCGTCGCGACTCCACCCGCGCAGCCCTCCGCTGCGGTCGTGGCTGTCGGCCAGCTTGCGCGCCTCACCTCCGGCCGCCGCGACCACGTAGATGTCACCGAGCCCCACCCGCTCCGCGGTGTCGCCGGAGGAGACGAACGCGATGGTGCTGCCGTCGGGCGACCACCGCGGGCCGGTGTCGGTACCACCCAGGTCGACGAGCGGGCTCACGGCTCGCGATCCATCCGACGGCACGGTCGAGAGAGCCGAGGCGCGAGCACCTTCGTCGAGGCGCGGGTCGGCCTGATGGCTGAACGCGAACGTGCGCCCGTCGGGCGACCAGTCGAACGATGTGACGTGGAACTCGCCCTCGGTGTGGCGGACGGCCTCGGCCGGCTCGTCGCGGGATGGGTCGAAGGAGACCGAGTAGATGTGGCCGTACTTGAAGTCCTGATCGACGAAGATCGGATCGCGCCTTTCGCGCTTGCGCTCTTTCTCTTCCTCGGTCTCGGGGTCTCGCATGATGTACGCGATCCGGTCTCCGGACGGCGACCACGCGAACGAACCCACGCCGGATTCCGCCTCCGCGACCGGAAAGGCTTCGCCCCCGGCGAGCGCGATCGCCCACACCTGGTTGCGTGGACCATCGTCGGAATCGTCCCCGGTCCCTCCGCTCCGCGAGGTCGTGAACGCGAGCCATCGTCCGTCTGGAGAGAACGACGGGCTGGTCGCGGAGCGCTCACCGCGCGTGAACTGCACGGCATCCCCACCCTCCGCCGTGACCCAGATGTGACTGAGATAGGCCGACTCCTCTCCATCGAGCAACGGTACGCGGACCACGTAGGCCACGAGGGCTCCGTCCGGCGAGATGGCAGTCTGCTGGACGACGTCGAACTCCATGCTCTTCTCGGGCGTCCAGCGAAGCTCCTCCGAGCTTTGGGCCGCCGCGCCGACCGGGGCGAGCGGCAGCAGCAAGGCGAGGACTGCCGTCCCGAGCGTGACGGCGGCCGTGAGGGGCTTGCGGTTCATCGATCGACCTCCAGCGAAACAGTGTCCGAGGCGATCGAACGTAGACTGGGGCCGCGGGAACGGCGAGTCGGAGGAGCGGCGAAGTCCGGGGAAGTGCGAGGCCCGCCGATCAGCGCTTCGGTCGAGCCGCCCGCACCGGCTAGGGCCCGGCTGCGACGGTCATGGCCAGGACGGTCGACGTCTCCGAGACCCCGAAGCCGATCGCACGAATGCCGATGTTCGCCGTCCCGAGGAGCGCGCCCGAGGCCACGTAGATGTCGAGGACGGCCGAGCCCGAGCCCCCCTCGATCGTGGCACCCTCGATCAGCACCCCGTCCGGCGAATTCTCGGCGATCACGATCACGTCGTTCGTGTAGCCACCGGTGCTGGTGAGGGTCACGGTGACCGAGCTCTCCTCACCCTGCGAGACTGTGAGCGAAGTGGGGTCGACGGTGATGGAGATGTCCTGTGGGTTGCCGGGGTCGACGGGATCGTTGTCTGCGCATCCGGCGAGGGAAAGCGTCCCGACGATCGCGAGCGTCGGCAAGACCGACCGGAGTCGATGGAAGCGCATGGAAAGGGTCCTGTCAAAGGTCTGTTCAGGCGTCAGGACGACGTCGGTCGCCTGAGGCGAATGCACAAGAAGAAAAGAAGGGACGGTCTCAGGGCAAGAGCCTCTCTCCCTTCAGGAACTGCTCGATGTGCGCCACGATCTCCGGCCACACCGAAGTACAATCATTGTGCGCGCACGGGATGTCGA
>JBDHDM010000372.1:0-4364 GCA_039591515.1 Gemmatimonadota bacterium | reverse complement strand
GTGGAACGCCGTGAGCGTCCCCCGCGTCCACATGATTGCGACCACGAAGCCGAGGAGACCCTCGAGCTGGTGCTGGGTCCCGGATCGTCGGCGCAGGAAGCCCCACGTCGCATCCGTGAGGACAGCGGGGAGAAAAGCCACGAGGCTCAGCCACACGATGGCCCACACGAACGCGCCATACACACGCTCCACCGTCGCCGCGGTCAACAGCCGGGACAACTCGACCCAACCCAGCAGGTTGGCCAAAAGCGCCACCACGAGGAGCGCCATACCCGTGTACGCAAGCACGGTTGCCAGCCGGGCCAGCCCACCGCGCTCCCGAGCGAAGTCCCTCGTTCTGGGTGCCATGCGTGCGATGCCGAGCAGTGCCAGCAGCGTCACTGCCAGCAGCAGGCCCCGTCCGGGAACCAGCTGGTCCTGGCTCGCAATTCGTGCGAGAACCGTGAGCCCCGCAGCCCCGTACAGGGCCACCATCGTTCCCGCCGGCAGAACGATCGCCCCGACCCGCACCACCGGCACCAGAGTCACCAGCAGGAGAACGTCGCCCGCCGCGCCCGGAGGTGTGGTGCCGAAGACGCTCGCCACGGGGAGGATCAGCGTGACGGCGAGCGAGAACGGCCTGCTTGCGAGCCGCTCCCAGACCGAAGGATCACCCGATTGAGGCCGGGCACGGACGACTCGGCGCAGCTGAGCAGCTGCCGGGATGAGCGCCACGAACAGTAGCGCCAGGCTGATGAGAGCGCTTCGGCGGTGGGCCGCAAACGCAACCAAAGAACGCCACCACTCCCGGCGCGCCTCATCCAACCGGCGCAGGATCTCTCCCTCTTCGAGCCTCTCCAGTTGCCACAGCGGCGCCCCGCTGCGATCGAAGCGCTGCTCACTCATGCGCTGCTCTAGCACCGCCAGGCGCTCGCGGGACTCCACGACGTGGTCCTGGCTGGTACTCACACGCTCGGCAAGGAAGCTCGCACGGTTGCGCGCCTCCCGAAGCTCCTCCTCGAGTTCCAGGAGTCGCGCGATCGTCAGGTCGAGCCTTCCCATGAGCTCGGGAGGGAGCTCGTCTTGCTGCGCCTGATCGAGGGTGAGCTCCCACAGAATTCGCTCCGCCCTCGCGCGCTCCCACTCCTCTTGGAGATCGGCATAACGTGCTTGAGTTGCCACGGCCCATGCATCGAGTTGACGCTCCATCTCCAGCCAGAGATCCCTCTCGACCACGAGCCGCCGCGCGGTAGCCTGCGAAGCGTCGAGCCTGTCGAGCTCCCCGAGCAGCTCCGTAATCCGGGCTTCTCGCCGGGGGAGGGCGTCCTCGATCGCCGCGACGTCAGCGCCGCCTCGGAGCAGAACCTCGATCCGGCGGTCTTCGGCGGCGACCCTGTCCGCGCGCACCGGCACATCGGCGGGCTCGATGGTCACCGGCCCCTCCGCCACGGCCGCTTCCGCCGGCTCCTGCGGAAGCGGGGTCACCTGGGCGACCACCGGAGGCACAACCACGACCCCGGCGAAGAAGAGGAGCCAGATCGTTGGCGCTTGCCTCACCGGAAACCCCTGATCGCCGAGTAGCCGAAGTCGAAAGGCCGCCGCCCGCTCGGACGATCGCCTGGAGGACCTCACCAAGGTGGTGTGAGAGCCCGGCAGGCGCGAGTGCGCAGCCCTGGGTCATCCCTCAGAACGATCCTGCTCCGATCTGAAGCACGTAGGATAGCCGTTCGATATCCCAGAAGCCCCAGTTCTTCACGCCGACCCTGACGCCCCAGAAATCCGTAAAGGGGAGGAAACGCAGCGGGCTGTACGCGATGTTCGCCCGGAACTTCAGCCCCGCCTCCAGCACGAAACCGTGGTCTCGTGAGGTGGAGCCGTCCACGTCGGTCAGGGTCAGGCTCTCGTAGCCCGCCCCGAGGTAGCCGTCCATCCACCTCGAAGCCGAAGGCATGTAGGTGATCATCCATCCGAAGTCCTTCAATCCGTGGTTCTTGAAGTACACTCGATGGAGGAGGTATCCCCCCGTCATGGGGTCGTTCACGTGAGCGACGACGAGGAGGGGGAAGACGAAGCTGATGCCCAGGTCGCCATCGGAATAGACGGACACAGACAGAGACTTCAGGACGGCTCCATCGGACATGAACTGTCCGAGCTGCTCCGCGTCTCGTACGCGGCCCATGGCCGGCCAACCCGGCTCCGCCTGATTCTCCATCAGACGGCGTAGCGCGGCGTCGGATCCGGCCTGCTCGACCGCGGGAAAGGGCCGAATCTCGTACGTCGCCAACTCCACGCCGTCCACGCGGGCCGCCAAGTCGTCGACGAGCGGGCTGTCGTCGGGCAGCGGTGGGAGGACCCGATGCTCGGGCTGGCGAGGCTTCGTCATCCAGGGTTGGTAGGCTCCGGTGAACAGCGTACCCGAGCGCATGTTGTCGCGGATGCCCCAGGCGTCGTTGACGCGCACGTTGACGTCGTAGGCGGGCGTGAAGATGCCATCGCCGTTCTTGTCGGTGCCGAAGGCGTGCTTTCCCTCCTCCACGAAGAGATGCATGGGAAAGCGGGTGCCCTCGTCCGACTCGAGCACGTTCCAGAACCACACGAGTCCGTGCGCCTTTCCCGTTGAGCGGGTGATCACGAGGAAGTAGAGATCGTCCGGGCAATCACCCACGTACTCGGCGAGGTCCGAGCCTCTCAAGGCGATCATGCGGAACGCGGCCGGCTCGATGTCGTGCGGGTGAGCGCCGACGCCCTCCTCGGTCTGGTAGTAAGCGTAGAACGAGACCTCGAGACCGACGACGGCGCGGAGGTCGATCCGAGAATCGTCGACGTTCTCCTCATCGCGCTGAAACGCTGCGGACTCTTCTTCCTCCTCCCTGACCCGGATGTCCGTGATCTGATAGTAGAGGACCGGGCCCTCGGCAGGGGCATCGAAGAGGAAGGGCTCCGGGTGCCTGATCGCGGCACCTTCCGCCCCAGCGAGGCTCGGCTCGTCCCACGAGAACCAGATGACAGGGGCCGCGTAGCTGACGAGGCGATGGGCCGTCATGTACCGATCGGTTCCCCACCACACCGCGGCTGGCATCGACTCGGGCGTGCAAGCGCCTCCGGAAGGCTGCGCGTCGACCTGAGCGGCCAGCGCCGTCGAGGTGGCCGAGAGCGCGAGGAGCATCCCCACGATCCAGGGACGGTGAATACGCACAGCGATTCGCGCAGGAGCCGTCCACGCGAGGTCCGGAGCTCCCACGGTCCCGCTCTCAGCGTCGCGGCTGTCGAATACTGGACGGGTCGCCGGCATCTTGGGCCGAGAGCGAGGTCGGGGGAAGAAGCGTGAGCACCAGCGCGACCGCAGCCAAGCGTCGATCGATCATCCTGTCCCCCCCGGAGAACGGCTCGACCCGCTCGCCGTCGAGCCCGGAGCCTAACACCCTGCCGCCCTATTGTCGCGGGCGGATGCACCGCCCGCTGTCGGGTCGGGACCGGCGGCTCATGTAGGGAAACGACCGGACGAACCGGACGAAGACTAGGCGCTGCGCGTGAGGATTCCCCGTGTGGCGGAGCTCGAAGAGCCGTGCGAGTTTTCGCGCATGCGACGCAGGCTCCTACCGGCCGTCCCGTTGGTCCGGGATGTCCTCTTCGCGCTGGTCATGTCGACGCCCGCTCAAGCAGGTGCGCAGGACATCCAGCCACGCGTGTACACCGCGGCCCCCGTCGGCGTCCACGCGGTGTCGTTGGGATACCTCTTCTCGACCGGCGAGGTGCTCTTCGACAAGGCGATCCCCGTGGACGACGTGACCGGTGACGTCCATTCTCTCACCGTGTCCTACTCCCGGACCTTTGCGCTCTTCGGCCAGGCGGCCCGGTTCGACGTCGCGGCCCCCTACGTTATCGGGAGCTGGTCCGGGCGCTTCCTCGAAGCGGCCACCACGACGTCCAAGTCCGGACTCGCCGACCCGGTCCTGCGCCTGGTCATGCCCCTCTCGGGTGCCCCGGCGCTCGAGCCCGCGGAGTATGCCTTGTTCCAGCCGCGGACGATCTTCGCGACCACGCTACGCGTGGGTCTACCCCTGGGCCGCTATGACGCGGACGACCTGATCAACCTGGGGTCCAATCGCTGGTGGATCGGGCCTCAGCTCGGAGTCTCACACATCGAGGGACGGTTGCTGGTCGAGTCCTATGTCGGAGCCCGGTTCTTCTCGGCGAACGAGGAGTTTCTCGGGACGAGCGAGCTCACGCAGAGCGCCCTCTTCACGGTCCAGCTTCACGTGGGCTACCGCTTTCGCCGAGGGCTCTGGCTGGCCGCGTCCACCCGACAGAGCCTCGGTGGCGCTACGGCGGTCGACGGGGGTGAGCGGGTCAGCCCGGAAACGAACAACCGGGTCGGCCTGACG
>JBDHDM010000371.1:0-4401 GCA_039591515.1 Gemmatimonadota bacterium | reverse complement strand
ATTGGCGGCGAGGTCCCTGTGACACAACAGCGCCCCGAAGAAGAGGGTGCCCAGTGAGATGGCCAGGGTGATCTCGAAGCGGGGGCGCCCTCCCACGACCAACAGGCCGAGTGACCCGAAGAGAAACGCGGTCGCTGCGGCGACCAGCCATGGTCGATGGAGGCGCTCCGTGACGCTGAATGCCAGAATGAACGTGACGAGGAAAAGAGCGAGGGGGACGACCCACAGGAGGGGCGTCGGCGCCAGGTCGGTCGTGATCTGCGTGGACACGCTGAGGAGCAGACTCGATCCGACCGCCGACCGGAAGACCCAGAGCAGGACTCGTCGGACGGGGAGGGGCTCGGCCGATCCCTGATCGGGGTCCGCACGAACCGTCTCGGGAAGACCGTCCGTCTGGGGCGAAGCGGAAGACCGCACCAGGGCGTGGAACATGACGGCCGCGGTGAGCACCACGAACCCGCCGTATCCGGCGGCCCAGAGAAGACCCTGCTGCGAGACGCCGAACGCACGCTCCAGTGCGAACGGGTACAACAGCAAGGCCAGCAGCGAGCCGGAGTTCGAGGCGCCGTAGAGCCAGTACGGGTCCTGGCTGTCTCGAAAACCGCTCCTGGACCACCACCACTGGATGAGCGAAGAGTTCGAGGAAAGGGCGAAGAAAGGAGCGCCCACCAGCACGCCCAGGGTGAGCAGGAGCCGAGCGGCCGGCCAGGTGCTGGTGGCGACGTCGGCCGTCATTGCGGCAGTGAGCGCCGGCGGCAGGACCAACACAGGGAGCAGGACCACGGCCCCGTGAAGAACCACGATGGCACGACTCGAGCGGACCCGGCTCACGACGAACGCGTAGAGGTAGCCCAGGAGCAAGAGGACCTGGAAGAAGACCAGCGCCGTGTTCCACACCGCCGGACTGCCGCCGTACACCGGCAGGAGCATCCGGGTGACCAACGGCTGAACGAGGAAGAGCAGGAACGCGCTCAGGAAGATCGAGCCGACGAACACCAGTTGGATCGGGCGCACCTGTATCAACCTGTGCAGGGTCGACGTCATGCCGAGCGAGTGTTCTGGTCGGCGCTCCCGAGATCGGAAGTCTGGAAGGAATGTGGGCGGCGCCCGAACCGATCTTCAACCCTTATGAACGGGGGCGCCCACAGACGCCGCATCGTTCGTCGGCGTCGCTCACGGGCTCCGCATCGTTCCTCGCAGTCGCTCGGTCTGGGGAATGTCCGAGCACCGTCCCCCGCGGCTCTACGCTTCCGGGAACACCGGCGCCAACAACCCCGATCGCGAGCGACCGTGGGGGTCCTGCCCCGCGCGGATGCGGTTCACCATTTCCAGGGCCGTCTCCGTGGGGGGCGGAAGCTCCTCGTCGCAGGTGGCCAACGGAGTCACGCGATCTCCCCAGCGGACGAGGAGCGAGCAGTACGTGAGGCCACCCCCGAAGGCCGGCATGAGCAAGTACGAACCGGGTGAGACTCTGCCCTGTTCCAGCGCCTCCACGAGCGCCACTGGAACCGTCGCGGCACTCATGTTCCCATACCTCTCCACGGTGACGACGACCCGTTCCATCGGGATTCCTGCGTGTTTCGCCACGGACTCGATGATCCGTAGGTTGGCCTGATGGGGCACGACGAGGTCCACCTCGTCGGCACGCACGCCCGCAGTCTCGAGGACCTCGCCCGAGGCATGGGACATCGCCTTCACCGCCCTCTTGAAAATCTGAGGTCCGTCGAAGTCCCAGAGCGTGTCGCCCAAGGTGACCCCGAGTCCGGCGTATCCACAGCCGAACCCCCGGACCCTGAGTGTCTGTCGCGCCTCCGCGTCGCAGCCCAGCACGCTCGCCAGAACCCCCTCCTGCCGATCGCCGGGCTCGAGTACGACTGCGGCGGCGCCATCGCCGAAGAGGACGGCCACGTTGCGGTTGCTCCAGTCCATGTACCGGCTGATCAGCTCGACTCCGATTACGACCGCGTTGCGAACGGCACCCGTGCGAATCATGGCGTCCGCGGTGACCAGGCCGTAGCAAAAGCTCGTGCAAGCCGTGTTCAGGTCCATCGCCGCGGCGTTGGTCGCACCCAGAGCGATCTGCACACCCGACGCGCTGTTGGGACACAGCTCGTCATTGCTCACGCCGCCGTAAATGACGAGGTCGAGCTGCGCCGGCTCCAGGTCGGCGCATGCCAGCGCACGACGGGCCGCCAGGGTGGCGAGCTCCGTCGCCGAGACGTGCGAGATACGGCGCTCCTTCATCCCCGTGCGTGTGGTGATCCACTCGTCCGAGGTGTCGAGGAAGGTGCCGAGGTCGTCGTTGGCCAGCACCGCGGGAGGCATACAAGCACCCCATCCGGTGATCGCGGCGAAGGGGGGTGGGGTCATGCGGGCCGAGGGAGCTGGTGTGGCGGGATCCCGGGGCGGGAACCCTCGGGACGATACCGCCTCACCCTCGGATGCGCTCGCCTCACCAGAACACGATGTAGAGTCCCACGGTCGCCAGCACCACGAGGACGCCGCCCACACGTGCGCCCCGACTGGGTGTGAGATCGACGTCACCCTTCGCCTCGTACTCGACCGGATGTGACATCGGCCGCGCGACGGTGAGCAGGGTCATGACGCTCACGACGGTGAGGAAGGTGAAGGCCATGTGGTTGAGAAACGCGACCTGCGGCAGCATCCAGTTGAGGAGACCGTAGGTGACCGGTCCTACCAGAAGGCCCGCCACCGCGGCCACCAGCGGAGCCTTGGGCACGAGCAGCCCGAAGAGGAAGACGGCGGTGATCGCCGGAGAGATGAAGCCCCAGACGAGCTGCATGTAGGCGTAGACGCCCTCGAATCGACCGGGGAAGGGTGCGAGCAGACAGCCGACCACGACGAAGAAGGCGGTGGAGATCCGGCCGACGCGCACGATCTGTCGCGGGTCGGACTCGGGTCGGAGGTGCCGCTTGTAGATGTCCATGGTGAACAGCGTGGAAGCCGAGTTCAACATGGAATCCAGGCTGCTCATGATGGCCCCGAAGAGTGCGGCGAACATGATCCCGCGAAAGCCGGCCGGCAGGAGGTCACGGATCAACAGCGGGTACGCCTGGTCTCCGTCCGCGAGCGCGTCTCCGTAGAGCTGGAACGCGATGATCCCGGGGAAGACGACGATGAACGGGATGAGGAGCTTGAGGCCCGCGGCAAACACCACCCCTCGCTGGCCGGCCGCCAGGGATCGCGCCCCGAGCGTCCGTTGGGTGATGAACTGGTTGAAGCCCCAGTAGAACAGGTTCGGGATCCAGATTCCGAGCAGGAAGATCGTCCAGGGGAGCTCCGGGTCGTCGGCCGGCAGCACCGTGTGCAACTTGTCCGCATTCGTTTCCAAGAACGTCTCCAGACCGCCGACCCGCGACAGCCCGATCGCCGTGACCGCAAGCCCGCCGATGAGCAACGCCGCTCCCTGGAGGAGGTCGGACCAGACGACGGCCTTCAGGCCACCGTACACCGTGTACGCGCCGGCGATGACGCCGATCAGCCAGATGCCGATCATCATGTCGAGGCCGAAGATGGTCTCCAGCCCCAGTGCTCCCGAGTAGAGCACGCCCGCGATGGCTACCCCCACGTACGCCGCCATCAGGTAGACGGCCATGATCGTGCGCGCTGGATTGCCGTAGCGGTGCTCGAGGAACTCGGGCATCGTGAAGATCCCGAGCCGCAGGAAGATCGGGAGGAGCCAGAAGGCCACGATCACCAGCGAGACCGCCGCGATCCACTCGTAGCTGGCAATGGCCAGGCCCGCCTGGCCGAAGCCCGAGCCTGCCATCCCGATGAAGTGCTCGGTCGAGATGTTGGAGGCGATGAGGCTGAAGCCGATGAGCCACCAGGTCAGGCTTCGGCCGGCCAGGAAGTAGTCCTCCGACGTGTCTTCTTTCCGTGACGCGTACAGGGATATGCCGATGACCGCCGCGAGGAATGCGGCGAATGCGATTCCGTCCCAAAGCGTGAGCTGCATGCGGTGCCTCCTGGCGGGAGTCTGGGCGGGCCGCACCGAGCGGACAACGGCGCGAGACGGAGCCCCCGGTCCACAAAGGGCCACCGGCGATCGCCCGAGCTCTCCGAAGGGGCTGACCGCACCGCCTCGGGCGAGTAGCTTGTCGGCGTTTCGCCCGTGACCACGATGCTCCCCGTCCGGGCCCCGTCGCACAACCTTCTGCGCAGCCGACCGTGATCCCAGCACTTGGCATGCTCACGCTCATGGGGCTCATGGGCATCGCCGCACTCGTCCTGTCCTTCGCGCTCCCCGTGGGACGTGCCGGGCTTCGAGAGGTTGTCGCGGTGCACCCGCGCGCGCCGCTGGCGCTCTCCTGGCTCGTGGTGCTGATCGCCTCTCTCGGAAGCCTGTACCTGTCCGAGGTCCGTCAGCTGGAGCCCTGC
>JBDHDM010000370.1:0-4431 GCA_039591515.1 Gemmatimonadota bacterium | reverse complement strand
CTCGGCCCATATCGATTCGGACCGTGAGGGGTGGTCGAACGATCAGGCGTTCGTCCTCGTGTACCACAGCGTATACGGTGGCACGTTTCGCACCACGCACGGGCCCCGTGGGTGGGCCTTCGGTCTCGAGCGTAGCTGGGCTTCGGTCGAGTCTGGGCCGGTCGGAGCCATGATGGGATTCCGGGCGGGGCTCGTGTACGGTTACGACGAGGAGCTCGGGTGGCTCGCGGGCGATGTTCCCGTGCTGCCGTTCTTCCAGCCGATCATCCTGGCGCACGCCGGGCCCGTCGGGGTCGACGTCGGCTATGCGTGGGTGGTCATGTCGGTGACCGTGGCGGTGCGGTTCTGAGAGCCGCCTGAGCCTACAGGCCCCTCAGGCTTCTCCCGACAGAACTGAGAGGAGCGTGTCTTCAACGTCCATGCGTCTCTCCGCAGAGACGAAGGGCGGGTACCGCTCAGCTCAGTAGGGGGAAACCATGGCGACGCGGCGACCGATCGGCCGACGCTGCAGGATCACGCTCCTGGCATTGATGGGACTGGGGGCCGCACAGCCTACGGCCGCACAAGTCCCGGACGGTGCCCAGCCGCCCGAGGGGCCGGGTGAAGAGGGGCGGGGGTTCTTCCAAGTGGGGTACCTGGGGCTCGACCTCGACGATCTGAACGCCCGACTCGAGGGTGCGGGGCTTCCGGGGCTGGACGGGACCGTCCTCACGCTCGGCGGCGCCGGATACGGTACCCGAGGGAGGATGATGTTCGGGCTGGAGGGGCACGGTCTCCTCGGGGGAGACGGAACGACCGCGGACGGGACGACGCAGGTATCCCTCGGTGGAGGATATGGGCTCTTCCGTGTGGGGTATCGCGCCTACTCTCGAGGGAGGCTGGATATCTATCCCGTCTTCGGAATCGGGGGCGGACAGATGAGCGTCAAGATCCGGGAACGAAGCGCGCCCGTGTTCGACGATGTGCTCGCGGATCCGCAGCGCAGCTCGAGCCTCACCACCGGGATGTTCCTGCTCGACTTCGCCGTCGGACTCGACTACCGCTTCGTCGTGGAGAGCGACGAGGAAGATTTCGGGGGCGTGGCCCTGGGCCTCCATGTCGGCTATACCCTCGCCCCTAGCGACACGTCGTGGAAGCTCGACGACATCAACAACGTGGCCGGGGGGCCTAGCGCTCAAATCGAGGGTTTCTACGTGCGCGCGTCGATCGGGTTCTGGGGTGGGGGCAGCCCCCAGGACGAGGGCTCGTGATTGGCGTCCGTTTGAATCAGGAGGAACGATGAGCGGCCGTGAGAACGATCCGACGAAGAGGCAGGGGACGCCGAACTGGGCAGATTGCGCCACGACGAATCTCGACGACGCGGAGCGCTTCTACGCCGACATCTTCGGCTGGGCCTCGGAGCGTATGCCGGGGTCGAACGGGAGCATCTACTCCCTGCAGAGGCTCGATGGCGCGATGGTGGCCGGGATCTACGAGCTCACGCGGGAGATGATCGACATGGGCGTTCCGCCGCACTGGGGCACGTACGTCGAGGTGGACGACGTCGCCGAGACGTCGCTGCGGACGGAGGAGGAGGGAGGGAAGCTGATCGACGGGCCGTTCGATGAGCCGGATGTGGGAACCATCGCGATCATCCAGGATCCGGTGGGTGCGTTCCTGCGGGTCTGGCATTCGGCCCCGGGTCAAGGAGGCCAGGTCTTCAACGTGCCCGGTGCGATGACCTGGAACGAGCTCAACACGAAGGAGCCGGAGCGAGCTGCACGGTTCTACGAGGCTGTCCTCGGCGTCACGGTCGAGACGATGTCCGTGCCGACACCCTACACGACCCTCAACGTCGGCGGCAGGCCCGTTGCGGGCATCCTGCGGATGACGCCCGAGATGGGCGACTTCCCGCCGTCGTGGGACGTGTACTTCGCCACGGACGACGTGGACGCGACCGCGGAACGTGTATCGGCCGCCGGCGGGGCGGTGTTGAAGGAGCCGTTCGATATCGCGGCCGAGACCGGACGCATGGCTGTGCTCCAGGACCCACAGGGCGCCGTCTTCGAGGTCATCAAGATGAGGATGGCCCAGCCCTGAGACTGGGGCTCACTGCAGGGCGACGCCCAGATAGTACGGCCAGAGCACCAGGCCGAGAATCGCCGTGCCCCAGCCGAGTTGGGCGAACCCAATGGTGAAGAGCCATCCGATGAACCAAATGATGCCCGTCCCACTTTCTACGCGGATCTTCGTCTCCGTGGCGTCTGCCATGGTGTCTCCTCTCGTCTAAGGGGTTTCTGCCGCTCGCGCCGTCCGGCGACGGTCTCGGATTACCAGCGCCACCGCGCCGAGCCCGATCCACGTGGCCAGCGCCCGCGCCAGGAAGCCGATCCAAGGGAGCAGGATCGCGATCGCGACGATGGCGCCCCCTACGAGGAACACGGTGGGCGCGTCACGGCGATCAGTCAGCCTGCGGTCCGACAGAATCGAGCCACCGATCCACAGCGCCGGGATCACCGGAGCCAGGTACAGTGACACCAGGTACAGCACGAGGACGACGAGAGCGAGTGGACCGCCTACGAGCGTGGCCGCCACGATCACGATCACGAGCGGCGTGAGCAGGAAGAGCAGGAGCCCCGTGCCGAGGGCGGCGGCCGGGTTCGCGCGTGCGGCTTCGACGGTCGTCCCGATCGTTGCGGGGGCCATCGCGACGACCACGAGGCCCGCGAGCAGGAAACCGGCCAGTCGGGCGGCGAGGAACCCAATGTTCGGGCCCTCGTCCGGTCGGGGCTCGAGCTCGCGGGTCCCTCGTTCGATACGCGCCGATGGAGCGATCGTGGCGGGTCTACCCTGGTCGATGCGATAGCGAAGCTCTCCATCGATACGGGCATCGGGGCCGACCGTCAGGCTCCCGGCCTCCACTCTCAGGTCCCCGCCGACGTCCCCATCGATGACGACGACGTCGCCGCCGACGTATGCGTGGCCCGCGATCGTCCCCTGGACGAAGACGTCACGGGCGGCGAGATAGACGTTTCCGTCGACACGCGCGTCGTCCGCGATCGAGACGGTGGCTCCGGCCGCCGTGACGTTGCGTCCGACCTGCGCCGCGATCACCACGTCCTGGCCCGCTGCTCGCGCGTTCCCCTCGATGACACCGTCGACCCTGACGTCTCTGGCCGCGCTCAGGTACGAGCCCGCCGCGTGTCCTCCGAATTCGGTGGACCTTCCCACGAGCATGACGTCACCGGGGACGCTGTCGACGACCCGGAGCTCACCGCCTGCGGCGAAGATGTCCCCGCCTGGGCGTAGGAAGACCTCGGTCTCCCACGGAGCGTTCTCCGTGTCTCCGGGCATGCACCCGAGGGTGGCGACGAGCGTGACGGCAGCGAGGAGCGTCGGAACTCGGCTCAATCTGGACATGACGCCTCCTTCCCATGCGGGGTCGCCGACGGCGCGAGCGTCCCTTCGGCATCTGAAGGATCACGCCAGGTCGGGATCGAGTCAGTCGGACACGTCCTGAACCCTGCGTCGGGGAATCCTCCCCGCCCAGCAGTCCTCAGCGGCGGCTTTCGTCCCGGGTCGCCCTGAACTCGGTGCCCTCGTACCAGTTGGGCCAGACGTCGGAATCGATCACTGCGGCTCCGATCTCGTAGTAGATCTGCACGTCGGGTACGGCGCCGGTCAGGTCCCAGGTGTCGTCGAATTCGTCGGTCACCATGTGGTATCGCTGCGACGTGTAGAGATCGTTCATCTCCCGACCGTATTCCTCGCCCCGCTCGACGTGGTCGATCCCGTGCTCGGGATAGATCATCGGCACGCCCATCTTTGCCAGCTCGAAGTGGTCCGACCGGAAGTAGTAGCCCTTCTCGGGCTCCGGATCGGGTACGACGCGCCGCTCCTGCGTGGCCACCGCTAGGTCCGCGATCGGGTCCAGCTCCGACATCCCGTAGCCAATCACCACGAGGTCGTTGGTGGGCCCGAAGTTGCTCAGGCCGTCCATGTTGAGTCCGGCTACGGTCTGCGAAAGCGGCACGACCGGGTCGGCTGCATAGTGTCGGGACCCGAGAAGGCCCTGTTCCTCTGCCGTCACGGCGAGGAAGAGAATCGAGCGCCGCGGCGGCTCGGCTCGGGCGGCATACGCCTCGGCCAACTCCAACAGGGCCGCGGTGCCGGAGGCGTTGTCGAGCGCACCGTTGTAGATGCCGTCCTCACCGGCGTCCTCGAGCGCTTCATCGGTCCCGAAGTGGTCCCAATGGGCCATGTAGATGAAGTACTCGTCGGGGGCCTCGGTGCCCTCGATCAGCCCGACGACGTTGCGCGACTCCGAGAAGCGGAGCGTGTTCACGACGGACGTGGTGAGGGTCAGGCCCATCGGTGTGGGGCGGAGCGAGCCTGTCTGAGCCTGCTGGGCGAGCGCGTCGAAGTCGAGCCCGGATCGGTCGAAGAGGGTCC
>JBDHDM010000369.1:0-4434 GCA_039591515.1 Gemmatimonadota bacterium | reverse complement strand
GAGCGAGGATGGGTTAGAAGAGCTGCGAGTGGGACCGAGGAGCCGACGGAGGCCGAAGGCCGCCGTCACTCCCGCCGCCGTTACACCCCTTGGGGCCTCCGCGCATGTGCCATCGACGTGGCGGGAGGAGAGCCCACGCGGATTTGGCACCGGTCGAAGGCACGCGCGCTCGGGGCCGAGGAGCACCCTCTTGCCGGTGTCAGACAGACGGCGACTGCACCACCCTGTCGTGGACCTTGAGCCGCCGAATCCAGTTATCGGACTCGGCCTCGGCCTCCGGCTTCGGCACGAATCGGCCACACATGTCCGCTACGTCGGCCGCCGCCTCCATCACGCGCTCTCGCGCCGAGGACACATGCCGCTCCAGCTCACGGGGCGACAGCCCGCCGACCCGGGCTCGCTCGGCGAAGTGCTCCACACGCTTCACCTCGTTGAGAAAGCCCACCACGCGGGAGCGGAGGTCCTGGTTGCGGCGATACTGCTTCGCGCCGTCGGGTCGGCTCGGAATCGACCCGATGGGCAGGCTCGTCAGGGCCCGGTATCCGAGGTGGCCAAGGAGCATGAAGCCCATCAGGCGAACCAGCGTGCTCGGCACGGCGAGGAGGACAAGTGTCAGTCCCGTGATCTCTGCAGCCGCGATCCACGTGGTGCGATCCCTCGTCGCGAGCCAGACGGTGATCTTCATGGTCTCCCCCAGATCGTGTGTATGTCTGGGCTCCGGGGCCTACAATGATCGTGCCAGGTCTGGGAAGGCCGTGTCGAAGCGACGCCCTGCGCCGACTCAGAAAAGGCTCTGCGGGCTGCCGAAGCCGACCTGGAAGTTGATCAGGAGCTTGTGCGGAGAGGTGCTTCCGCCGATCGGCGCGACCCAGTTCACCTGGATCTCCGAGGCCGAGGTCGGCCACGCGTTGAACCCGAAGACGATGTTGTCGTCCGCGTCCGCGGTTCCGACGTCATCGAATCGGTCCCAGCGGGCCAGCACCTGGGTCCGCTCCGTGAGGCGCCAGCCGCCGGTGAAGTAAAACCCGGCACCGTCGTCGGTGTCCCCGAAATCCGGCTCGTACGAACCGAGGACGCCCTCGAAGGCGAGCATGAGCGGGCCGCGCTCGTAGCGGGCGTCGAGCTCGAAGAGGGACGCGCTTCCGTCGTAGCCCGCTCCCAGTGACCGACCACCAACCGCGCCGTCGCGGCCGATCGCTGCGCTCGCTCCCGCTCGGATGGTGTGTCCCTCACCGATGTCGGGAACGATGGCCACGCGCGCCACTCCGGCGAGGTCCTCGCCGGAGGGCGCTGCATTGGGTCCCGTGAAGCCGCCGAGCTGCAGGGTGGCGATTCCCACCCGGGTGGCGATCTGCACCCCGTACTGACGGTCGGTGCCTAGCTGCGACACCACCCGTGAGCGGTTCACCAAATCAATCGAGCCGGCGTAGTCGATCAGCTCCTGGTTGAACGGCGTCTTGAAGCGACCCGCCCAGACACCGAATTGATCGTCGTACACCCATCCCACGCGTGCGTCGAGCACCGACGGGGACGCCGCGAAGTTCGTCTGCAGGAAGTAACGGAAGCCGTTGTCGAGCACGCCCCCCATCAGCAGACGCGCAGCGGCCAGGGAGATGTTCGCGGACTGCGGATCGTCGCTGTCGATGGACGGATCGACGACCGCCTGAAAGAGCGTCCCGATCGTGAGCGCGTCCTGGGTGACCAGGGCCATCAGCTCGTCGTAGATCGGCTCGTCGGTATCCTGCCCGGAGCCCGCGCCGGGGAGGATGGCCATCCCGAGGAGAATGGGGATCGCGACGACCGGGATCGTCTGGGCGCGGGACATGTCGTGCTCCGTGCATGCGAGGCGTCGGCGGGCAATGCTAGCAGGTTCTCTTCGTGGGCCACCAGCCTTTCATCGCCGCCCGGGCGCTCGAGGATCCTCAAACCAAGCGACCTCCACCGGCATCGAAGCTGGCGGGAAGGGGAGTCAGCTCAGACGCCCCGGAAACGTGGGAGGACGAATGAGAAATTCGAGGACGGGGGCTTTGCTGGCGTCGGCGCTACTTCTTCTTGGCCCGGGGTTCCTGGCGGGCCAAGAGGCCGATGCGGAGGGAACGTGGACCGCACGCCTGACCGATGACGAGCCGCCGAGGCTCCAACTGCGGATCTCGCGGTGGGGCGATGACGATCGATGGGAATCGGGGCTTGGGCTCGAGGGCGCCGAGCTTCGGGTGGTCACTCGCCAGCTGACCGGCGGCGACGGCGACGTGACCTTCGCCGTCACGCGGGAGGCTGGCACCGTGACCTTCGAGGGGACGATGCGCGGCAGCCGCGGTCAGGGTGACTTCCGTTTCGTCGAGGACCCCGCATTCCGGAGCACCATGCGAGAGCTGGGCTACGGGCGACTCGATGACGACGAGGTGTTTGCGGCAGCCCTCCTCGATGTCGGACCCGCACAGGCGCGCCGCATGGCCGACCTCGGCTTCGACCTCGATCTCGATGAGCTCTTCTCGTCGGCCATCTTCGACGTCGATCGGGACTTCGTGGAGGACATGGATCGCGCCGGTTACTCGGATCTACCGTTCGACGACCTCGTCTCGCTCCGCGTTCACGACATCACGCCCGAGACGATCGCCGACGCCCAATCCCTCGGTTTCGGGCAGCTCGATCTCGATGACGTCATGGCGATGGAGATCCATGGGGTGACACCCGAGTACGTCGAGTCGATCGAGGCCGCCGGCGTCCCGCTCCGTGATTTCGACGACGCGGTGGCGTTCCGCATTCACGACATCACGCCGGAGACCTTCGCGGACGCCCGCGACCTCGGGTTCGGTCCGCTGGACGCCGACGATGTGATGACCATGAAGATCCACGGGGTGACCGCCGAGTACATCGCGACGATGGAGGAGGCCGGCGTCTCGTTCAGCGATTTCGACGACACGGTGGCCTTCCGTATCCACGGGATCGACGCCGACTTCATCCGTGAGCTGGAGTCGTACGGGCTCGAGGGTCTCGACAACGACGACCTGTTGCGGATCAAGATCCACGGGTTCGACGAGATCCTGAAGAAGCAGCGGCGGGTTCGCCGGAACTGAGCAGGGCGGGAGGCCTGGGACGGGCCTTTCCGGGCCGGCCCGATATCCTTGGGATGGAGAGCACGACCCTGTTGCTGGCTACGCTTCCGCCTTTCCGCCAGCCTGCGCCAGATGATCCCCGAGACGGTGGGCCAGCGCCGCGATCGTGAGCGTCGGGTTCGCCGCGCCACCGGTGGGGAAGCAGGCGCTTGAGCACACGTAGACATTGTCCGTTCCGTGGACCCGGAGCTGAGGGTCGACCACGCCCAGCGCCGGATCTTCCGTCATCCGCGCAGCGCTCATGGGATGCGCGAGCACGAAGTGCCGCCGCATGGTGAGGGTGATCCCCATCTGCTTGGCGAGCTCCTCGAGGTGGGCCGCGTTGGCCCGCTCCCGCTCGCGATCGCGGTCGTCGTGGTTCAGGCTGACGATCGGGCGCGGAATCCCGAAGCGGTTCGTTCCCTTCCCCATCGTGACCGTGCTGGTCTCGTTGGGGAACTGCTCCAGGTTCGTGTTGAGGAAGAGGAAGCCGGACGGGGCTGGCCTCCAGAGCAGCAGGTATTTCCCGTCCGCCTGTTCGGCCTCCGAGTCGAAGTGTCTCGTGCTCGCCGTCGGCGGGATGGGGCCGTCGAACCAGCGCGGTCCGCGGACCCGCCCGCCGAACGCCAGCCCGGTGTGGGAGATGAGGTGTCGGCCCAGGTGACCGCTGTGGTTGCCGAGCCCCTCCGTCCACGGGCCCGTCGAGCGACGAAGCAGATTGGGTGTCTCGATCCCACCCGCGCACACGACGATCGTCTGGGCTTCGATGGTCGACGTCCGGCCGTTCTCGCCGTCGACGACTTCGACCGCGTTGGCCAGAGTCGGTGAGGAGCCGACGATGCGCAGCGCGACCAGACCGGTGTAGAGCGTGAAGTCAGGCCGCTTCTCGAGCTCGTCGAGCAGACCGTCCGCGGTGAATGCGCCACCGTCCGGGGCCAGCGCGAGCGGGTGGTGCATCGCGGGCCACCCACGATCTTCGAGCAACTTCAGGAATCGCCGATCGCGTTTGGGGAACGCCTTCGAGGCGACTGGGAAGGGCACGCCTCGAGGCGGGTGACCCCCGTCGGTGTGGTCTCCGGTCACCCGTAGGGTGGTCTCGGCGCGGGTGTAGAAGGGCTCGAGCTCTCCGTACGAGAAGGGCCAGTCGAGACCCTGACCCGTCGCACTCCTCAGTCGGAAGTCCTCCGGCTGCAGCCGATAGGCGTCGCCGCCCCAACCGAGCGTCGAGCCCCCCCGGATGATCAGGCACTTGCCCGAAAGGTCGTATTCCCGATTCCCCTCCGACTGGAAGTCGGTCGCGCGGTGTCGGGCGAAGCGGAACGACTTCATCCGCGCCATC
>JBDHDM010000368.1:0-7716 GCA_039591515.1 Gemmatimonadota bacterium | reverse complement strand
CCGTGGCCAACGTGCTCTGGCAGGTGTTCACGCGCTTCGTCCTGTCCGACCCGAGCTCCTACACCGAGGAGCTCGCCCGTTACCTGCTCATCTGGATCGGGCTGATCGGCGCAGCCTACGCCTCGGGCCGACAGCTCCACCTGGCGATCGATCTCCTGCCCCAGCGGCTCACCGGCCGAGCCCGCACGGCGCTCGACGTCGTGATCCGGGTCGCGGTCGCCACCTTCGCCGTCGTCGTCCTCGTGTACGGCGGCACCCGACTCGTCAGCCTCACGCTCAACCTCGGGCAGACGTCGGCGGCTCTCCGGGTCCCGATCGGGTGGGTCTACCTCGCGGTACCGATCAGCGGGGCCCTGATCGCGTGGTTCGCCCTTCGGGACGTCCGTGACCTGCTGAGACGCGACCTGCTGAGCAAGGGCGCGGAATGAGGCACGGCCTTTGAGCGCGCTCGCGTGGATGGCGGCGTCGCTGCTCGTCCTTCTCGCCCTCGGGGTCCCCGTCGCATTCTGCATCGGCATCGCCACCACGCTGGCGATGCTCGCCAGCATGCCGGCCGATCCGGCTCTGACGACCGTTGCTCAGCGTCTCGCGACCGGCCTGGACTCGTTCGCGCTGCAGGCGATTCCCTTCTTCATCCTTGCCGGCCAGCTGATGAACCGCGGGGGGAGCGCGAAGCGCTTGATCGCCTTTGCGCGTGCCGTGCTGGGGCATCTTCCGGGCGGTCTCGCGTACGTGAACATTCTCGCCGCGATGCTCTTCGCGGCGATCTCGGGTTCCGCGGTCGCGACGGCGTCGGCGGTCGGGGGTGTCATCGGACCGGAGATGGAGCGGGAGGGCTACGACCGCGACTTCAGCGCCGCGATCAACATCACCGCGGCGACGACCGGCCTGATCATTCCTCCGAGCAACATCTTGATCGTCTACTCGCTCGCGAGCGGAGGTGCCTCGATCGCCGCGCTCTTCGTCGCGGGGTACCTGCCCGGCCTACTCGTCGGGCTCGCACTCATGGCGGTCGGTGGCGTCATCGCCAGGCGAGAGGGATACCCCGTGTCCGAACGCTCGACGCTGCGCACCACGTGGGCGGCGTTGGGTGCGGCCGTGCCCAGCCTGCTCCTGCTCGTGGTCGTGATGGGTGGCATCATCGTGGGGATCTTCACCGCGACGGAGGCCGCGGCCGTCGCCGTGCTCTACGCGCTGATCCTTGCCCTCGCCTATCGGGGGATCCGGGTGCCCGACCTCCCCGAAATCCTGGTGGACACCGCGTCGACGACTGCGGTCGTGCTGCTGCTCGTCGGTGTGTCGATGGGTATGTCGTGGATGCTCGCCTTCACTGGCGCGCCGCAAGCACTGGCGGAGTTCCTCCTGGGATTCGCCCAGTCGAAGCTCGCGATCCTCCTCATCATGAACGTCGCTTTTCTCGCCGTCGGCGTGTTCGTGGACATCACCCCCGCCGTGCTCATCCTCACGCCGATCTTCTTGCCGGTGGCAGCGGCGCTCGGCGTCCACCCCGTCCACTTCGGCATCGTGATCGTCCTCAACCTCTGCATCGGCCTCTGCACGCCTCCCGTCGGGACCGTGCTCTTCGTGGGGGTCGGCGTGGCACGGACATCGATTGCCGGCGTGGTGAGGCCACTGCTTCCCTTGTATGCGGCGATGATCGTCGCCCTGCTCGTCGTAACGTACGTGCCTTCCGTGAGCCTTTGGCTCCCGCGGGTATTCGGGCTCCTCTGATCATGCCGATCCTCCACCCCGACCGCCTCTTCTCCAGCGATCCCTCGCAGCGCGACGTCGCTCGCGCCCTGTACGAAGAGGTGCGCGACCTCCCGATCGTGAGCCCTCACGGACACACCGATCCTGCTTGGTACGCGGATGATCTGGCGTTTCCCGACCCGACCGAGCTCTTCTTGATCCCGGACCACTACCTCTTGCGGATGCTCTACAGCCAGGGGATCGGGCTCGAGTCGCTCGGGATCGCACCCCTTGCCGAACGAGTCGAGGAGGAAACGGTCGACGAGTCGTCGAGGAGCGCCGCCTCGTCAGTCGAAGTCGATCCCAGGCCCATCTGGCGCACCTTCGCGGAGCACTACCACCTCTTTCGCGGCACACCGTCACGGCTCTGGCTCGACCACGCGTTGGCCGACGTCTTCGACGTCGAGGCCGAGCTCGCGGCCGAGACTGCCGACGAGATCTACGACACCGTCGCGGAGAAGCTGGCGGACCCGGACTTCCGACCACGCGCGCTGCTCGACCGCTTCGGCATCGAGGTCATTGCGACGACCGACGGTGCGCTCGACGACCTGCGGCATCATGCCAGGCTCAAGCACGACGGATGGGGCGAACGGGTGATCACCACGTTTCGGCCGGACGCCGTGATCGACCCCGAGTACGAGGGCTTCGCACGCAATCTCGACGCGCTGGGAGAGTCGACCGACGAGGACTGTGGCACGTGGGAAGGCTATCTCCGTGCGATGGCCGAACGGCGCGCTTTCTTCAAGCGGCATGGTGCGACGGCCAGCGATCACGGCCACCCGAGCGCGACGACGGCCGATCTCGACACGGGCGAGTGTCGCCGCCTGTTCGATCGGGTTCGTCGTGGTGGAGCGAGCGCCGCCGAGGCCGAGCTGTTTCGCGGCCAAATGCTCACCGAGATGGCGAGGATGAGCCTCGACGACGGGCTCGTGCTCCAGATCCATGCCGGATCGTTCCGTAATCACAACCGGTTCGTGTTCGAGCGCTTCGGCCGTGACATGGGTGCCGACATTCCGCAGCCGACGGAGTACGTTCGGGCCCTGAAGCCCCTCCTGGATCGTGTTGGAAACGAGCCGAACCTCACGATCATTGCGTTCACGCTCGACGAGTCGACGTACGCCAGGGAGCTGGCCCCGCTCGCGGGGCACTACCCCGTCCTGAAGCTCGGCCCCCCGTGGTGGTTCTTCGACAGTCCGGAGGGGATGCTCCGCTACCGACGCCTCGTGACCGAGACCGCCGGGTTCTACAACACGGCCGGTTTCAACGACGATACCCGGGCCTTCTTGTCGATACCCGCTCGTCACGACCTCGCCCGGCGCATCGACTGCCGGTACCTGGCGGAGCTCGTGTGTGAGCATCGACTGTCGGAAACCGAGGCCGGCGAGGTGGTGGCTGACCTCGCATACGGGCTGGCCAAGAAGGCCTACAACCTCTAGGTGCAGATGCTCGAGCTATCCAAGTACAGCCTGGGCGTGGGCGATCGCTTCGGCTCGAGCGCCGGGGCACAGCTCCGAGCGATTCGACTCGCGGCCGCCGAGGGCATCGACATCACCCCGGTCTGGAACAAGTCGAATCGGGAGCACGAGATCATCGGGTCGGAGCCGGCGGACACGGCCGTGGCGGCTCGGCGGGCGGTGGAGGAGGTGGGGTGGGACGGTCCGTATCACGTGGACGCCGATCACGTGACCCTTTCGACCGTCGGCCGTTTCGTCGATTCGAGTGATTACTTCACCATCGACGTGGCGGACTCGATCGGGGTCGGGTGCCCGAAGGAGGACGTCGACGCGTTCCTCGTCCGCCATCCGGAGCTCATCGGCGAGGGCGGGGTCGAGGGGCTGTCGGAGCCTCTACGAATCGACGAGCCCGAAGCGAGACGCCTCGCCGGCCAGTACCTCGCGGCCGCGGAAGAGGCCGGCCGCATCTATCGTCGCATCTCCGAGTCGAGGGGCGGGAGCTTCGTCACCGAAGTCTCGATGGACGAGACCAACCGCCCCCAGACACCCTCCGAGCTCCTCCTGATTCTCGCAGCACTCGCCGACGCCGGCGTTCCGGTGCAGTCGATCGCGCCGAAGTTCACGGGACGCTTCAACAAAGGCGTCGACTACGAGGGCGACCTCGCCGCGTTCGAGCGCGAGTTCAATGATGACCTCGTCGTGATCAAGTACGCGGTCGAGGCGTACCGGCTGCCAGAGACGCTCAAGCTTTCGGTCCACTCCGGCTCCGACAAGTTCTCGCTCTACCCGATCATCCGCTCCGCCATGCGCCGGCACGACGCGGGCGTACACCTGAAGACCGCCGGCACCACGTGGCTCGAAGAGATGATCGGACTGTCCGAGGCCGGTGGCGACGCGTACGAGCTGGTGCGCGACATCGGCCGGGAGGCGCTCGGTCGCATCGACGAGCTGTGCGCGCCTTACGGAAGCGTGATCGCGATCGATCCCGCGCGGCTGCCCTCGGAGAGCGAGGTGAGCCGATGGCCCGCAGAGCGCTTTGCCTCCGCGATACGTCACCAGCCTCACGATCCCGGGTTCAATCCGGCTCTTCGGCAGCTGAGGAGGAATCGCACGTCGGTCGAGCGCAACGTCGTCGCGAACCTGCTCGAGCGGCACATCAGACCCCTCTTCGGATCCGAAAGACCATGAACACCGCGACGGTTTCTCGCTCCCTTGCCCTCGTCGCCACGACCCTTCTGGGGCTTCCGGGCTGCGCTCCAGCCCCCGCTGATGACGTCGCCGCGGATGCCGGAGAATTCGTCCCCAACTATGACGAGGCGCTCGTTCCGGAGTATACACTCCCGGACCCGCTCGTCACCCGTGCGGGCGACCCGGTGACCGACGTGGAAACGTGGCGGAACGTGCGCAGGCCCGAGATCCTCGAACTCTTCGAAGAGCACCTCTTCGGGCCCACGCCTCGAGGTCCGTTCGACACGCGCGCGGAGGTCCTGTCGCCGGCGTCCGAAGCGCTCGGAGGAACGGGAACACGCAAGGAGATTCGGATCCACCTCACGTCGGACTCCGACGGTCCGTCGATGGATGTCCTGCTCTATTTGCCGCGCGTCGCCGAAGGCCCTGTCCCGGTCTTTCTCACGCTGAACTTCTACGGAAACCACAGCATCCATCCCGATCCGGGGATCACGCTGTCGACCGAATGGATGCGCCAGAACGACGAGTTCGGAATCGTCGAGAACCGCGCCACCGAGGCCTCGAGGGGTGTCCGAAGCTCCCGCTGGCCTGTGCAGCGGCTTCTGGCGCGAGGCTACGGGCTCGCGACGATCTACTACGGGGACATCGACCCCGACTACGACGATGGCTTCGCCAACGGTGTCCATCCCTACTTCGAAGAGGCGGTCGGCGGGCGCGGACAGTGGAGCTCGATTGGCGCCTGGGCGTGGGGGCTCAGCCGAGCCATGGACTATCTGGTCACGGACGGCGACGTGGACGACGAGCGCGTCATCGTGATGGGGCACTCACGTCTCGGAAAGACCGCACTTTGGGCCGGAGCGCAGGACGAGCGCTTCGCCATGGTGGTCTCCAACGACTCGGGTGCGGGAGGGGCGGCGCTGTCACGCCGTGCTTTCGGCGAGACCATCGGTCGGATCAACACGTCCTTCCCGCACTGGTTCAATCCGCGTTTCAAGAGCTACAACGCCAACGAGCCCTCGCTCCCGGTCGATCAGCACATGCTGCTGTCGCTGGTGGCGCCGCGTCCGCTCTACGTCGCGAGCGCCATCGAGGACCGATGGGCGGACCCCCGCGGGGAGTTCCTCTCGGCCTGGCACACGGGTCCGGTCTACGACCTGTACGGACACGCGGCGCTCCCGGTCGAGGGTTGGCCGCCGGTGGACACCCCGGTCGGGAGCAGGGTGGGATACCACGTACGCTCAGGCGGCCATGACGTGCTCGAGTACGACTGGGAGCGCTACATGGACTTCGCGGACCGGCACCTGGGAGGCGACGGCGGGACGTAGAAGACCGACGTCAGTTGCAGGCGAGGGTCCTGCGGTTTTACCGTGCCGGTGAAGTCGCGTGTACCGTTCCCCGTCGTGGCGTCTGCCTCGATGCTCACCTTGCGGGTATCCTTCGCTGGAGGTCGCCGTGGAGACGCCCGGTCCCCGCTCGAGTCTGCTGGCTCTCTTCGTCCTGCCCTCCTTGCTTGGTGCGCAGCAGCCCGAGGGTGAGTCCCTCGAGATGCGTGCCGATCTCGTCGTCGTGGTGGTCGACGCGGTCACGGGTGGAGCGATTCGAGGTGCCCGTGTCCGGCTGCTCGACCCCAATCGTGGTGTGCTGACCGATGAAGACGGACGGTATCGGTTCACCGCGCTTCCAGTCGGTGAACGTGCGCTGACGGTCGATCAGTACGGATTCGTGGGTGTCGGGATGGTTCTGGACGTGCAGCTGGGTGGTGGTGAGGTGCGAGTCGAGCTCGAGCCGCGCGCGCTCGAGATCGAGGGTCTGGAGGTCGTCACCGAGCGCATCGAGTCCATGGAGTCGCAGCTCCGAAGACGGAGAAACTCGGGTCCGATCGGGACGCGCGTGTACGATCAGGAGCGCCTGCTCAACTCCGCCGCGTTCGACATGGTCGAGTTCCTCGAAGCCCAGCCGGGCGTGCGCGTCTCGGATTGCGGAGCCGACTACTGCGTCTTGCGCAGGGGTCGAGTCGAGGTCCCTCGGGTGTACATCGACGAGGTCCCGATCTTCCGCGGCATGGACCAACTGCGGTTCTACGAGCCGCACGAGCTTCACATGGTCGAGGTCTTCGCCCAGGGCCTCGAGATTCGAGCGTACACCGTGCAGTTCATGGAGCGCATGGTGCGTAGGCCGATGGCCCTCCTGCCCGTCGGGCCGTTCTAGGGCCCACTCCCGGGTGAGTCGAGGGCCATACCTCTGCCCCCAGGCTGTGACCTCTGGAGTCAGTCGGCGCCTGGCTTCCCTCACGCCCACCCGCCACTGTTCGCGAGTTGACGGCTCCCCAGGCGGGGCATGGACATCCACGGGAGGGCTCGATGGGGCTCAGACGGGAGGGTATGTAGCGACATGCTCTGCTTCCAATGGCCGGCGGCGTGACGGGGCAGGCGATCCGCCTCCTTTCGATCTGCGTCTTCCGGAACGGTGGCCGAATCCTGGTCGCGCGGGGCTTCGACTCGGTGAAGAACGAGCACTTCCTACGTCCCTTGGGCGGTGCCATCGAGTTCGGCGAGAGCGCCGAAGCGGCGTTGAGACGCGAGATCAAGGAGGAGGTCGATGCGGAGATCACGAACCCCGTCCGGCTCGGTGTCCTGGAGAACGTATTCACCTACGAGGGCACCCGCGGGCACGAGGTGCTTTTCGTGTACGATGCGACGTTCGCCGAGCCGGGCTTCTACGACCGCATGCGCATCCCGATTCGGGAGCCGATCTGGGATGGCGAGGCGAGGTGGGTGGAGTTGAGTGCGCCTGGCTCGGAGCCTCTGTATCCCGAGGGCCTTTCCGAGCTCCTTCGGAACGAGGACCAGCGCAGCTCTATGGGGCCGGGTCAGAGTCGAAGTTGACCTGCCATGACACGCCGTACCGGTCCTGGCACCACGCGAAGCGTTCGCTGAAGCCGTAGTCGCCGGGGGGCATGTGGACTGTGCCGCCGTCGCACAGCGCGTCCGCCACACGATCCAGTTCGTCCACGGTGTCGCACTCGACGAACAGGGAGACCGCGGGGGTGAAGGAGAAGTCGTGGGGCACCGGGCTGTCGATCACGATGATTCGGTGATCCCGGAGGCTCAGCTCGGCGACCCTGACCGTTCCCTCGAGGTTCGGAGCATCCGGGCCGTAGCGTTCGACGGAGCGGACCTCGAGTTGGGGGAAGACCCTGGCGTAGAACTCGATTGCCTCCGAAGCCTGTCCGTCGAACATCAAGTGCGTGGCGAGCGAACGCGTCATCTCGATCCTCCGGCGCAGGGTCGTCAACAGCATACCACGCCTGTCGATCCTTGCGCGA
>JBDHDM010000367.1:0-4449 GCA_039591515.1 Gemmatimonadota bacterium | reverse complement strand
CACGGTCCGGGCGCCTTCGCGCGCCGCCGCCTTCATCTGCTTGCCCACCCCCCGATCGGTCAACGTGTACGCCACCGAAAGGCCCCGGCCCCTCAGCGAGTGAGCGATCCGGAGTGCCTCGTGCCGCTGCTCCGGCGTCACGGGCACGAGGAAGTAGTCGACCGAGCGCCGGAACTCCGGCACGAGCCCCCGATCGGCGAGCAGCTCGCCCAGCACCACGTCGCCCATGCCGAAGCCCACAGCCGGAAGCGGCTCCCCACCGACCAGCTCCAGGAGGCTGTCGTAGCGACCCCCTCCGCAGATCGCCCGCAGCTCCCCCTGACGATCGAAGAGCTCGAAGACGATCCCCGTGTAGTAGGCCAGGCCGCGTACGATACGCAGGTCGATCTGCACGAAGTCGGCCAGCTCCATCGCCTCGAGACTCCCGACGTAGGCACGCAGGCGCTCCAGCTCCCCGGCCACCTCGGGGTGCCCGCTGAACGAGGCCTCCAGGGTGTCGAGCTCCGTCGTGCGCAGCCACTCGAAAAGGTCCGCGATCTGCGTGTCGTCGAGTCCCACGTCGCGGCGAAAGAGGGCCGTCGCCTCATCCCTCGGGAGTCGCTCGATCTTGTCGATCACGCCGAACGCCGCAGGCACTCGATCGTCCTGCACCCCCACGACGCTCAGGAGGGCGCCGAGCAGTCGTCGATCGGAGACCCGAGCCGCGAAGTCGGCGGCGGTGAGCCCCAGCTCACGGAGTCCGTCGATCGCCACGGCGAGCACCTCGGCGTCGGCAGCGACGCCCTCCTCGCCGACGACGTCCACGTTCCATTGGAAGTGCTCACGGAGCCGACCGCGCTGCTGCCGCTCGTACCGGAACAGCTGGGGCATCGAGAACCATCGGATCGGCTTGCTCATGCCTCGGCTGCGTTCGCCGAGGATCCGCGCGAGCGACGGCGTCATCTCCGGGCGCAGGGCGACGTCCCGTCCACCCTTGTCACTGAAGTTATACAGCTGTCCGACGATCTCCGCCCCGCTCTTCTCCACGTACAGGCCGAGCGGCTCGAGCGGAGGTCCGTCATACTCCAAAAAGCCGTAGCGCCGGGAAACCCGGCGCCACGATTCCTGGACATGTGCGCGTAGTGCGAACTCCTCCGGCGGGAAATCCCGAAAGCCGGGGAGCCTCGCGAATTCCGAGGTAGCCATCGTGGCGCGGAATCTACTTCAGCGACCGTACGGGTCCACCCCCAGGAAGCTCATCGCGGAGCCGACGGTATGGACCGAGCCGGTGACGACCACGGTCCCTCCCCGGACCTTCTCTTCCGCCTGGCACACCGCCTCGACGAAGTCCGGCACCACGTGCACCTCGGTGAGGGATTCGACCTGCGCCGCCACGGCCACGGGATCCCAGCGGCGTTCGGGGGGAACCGTGGGAGGCTGGGTCAGGATGGCCACGTCCATCCTCGAGAACAGCTCGGGCAGCATGGTCTGCCAATCCTTGTCCCCCTGGACCCCGACCAGGGCCACGAGAGGTCGAGAGAGCTCCAACCGGTCGATCGTGTCGACGAGCGAGCGAATGCCCGCCGTGTTGTGAGCGATATCGAGGAGCCACGCCCCACCGCGGACTCGGAGGACCTCGTCCCGGCCTGGGTGGACGACCCGTGCCAGCCCCTCCACGACTGCATCCCGTCCCGGCCTGAGGTCCCCTTCGAGCTCCTCGAGCACGGAGACCGCGAGAGCCGCGTTGACGGCCTGATGGAGACCCACGAGCGGCGTGCGTAGCTGCAGCTCGCCCCACGTTTCGGTGTCCAGGCGCAGCGCCGTGTAACGTCGTGTCACCTCGACGTCGTGGGCAGCGCCGGGTGGAACGACCTTGAGGGGTGCGCCGACGTCCGCCGCGAGCGAGCGGAAGAGGCCGAGGATCTCGGACGACGTCTCGGCCGTGACGAAGGGGACGCCGGGCTTCATGATCCCCGCTTTCTCGCGCGCGATGGCGAGGAGGGTGTCCCCCAGATACTCGGAGTGATCCATGGCCACGTTCGTGACCGCGCTCACCCGTGGGCGGACGAGATTCGTGGCGTCCAGCCGGCCACCCAGACCGACCTCCATCACGCCGACCTCCACACCCTCGCGCGCAAACGCGTGCATGGCGAGCAGGGTCACCGCTTCGAAGAACGGGAGCCCGAGGCTCGTGACGGTCTCCCGTACCTCGGCCGCGTACTTCAGCACCAGGTCCTCGGCGATCGGCGCACCGTCGATCAGGAGCCGCTCGCGGAATGAGCAAAGGTGCGGCGAGGTATAACAGGCGGTCCTTCGCCCCGCGGCGCGGAGCACCGCCCCGACGCTCGCAGTCACGGAGCCCTTCCCGTTCGTGCCACCGATGTGAATGGTGTCGTAGGCGAGGTGCGGATCGTCGAGCGCCGCGAGAGCCTGCGCCATCCGTTCGAGCCCGAAGTGGACACCCGCAGCGAGCGGCGGGAAGAGTCGATCGACGAGTGGATCTCCGAACACGCGGTCGAGACGCTCCGGTGTACGTCCCTCGTGGGGGCTCAGCCCGGCCAACCGGCGTACTGGTGCCGGAGAATCGTGGCGATCGTCTCCTTCAGCTCCCGGCGATCGACGACCCGATCCACCATCCCGTGCTCCCGGAGGAACTCGGCCCGTTGGAAGCCTTGGGGCAGCTCCTGCTTGATCGTCTCTTCGATCACACGGGGACCCGCGAAGCCAATCAGCGCACCGGGCTCGGCGAGGTTGGTGTCACCGAGCATCGCGTAGGACGCGGTGACGCCGCCCGTCGTCGGGTGGGTGAGAATCGACAGGAAGGGGATCCCCTCGTCGTGTAGTCGCGCGAGCACCGTGGACGTCTTCGCCATCTGCATGAGCGAGTAGATCCCCTCCTGCATCCTCGCGCCACCGGATGCGCTCACGATGAGGAAGGGGATCTTCCTGTCGAGCGCGACCTTCCCGGCTCGGGAGATTTTCTCCCCGACCACGGACCCCATCGACCCCCCGATGAAGTCGAAGTCCATGATCGCCAAGGCGAGGCTGATGCCTTCGAGCTCACCGGTGCCGGAAACGACCGCCTCGCCCTTGCCCTTCGCCTCGGCAGCGGCGATGCGACCGGGATACGGCTTCAGGTCATGAAAGCTCAACGGGTCGGCGGCACGAAGATCCTCGTCCATCTCCTCGAACGTGCCGCTGTCGACGAGGATGCTCACGTAGGCGTGAGCCCCGATACGCAGGTGGTATCCGCACGTCGGGCAGACGTTCAGGTTCTGCGCCAGGCGCTCACGGTAGAGGATCTCGCCGCAGCCCTTGCACTTGTCGAAGACGTCGGTGGGAACGTCACGTCGATCTTCCGCCTTGAGCGGTTTTTTGTCCTTCCGGAACCAGGCCATGGGACTCCTGTGTCAGGGGCGCTCGTGCGCGACCCGAACCGCGATCGCCACGGCAACCCAGGACATCAGCAGGAAGGTGCCTCCGTAGCTCACGAACGGAAGCGGGATTCCCGTGATCGGCACGATGCCGATCGTCATGCCGACGTTGACGAAGACGTGGACCAGCCAGGCGCCGAAGATACCGAGCAGGACGAGGCCGGCAAAGGCCTGTGTTTCGCTCAGGTTCGCGGCCATTCGCACCAGTCGTGTGAGCACGAACGCGAAGGTCAGCACGGCGATCGCGGTCCCGACGAAGCCGAGCTCCTCGCCGACGACCGCGAAGATGAAATCGGTGTGCTGCTCCGGGAGAAAGTCGAGCCTCTTCTGCGCCCCCGAGGTGAAGCCCTGGCCCTGGAAGCCTCCGCTTCCGATGGCGATCCGAGACTGGATCACCTGGTATCCGGCGCCACGCGGGTCGACCTCCGGATCGAGATACACCAGGATGCGGTTCTGCTGGTACTCTGCCAGCGAGTTCCACAGGGGTCGCGAGATCGTGGCCGTGGCGAAGTTCGCCAGGACCACCGCGACGGATTCGAACAGCGACAGTCGAAATCGCAGCACGATCAGGACACCGATGACCGACAGGATGTATACCGACCAGAACCTCGTGTCGTACGACAGGAAGAGGCCGACGACCGGGCTCGCGACGAGGAGGAGGAGCCAGACCGGCGTGGCCGCCCAGTAGAGCATCGCGAAGAGAATGCCCACGAAGGCCATCGCCGTTCCCAGATCGGGCTGGAGCATCACGAGACAGAGCGGCAAGGCGACCACGATGCCCGGCGCGATCAGGTCGCGAAGGGAGCCCAGCCCGGAGTCCCGGAGGGACAACATCTGGGCGAGCGCCAGGATGGTCGCGAGCTTGGCCACCTCCGCCGGCTGGAAGCTCAGGGGGCCCAGCGAGATCCAGCTCCTCACGCCCGCCGCGGTTCCCCTCCCCTCACCGAAGGCGAGCGTTGCCGCCAAGAGGACCAGGCTCACCACGTACGACGGCGTCGCGGCCCACTCGATCCATCGCAGGGGGATGCGCGAGATC
>JBDHDM010000366.1:0-4754 GCA_039591515.1 Gemmatimonadota bacterium | reverse complement strand
GAATCCCCCCAGCCCCGTGGGTCGACCAGGAGGTGGAGGCGCTCGCCCTCAATTACGACACGGTCGAAAACCACGGTTGGTATTCGAATCTCGATCACACCGTAGAGCGGCTCGCCGAGTACGCCCGTATCGGAGACATCTTCGTCGATTATTCCGGTGGGACCGGCATCCTCGCCAAGCGGCTGCTCGACCGCGTCGGCGCCAAACAGATCGGCGTGCTCATCGCCGACTCCTCGCCGAAGTTCCTTCGTTTGGCCCTCGAGAAGTTCCGTGACGAGCCGCGTGTTGCCTTTCGGCGCATGTCGAGCGGGGCGCGGACGCCATCATCTCGACCAACGCCATCCACTTGTACCACAGCCTCCCCGACACGGTGGCGGCCTGGCGGCGCGTGCTCAAGCCCACGGGCCGGCTCTTCGTGCAGTCGGGCAACATCCGCAATCCGGACATGCCCGACGACGAGTGGATCATCGACGAAACGGTCGAGGTCATTCATCGCGCCGCGGTCGACCTGGTCCGGGAGGATCCCTCGCTCGAGCACTTCCGTCCGGCACTCGAGGACGAGGCCTTCATGGCGGCTCACCACGACCTGCGCCAGAAGTACTTCCTGCCGGTCCGCCCACTAGACCTGTACCTCGACACGCTCCGAGAGGCGGGCTTCGACGTCACCTCCATCCACCGGCGGCGAATCCCCGCCCGCGTCGACGAGTGGTACGAATTCCTCGCCGTCTACCACGAAGGCGTGTTGGGCTGGGTCGGAGGGGCCGAGCGCGTAACGGGAACGACAGCTAGCGAAGAGGTCGTATCCGCCCGGCTCGAGCTGATCCGTCGAGCCATGGAGAGCGTCTTCGGCGGTGCGTTCGAGTTCGGGGCATCGTGGACGTACGTCACCTGCGAGCCACGCCTTTGAGGTAGGCGCCAAGCGTGCGAATCGGTCCCGCTACGTGCCGGCTTTCAGCTCGAAGAGTTGGTCCCTCAGCAACGCAGCCCGCTCGAAGTCCAGCGCCTCGGCCGCCTCGGCCATCTCCTTCTCGAGGATCTTCACGTACTCCTCGCGGTTCACCTCGTCAGCGTAAGACTCCGGCCCCTCCGCGACCGCCGCGGGGGTGACCCGAGCGTCGGCGACACGTGTGGAGAACTCGATCTCCTCCACGCTCTTCCGGATCGTCTCAGGTGTGATGCCGTGCTCCGCGTTGTGCTCCGTTTGTGCCACACGCCGACGGTTGGTCTCGTCGATCGCCTGCCGCATCGACGCGGTGACGCGATCGGCGTACATGATCGCCATCCCCTCGACGTTTCTCGCCGCCCGGCCGACCGTCTGAATCAGGGATCGAGCGTTCCGAAGGAACCCTTCCTTGTCCGCGTCGAGGATCGCCACGAGCGACACCTCCGGCAGGTCGAGCCCCTCGCGCAGGAGGTTGATACCGACGAGCACGTCGATCTTCCCCAGGCGGAGCGAGCGTAGGATCGCCATGCGCTCGATCGTGTCCACCTCCGAGTGCATGTAGCGGACACGCACGCCCACCGACTGCAAGTACTCGGAGAGGTCCTCTGCCATCCGCTTCGTGAGCGTGGTGACCAGCACGCGCTCCCTCCGCTTCTCCCGTTCGCGGATCTCCGCGAGCAGGTCGTCCACCTGGCCTTTGACGGGGCGCACCACGATTTCCGGATCGACGAGTCCGGTCGGTCGGATGATCTGCTCGACCACAGCGCCGCCCGTGGCCCCGAGCTCCCAATCGCCGGGAGTCGCCGAGATGAAGAGGGCCCGGGGCACGACCTCGGCCCACTCCTCGAACTTGAGCGGCCGATTGTCGAGCGCCGACGGGAGGCGGAAGCCATGCTCGATCAACGTGAGCTTCCGGGCGCGGTCCCCCTTGTACATCCCGTTGATCTGAGGGATCGAGACGTGGGACTCGTCGACCACGGTCAGGAAGTCCGCCGGGAAGTAGTCGAGCAGGCACGCCGGTCGCTCGCCGGTACGGCGCCCGCTCGTGTAGAGCGAGTAGTTTTCGATCCCTGGGCAGGTGCCGATCTCGAGCATCATCTCGATGTCGAAGTTCGTGCGCTGCTCGAGCCGCTGTGCCTCCAGCAGCTGACCGTTCGCACGGAAGTGCGCGAGCTGCTCCGCGAGCTCGTCCCGAATGGCCGGCACCATGCCTTCGATCGTCGAGCGCCGTGTCACGTAGTGACTGGCCGGATACACGGCCGTCCGCTCCAGTGTCGCGATCACCTCACCCGTGAGCGGGTCGAAGCGACTGATCCGCTCGACTTCGTCCCCCCAGAGCTCGATCCGGATCGCCTGCTCGTCGTAGGCCGGGAAGACCTCGACCGTGTCGCCCCGGACGCGGAAGGTCCCCCGCTCGAAGAGGTAATCGTTACGCCGGTACTGGATATCGACGAGCCCCCGGAGGATCTCGCGGCGAGGTTGCTCGGCGCCGACGTCGACGTGCAGCATCAGGCCCCGGTAGTCCGCCGGGTTCCCAAGCCCGAAGATGCAGGAAACGGAGGCCACGACGATCACGTCCTCGCGCTCCATGAGCGATGAGGTCGCGCGGAGGCGCAGCCGCTCGATGTCCTCGTTGATCGAGGCGTCCTTCTCGATGTAGGTGTCGGTAGCCGCGACGTAGGCCTCGGGCTGGTAGTAGTCGTAGTAGGAGATGAAGTACTCGACCGCGTTGTGCGGAAAGAGTGACTTCAGCTCGCCGTAGAGCTGCGCCGCCAGGGTCTTGTTGTGAGACATGACCAGGGTCGGCCGACCGTAACGGGCGATCGCGTGCGCGATCGTGAAGGTCTTTCCCGTGCCCGTCGCGCCCAGCAGCACTTGATGCCGGTCCCCCCGCTCGAGCCCTTCCGTCAGCTCGGCGATCGCACGCGGCTGGTCTCCAGCAGGGGTGTGCGGAGAGACGAGTTCGAAGTTCACGAGCGGCGTGGGATGGAGGGAGGCGTCCCCGTACCCGCAGGGTCGGCGTCGGGTGCCTCTAGGGTCGCCACCGCGCCGAGGCGCGGCCGTTCCAGTTGTTCACGTTCGGCCCGAAAAAGTAGCGACTCATCTCGTGCGTGAAGGTCAGCCCCGCCCCGAGCTGGAAATCGCCGACGAAGAACAGGGCGTCGGCACCGAAGTCGAGCGAGACGTTGTGCTGGTCGAACGACGCGCCCGTGTCTTCCGCCCAGACCCAGAACGCGTCGTTGTCGTGCACCTGTCGACGGGCGAAGAGCGACGCGGAGCCCCACCCATCGTACCAGTCGAACCCCAGGCTCTGCGCGTTGCCCCCCGGGCCGACGCGGGCACCCAGGATCTGGCCCCTGTGGGTATAGCCCTGCGTCACGACGCTGTGCTGGTAGTACGTCGGCCGTGGACGGAGCTGGAAGGTGGGCGCAGACTCCAGATGGGTCAGCTCGCCCCGGAGCACGAAGGCTCGTCGGAGGGTGAACGACGTCACCTTCTGGAAGCCGAGCGTGTAGCCCTGGGAGTGCTCGGGCTCGAGGATGAAGTCCTGGAGATCCCAGGCGTGGTCCGTACGGGCCCACTCCACGTACCCCTCGAAGCCGACCTCGGGGAAAGCCCAACGAGCGAACACCGAGACGAGCTGGTCCCGCTCGTCCTGCCCGGTAGGGGTCGCGGCGGACACCTGGCTCTCCTTCGCGAGGCCCTGGAACACCAGGAGGTACTCGCTCGCGTCGAGGCCACCCTCCGGAACCAGCTCTTGGAAGGCCCGTGTGCCCCCCAGGGAGAGCCCTTCGAGGAAGGACGGACTGTAGGTGAGCACGATTCCGGTGAAGAAGCGGTCGACGTCGGCGAGTGACGGATCGAAGTAGTCCGACTGTTCGAGGCCTCCCCACACCCACTGGCCCTCGAGCGTGCCGATCCCGATGTCGAGCGGGCGGTTGGACGACAGCGCCGCGTGCAGGAAACCAGGCCCATTTGCGCTCATCACGATCGCGTTCTGAATTCCCGGACCCCAGGAGAGGTTCTCGTTGCCGAAGCTGATCCGGCCACCCCTCCAGTCGAAAGCGATCTGTGACTGACCGAGATCGAACGTGGTGTAGGCTTCGGGACCGAAGCGTTGGGGGTAGTCCATTCGGCGCCACGGGTAGGCGTACTGGGGCAAGCCGGCGATGTCGACGGGCGCGAGGTCGAACGCGCCGTTCTGGTTGTGCATGACGAGGGGGTTCAGCGTAACCGAGAGCCCCCGCCACTCCAGAGACGCAGTCGTCTCCAACGCGATCGTCGCCCCCTTCCCCTGCCAAACGGCACCGTCGTTCCCTCCCTGTGGATGGCGGGAGTTGGCCCACGATCGCATCCGCGAGTCGCCCACGGTCCACGCGAAGTCACCCCGCGAGCCGGTCGGGCCGAGTCGTAGATTCGGCCCCCAAGGATGCTCGTCGGAAGCGACAGCCCCCCGCGCGGCCTCGAGCGACACGGGACGCACGGTGAACGACCCCAGACGGGCGGCTCCGGACAGTTGGAGCACACGCAAATACGTCTCCTCGGGGTCGCCGACGCGAAGGCTCTGGGCACGAAGCGGCGGAGCCAGCGCGATCGCCCAGAGCTGGACGACGAGCAGGGTGCCGATACGGGAAGACACGTGGCCCTTCATGCCAACACCGCGAGCCGGCTCGAGTGCGCTAGCCCTTCGCCCGGGCGTCACCCTGGCCCGGGGCGGCGGAAAACCGCTCGATGGCGTCGGCAACCGACGGAACGAGCAGGTGAGCGACGAGCCGGACGTCCGTGTAGAGGCGGCTCCCCGCCGTCCGAC
>JBDHDM010000365.1:0-4458 GCA_039591515.1 Gemmatimonadota bacterium | reverse complement strand
ACGCCCCCGACTGGACGGGCAAGTGCGCGTCGGCCCAGAAGGACTGGCGCAAACTCGCCCTGATCTTCCCCTAGGCCTTCCGCCCATGCGATCGAAGCTCCTGACCGCGGTGCTGGCGGCCTCCGCCGCCGTTTGCGCCAATCACGCCTCCGCTCAGACGGCCACCTGGTACATCTCGACGTACACCGACGAGATGCTCGTCTGGGACGAAACGTCCGAAGAGGTGATCGACCGGATCAAGATGAACCGGATCATCCCGAACGACGTCCAACTCAACGAGGCGAAGACGCTCCTCTACGTCGGGGAGGCCACGGCCGAGTACATGCAGATCGTCGACATCGAGCGCCGCGAGGTCATCGACGAGTTCACGCTGTCCCACGACGACGTCACCTACCTGATCAAGGGCTTCGCACCACACCCCTCCGACGAGAAAGCGGTCGTCTTCGTCCGTCGTCACGAGAAGCTGGCGGATCGCTACGTGGTGGACGATCCGGTCATCCTCGAGTACGACCTGCGCTCGAAGCAGGTCCTCGACACCATCCCGTGGCCGGACGGCGAGAAGCGCGACAACGTCGGCTTCCGCTATTCACCGGATGGACGGACGCTCTACTTCTACACGAACGACATCATCGCCGTCGACGCCGAGACGTACGAGGAAGTGGACCGCTGGGAGATTTCGCAGCCGCTCGAGCCGGGCCTCGGGCGCCCGAGCTTCGCCACGGCATCCCAGACGTACGACGAGCCGGGGGTGGCCACGAGTCTGTTCCGCATGCGCGACCCCGTCCACAACCGCACCCTGGTCGGCATCGCGCGGACCCGGCTCTCGGAGAAGGAGATCGACTTCTTCACCGTGGGTCCCTCGGAGCCCCTCCGGGGCTTCGCGCTCGCCCCCGGCGGCGAAAAGGCCTATGCCCTCTACTCGACGATCGAGGCCTACGAGTTCTGGGAATTCGATCTCGTCGACGAGACCCTCTCCCGGCGCGTGCCCTTCGCGGGCCGGCCGCGCATGGGCATCGACGTGAGTGCCGACGGGACGAAGCTCTACGTGCACGTCGCGGGGAATACGATCGACGTGTACGACACCGAGACCTTCTCGCTGCTTCGCACTGTCGAGTTCGACGAGGACATGACGCTCGGCAACATCGCGATCATCCCGGAGAACGAGTAGCCGCCCTCTCATGAGCGGGCGCGGCATCGACCCGCACTTCGGACGCGCGCTCGACTACGTGCGCCCGTACGCGGGTGCCCTCGTTCCGGTCGTCGCCCTCTCCCTCGCGTCGACCGGGCTGTCTCTCGTCCTGCCGTACCTGTCGAAGATCCTCATCGACGATGCCATTCTCGCCGGGAACTTCCCGCTCCTGCTACGTCTCGTCGGGCTGTTCATCGCCATCCCACTCGTCTCGTTCGGCCTGAACGTCTTCAGCGGCATGCGCTACACGAAGGTGTCTGCGGACATCCTCTTCGACATCCGCCTTGCGCTGTACCGCCACCTCCAACGACTCTCCCCGCGCTTCTACGCGCGTACGCCGCTCGGCGACATCGTCTCGCGTATCAACGGCGACATCGGCGAGATCCAACGAGTGGTCTCGGAGGCGGCGCTCGCCTGGTTCGGCCAGGTGGTCGCGTTGGTGGGAACGGTGGCCCTGCTGCTGACGCTCGACGTGCAGCTCTTCCTGGTGAGCCTGCTGGTGATGCCCCCGTCGCTCTGGGCGCTCGTGCGTTACCGGAGCCAGCTCGAGGACCGGGTGACCCGCCTCCGCGAGCGCTCCGCCGAGATCGGCTCCTTCCTGATCGAGACGCTGCAGGGCATGCGCACGGTCGTAGGCGCGAACGCCCAGCGCCGCGAGGTCGACCGCTTCCGGAAACGCAACGACGCGTTCATCGAGGCGCTTCTCTCCATGCGCCTCTTCACCTACCTCGCGGGTGGCTTACCCGGACTGCTGCTGACGGCAGGGACCGCGCTGGTCTTCCTGTACGGTGGCTGGCGTGTGATCGAGCAGTCGATGACGCTGGGTACCCTGGTCGCGTTCATGGCCTACCAGGCGCGTCTCATGGGACCGGTCCAAGGGCTCATGGGGATCTACACCAACCTCGCCACCGCCCGTGCCTCGCTCGTGCGCGTGCACGACGTGCTCGACAGCCGGCCGGACGTGAGAGAGCCCACTGATCCGACCGAGCTGCGCGAGTGCAGGGGCGAGATCCGCCTGGAGGGCGTGCGCTTCGCCTTCGGGCGGGGTAGCGAGGGGCTCGACGGGATCGACCTCGAGATCCCGCCCGGCCAGGTCGTGGCCGTCGTGGGTGCCAGCGGGAGCGGCAAGTCCACGATCGCCGACCTGCTGTCGAGGCAACTCGATCCAAACGAGGGGCGCGTGCTGCTCGACGGCATCGATCTGCGGCATCTCACGTTGACCGACGTGCGTCGTGCCGTGGCCGTCGTGGAGCAGGACCCGTTCCTCTTCCATACGAGCGTCGCCAACAACGTGCGCTATGCACGACCCGAGGCGACGGATCCCGAGGTCGCGGAGGCGATCGACGCGGCGGGGCTCGGTGCGCTCGTCACCTCCCTACCCGACGGCGTGGCAACGGTCGTGGGCGAGCGCGGACGGCAATTCTCCGCGGGAGAGCGCCAGCGATTCGCCATCGCGCGGGCCTTCCTCGCCGACCCTGCGGTCCTGGTCATGGACGAAGCCACCGGCGCGCTGGACCCCTCGTCGGAAGCCTCGGTGCTCCAGGGCTACGACCGCGTCATGCGGGGACGCACGACGGTGCTCATCACACATCGCCTCGACCTCGCGCGACAGGCCGAGCGCGTGATCGTGGTCGAGGGGGGCCGGATCGCGGAGGACGGCGCTCCGGACGAGCTCGAAGCCGAGGGACGGGCGTTTCGCCGCCTCTTTCTCGACGTTGTGACGGGATGAGCATGCCGGACGGGCGGGGGACGGTGAAGGGTTGCCGAGCGTGAAGGAGCCGGCGGCAACGAGAGAGGATGGTGGGTCCGGCGCCCGAAGGGTGACGGTCGCCGTCGTCGACAGCGGGGCGCACGTACCGCATCCTCACCTGCCCGCCGAGGCCGTCGCCGGAGGCACGGCACTCCGACCGGATGGGAGCACGCTCGACGACTGGGTGGACCGTCTGGGGCACGGGACCGCCGCCGCCGCCGCAATCCACGAGAGGGCGCCCGATGCCCGGCTCTGGGTGATCAAGGTCTTCGAGATGGAGCTGGCCACGGACGTACCGACACTCGTGCGCGCCATCGATTGGGCGAGCGAGCGCGAGATCACCCTGGTGAACCTGAGCCTCGGCACGCGCAACAAGCTCCGGGAGCCGGAGCTCGCTCCAGCCGTCGAGCGCGCCGTCGAGGCCGGTACGATCATCGTCTCGGCGCACGAGCACGAGGACCGACTCTGGTACCCCGGCTCGATGCCGGGCGTCGTGGGCGTGGTCGCCGACACGAGCCAGCCGAGGGAGAGCGCATCGGTCGTCGAGCTCCCCCGTGGAGCCGCGCTCCGGACCTCACCCTTTCCACGGCCCATCCCCGGTGTGCCGCCCGAGCGCAACATGCACGGAATCAGCTTCGCGGTGGCCAACGCCACCGGCATCCTCGCACGCCTTCTCGCCGACCACCCAGAGGTGCGGACGAGCGGCGAGGCACTTCGCCTCGTACGTTCGGGCGCGCGCGAATGACGTGCCCGTGACCTTGGAAAGACCCTCGACTTCAACCTCGGAGCCTTGATGCGGCCCACGGACATCCGACTCGATCTACGGCGCAGAGATTTCCTTCGCTGGCTGGCCGCGAGTCCCCTCCTGGCCACGTCGGGCGGCCTGGCCAGCCTCGAGCCGGTCATCGCCCAGGAAGCGCCGCGACGGGTGTTCGACGATCTGATCCAGAGTGCGGGGGAGGCGCTGGACGTGTTCGACCTGCAGCGGGTCGCACAGGCGAACGTTCCGACGGCGCACTACGGCTACATGATGACCGGGGTCGACGGCGACGAGACGTACGCGACCAATCGGCGCAGCCTCGAGCGGATCTACCTGCGCGCCCGGCGCATGGTCGACGTCTCGAATCTGGATACGCGGGTGAGCCTCTTTGGCCGGGAATGGCCGACGCCGCTCATGATCGCGCCCTGCGGTAGCCAGCGCGCATTCCACGCGGAGGGTGAGCTCGCCGTGGCGAGAGCCGCGGCCGCCCGCACGCACCTGCAGACGCTGTCGACCGTTACTTCGACAGCGGTCGAAGAGGTCAACGAGGCCCGCGGCGAGCCGGTCTGGTACCAGCTCTACGTGAACTCTTCCCGGAACACGAGCTGGGAGGCCACGGTCTCGCTCATCGAGCGTACCCGACGTGCCGGGTGTCCGGTCATCGTCCTGACCGTTGACCTTCAGGGCGGGAGCAACCGCGTCACACTCGAGCGCTACCGGCGAGTCGACGACCGGGAGTGCACGAACTGCCACACCCCC
>JBDHDM010000364.1:0-4512 GCA_039591515.1 Gemmatimonadota bacterium | reverse complement strand
GTCTGCAGCGTGCGCAACAGAGCGTCGAGGCTACCCTCCCTCGACCAGAGCGGCGCGAAGCCACGCCGCTCGTACACTTGGACCGTCACGTCGCTCGCGCGCACCGTCTCGCCAGCGATCTCGATCGAGCCGGACGCCCGCATCCGCTCAATCAGCCACTCGAGCTCCTGGTCCACGGTGGAGGGAGTCGCCTGCGCCTGCGCCGTCGCCGACGCGGCTCCGCCCGCCGCGAGCATCAAGCTCACCAGGCCCGTGACCCATCGCATGAGGCCCACTCCATCCATGACGATTCCCACTCCAGCCAAGCCAGCGTGGGCTGGGCTACCCTAGCCCTACTACTAAAACCTGGATGGTGGACACTCTCTGGGTCTGTCGGGCGATCTCCGCGATCGCGAGAACTGGAGGCGGACGCGAAACCGACCACCCCGCCAGTTCGGGTTTCTCACACCTGGGCGCGACTTCCGACGCTGGCCGTCAGTACGAAGTCGAGCGGGATCGACACGGCAAGAGCGAAGGAAGCGGCAGACCCTACGCCTCGGGAGCCCAAAACAGTATGAGCTCCTCGAGGCGCACGTCGTCGCGCTCCAGGGAGATCTCAAAGGCGTCGATCTCGGTCGCCGTAGCTTCCCATCGCGCCCAGATCTCGTCGAGCTCCTCCGCGAGCTCCTCTTCGAGCTCTGCGATGGCGTCCTGGTACTCATCCGCCTTCTCCGTCGCACTTTGAAGCCGTTCCCTGGTTCGGGCAGTGCGAGACCGACGGGATGCCAAGCCCGACAGGCCGCGAACGCGTCGTCGTCCCCCCATGAACATGGAGAGGACCTCGCCCGCACCGGCGATGAGCTCCTGCTGTTGTCGTTGGCCATGGTCGACGTCCAACTCACGGACCCGTCGCTCCGCCTGCGCAAGACGACGCCGTGCGGACTTCACACGCGCCTCGAAGCGACCCCGGATCTTCTCTGCCTCCCCATCCGCGCGGTCCTCGGCGACCTCCATGCATCGCCGCTCGAACGCGTCCCGGGGCTCCCCCGGGCGTGAATAGAGCTTCAACTGCCGGTTGCGCATGAGCTCGAGTGCCTCTTCACGAAAGAGACGTTCCTCGATGGCCCGCTCAGCCGTAGAGAAGAAGGTCTTCTGATGGATCGGCGCGTCCCCGATCGCAAAGACCGCACCTGCGGGAGCCTCCTCGCGGAAGTCGCGATCGTCGTAGTCGACGGCAAGGGCGGAGTCCGGGTTCACCGACTCCGTCACGGGAAAGAGGACCGCTTCCCACTCCTCTTCGTGCCGAACCTCCCCCACCCGCTCGTCGAAGAGCATGTGGACCCGTACTGCGAGTCCCGGCAAGTGCCGGCCGCCGGTCGGATCAATCCCGGCCTGCCGCACCCATGGGGCTGCAGGGTCGATGAAGCGAACGCTCACGCCCTTCGCGACCTGGGGCATGATGGCCATCTCGTCTTCATCGAGCACGTGCTCGGCCTCTCTCGTCGAGGATGTGGACTCGATCGGCTCGGCATCCGCCATAGCCGTCGGGCGGAGGCTCGCGAGCTCCGCCCGGGTGAGTGGGCCCCGCAGGTATGACATGGCCCAACGAGTGGTGAAGAGCGTCGGCTTCGGGGACTTCGCACTCTTGAGCAAGAACTGTCGCTTGCCCAGCCCGCCGATTCGGGCATCCCAAGCCGCCACGTCCACGTCACCGGACGCCGATCGGAGCCCTTCGACAATGCGCGCCTTGTCGCGCTCGGTCTGAAGACGACCAACCATCCACGTCCCGGCGTTGGACATGAGCTTGTAGTCCAGATCGACGGGATTCTGCGTGGCCATGACGAGCCCCACCCCGTGGGCGCGGGCCTGCTTGTAGAGCGTCAGAATCGGACGCTTCGACGGGGGCTCGGCGGTCGGTGGCGCAAAGCCCATCACCTCGTCGGCGTAGATCAGTGCTCTGAGCTCAGACGTTCCGGGCTGCCTCCGCATCCACGTCACGAACTTCGAGAGCAGTAGAGTCGCCACGAACATCCGTTCGGAATCCGAAAGGTGGGCGAGGTGGATGATCGAGGCCCGTGGTCGTCCGTCCGGAGCGTAGAGCAACGAATCCACATCCAGGGGCTCACCGAGCATCCACTCGGCGAAGGAGGGTGACGCCATGAGACCGTTCAGACGCATGGCGAGCTTGGTCCGCTCCTTCGCCGGATAGAACGCCTCCAGCTCGAAAACGCCAAGGCGCCGCATCGGGGGGTCCTGCACCTGAAGCAGCAGGGTCGGCAGGTCCAGGACCCGACCATCGCTCCACGCACGCTCGATGAGGTTGGACAGCAGGATGTGCTCGCGACTGACGAGAGGGTCTGCATCGATATCGACCATGACCAGCAGCCCTGACACGAGACCCTCGATCTCGTCTCTCATTGCCTCCCCGCCTTGGTCCGTCGGCTCCGGCGGGGACAGGTCTCCGACGAGATTGAGTGGGATGCCAGCCGTGGAGCCCGGGGTGATCACGCGGACATCCACACCGTCGCGCACTTGTCGCATCCGTTGCGGTGTGACACCGGAATCTGCCAGGCCCGAGCGCCACTTGTCGGCCTCCGCGGCGGCGAGCTCGGCCGTGGAGACGCCCTTCCGTCGAGCTTCCCCCGGGTCGATCCAAGGCTCGAAATCCTCCGCGGCGAACGAGGGGAAGTTCAACAGGAGGTTCCCCATGTCTCCCTTCGGATCGAGGATGAGAACTGGGATGCCGGATGCGAGGACCTCCTCTACCAGGACGATCCCGAGGCCCGTCTTCCCGGAACCTGTCATGCCGACGATCACGCCGTGCGTGGTAAGGCGGTCGCTCTCCAGCCGGAGTCGATCGCCAGTCGGTTGTGCGTTCTCGGGGTCCAGCTGCTGGCCGAGGTACAGCGATCCCGGCTGATGGCTCATCCTGCGCTCCTGATCGGTCTTCGGCGTCGAGGGGTTTCTCTTGCCGTCGTACGGGTCCGATGGACGACAAAGCCGCCGCCTCGACTGAAGCGACGGCTCGTCTGGGTACATCAGATACGGCCCGGGTCAGGTCTGATCGTCGACCGTTGCCCCGTCCGCGGCTCGACCGACCGCGCCGATTCCATTGTCGCGCCCGGAGGCGGACTCGTAGCTCTGGCTCTGACCGATCACCTGGTGGTTCTTGGCCTTCAGGACGAACCGGTGCTTTCCGGCTGCCGTCTCGCTGGACTCGTACATGTCCGCACTGGCAGCGTTCTCCTTGGTGGAATCGATGCCGTTCATCGCGCCTGCCTTGGACGAGTAGCCTTCGGACGAAAGTACGATTTCGCCGTTTGCGGCTTTCAAGCGGAATCGAAACTCGCCGGCAGCGTCCTTATACAGCTCAAATTTTCCGGCCATGGGGGCACAACCTCCTGGGTTGGGGTGCAAGGTCCCGCGATCCTACGGTCCCCCGGAGACGGGCGCTATGGCCCGTTTGACCTCAAACGGTTCAGGCCTCAAGTACGGATGCGGCTGCGACCGGGGAACCCTAGCTTGAGCCCCGATCCGGCCTCGCACTGAGGCGAGTGCGCAAGCCGCGGCCACACTCACCCGAGGGGAACCGTATGCTAAAGGAGTTCAAGGAGTTCGCCGTGAAGGGCAACGTGCTCGACATGGCGGTTGGAATCATCATCGGGGCGGCGTTCGGCACGGTCGTGAAGTCACTGGTGTCGGACGTAATCATGCCTCCGATCGGGCTGCTGTTGGGTGGGGTGGACTTCTCAAATCTGTTCATCACGGTGAGAGCGGGCTCGGCAGCAGGCCCGTACGAAACGCTCGCCGCTGCGCAGGAAGCCGGAGCCGTCACGATCAACTACGGCGTCTTCGCGAATGAGATCGTCTCCTTCCTCATCGTTGCGTTCGCCGTGTTCATGCTGGTCCGATCCTTCAACAAGATGAAGCGCGAGGAAGAGGCCGCGCCGCCTCCAGCGCCTCCGGAGCCGTCCGCCGAGGAGAAGCTGCTTTCGGAGATCCGAGACCTCCTGAAGACCCAGGCGTAGCCCCGGTATCACTGCACTCGGGGGCCCCACCCGGGGCCCCCGAGCTACTGAGCCTTGCCGCGGTGAGACCGCCTCAGCCTCCCACCCTCGAAAATGCGTCGCGCTGATAGGCCAGCTCGTTGCCGCCGGCGTACGGAAACGACATGTCTCGGAACGCCTTCCACGAGGCGTACACGCGGCCGAAGGCAACGTCCTGCGCTGCCTGCTCCTCCAGATACGCGTTCGACTCCCGCCACGCCGCGTCGAGGATATCCGGCGAGTACTCATGTAGCGTCACGCCGTGCTCGTTGATCAGACGTGCCATCGCCTTGGGCTCCTCCCGGTCGTAGATCGCGAGTCGGTCGGCGGCGGTGTCACTGCAGGCGGTCTCGAGCACGGCCCGGTAGACGGGCGGGAGCTCGTCGAACGCCTCCTGGTTGACCAGCAGGCCCATGGTCATCCCGGGCTCCCACCAGCCGGGGTAGTAGTAGTTCTTCGCGATCTGATGGAGGCCCAGCCTCTCGTC
>JBDHDM010000363.1:0-4513 GCA_039591515.1 Gemmatimonadota bacterium | reverse complement strand
CCGGCTCAGGCTCCAGGGGGCCACGCCGCACGATCTGCTGGCTCTGCAGGGAGAACCCCTCGCCTCACTCCGGAGTGAGGCGTTGCACCTGGCTGTCGAGCCCGGGCCAGACGTAAACGTGCCCGTACAGACCTGGTTGTCGGACGATCCCTCTTCCGCTCTCCGCGCCGCCGTCGTTCAGGAGTTGGAGCACGACGAGGTATTCTCACCCGAGACCGATCGGGTCGTGATCAGAGTCCTACCGGAGGGTGCGTCGCTGCTTCCGGAGAGTCCACACGGTCGCCTCGAAGCGCTCGACGGAGCGCTGCCGCGGCTGGGTCGTGTGAGCACTTCCGTGCCCCGTGGCCTGACCGCGATCCTGGGGGGAACCGGAAGGGCGCGGCGGGCCGTGGCCCAGCTCTATCTCGAAAAGGGCCGCACCGGTCCGGAAGGTGCGGTTCAACGGTGGTGGACCGGGGTGGAGGCGGAGACTCTCGATTCGGCCCTTCGCCGTGGGATCGAGGCCGTTGCCGAGAGCCGAGGCCTCGGGCTCGTCGAAGACGCGCTCGAGCGTCTGGGAGCGCATGCTCCCTCCCTCGAGCCCCAGCGGAGCGAGCCCACGGCCCAGAGACCTGCTCGTGGGGCGGTACGAGTGGACCCGGAGCAGGTGGCTGCCGAACTGAGAAACGCCGAACGTGAGCTCATCGCGAGCCGGGCCGACGTCACCGAGGTCGACGGTGATCTCGAGGTGGCGACGATGGACTGGCATCGGGAGCGACAGGACGCCGAGACGACGTTGCATGCCTACCGGGACCGGGCCCGCGAGCTACGCGCCCGGATTCAGCGCATGGAGTCGGCTGGCCCCGAGGCGCCGTGTCCCACCTGCGGTCGCGTGCTCGAGAGCCATTACGACGAGGTTCTCGAAGAGCTGCGCGACGAGTGGGAGTCGGTCGTCCAGGACGGGAGCTGGTGGAGGAGTCGCTGGGAGCAGCTCGAGCCGAAGCCCCTGCATCTTCAGGAGCTCGAGCTATACTCGTTCACGCTGCATGCCGCGCTCGAGGCCGGCTCCGAGCGTGTAGAGGCGCTCCGGAGCCGCCTCCGCGACCTCGAGGGGGCCGGACCGGTCACGGGCGGCCCCGTCGAGGGGCCAGAAGGAGCCGTCGTGGCGGCGCTCCTCCGCATCCGGTCGGCCCGGGTCTCGCGAGCGGCGGAGCTTCTGCTCGATCGCGCATCGAGGTTCGTATCCAGGATTTCGGGCGGCCGCATCCTCGCCATGACACGCCGGGACGGGAGCGTTCAGCTCCAGGGCAGCCTGGGTGTTCTCGCTCCGCTGTCCGAGGAGGACCTCGCGGTGGGGCGGATCGCCGTACGCCTCGCCACGGCCTCGCTCGTCGCCGCTCGTGGACGGCTCGTCGCCTCTCTCGTGTTGGAGGAGCCCTTCGATCGGCTCGACGAGGAGGCTCGCATGCGAACGCTCGTGCTCGCCAAGGAGCTGCTGCGCGAAGTGCCGCGGATCGTGCTCTTCAGCCGAGGCGACGCCGTCGAAGCGCGGCCGGAGCTCTTCGACTACGTGCTGGAGGTCAAGGACGACAGCTCCGTCACCGGCCCGGTCCTGACGCCTGCCCCAGCGGGCCCCGGACACCTGTCGCTGGCTGCGCCCGTCGGGCGAGCGCCGGCGCACGCCGAGGGGCACTGAGCGCTCTCGAGCCGATCCTGCTGCCGTCCCGCACCGGCCGGGGTTTGAATCTGCAACCTTTCGGCCCCAGATTCCGTCGTAAGTGGTACGTGAGTGTTCGACAGAGCCCGGGGGGCTCTTCAGGTGGGTCGGGATTAGGGTTTCGTCATGATGAGTTTCCTGTTTCCTGCTCTTGCCGTGCTGGTGACGGGGGGCATCGCGCTGCGGTTCTGGTACCGCCACTGGCGCGCGCGCAAGATCGCAGAGAACCGACGGGTGGAAGCGCCCAACTCGCACTATTCGTCCAGGGGCGTGCAGAATCAGGTCGACCGTGAGCGATGGGGAGGTATCAACCTCCCTTCGCTTCACCCGTTGAACCAGGAGGAGGTGCTGCGCCTGCTGGACGTGGTCGACGAAGACGGCGTGAGATCGCTGTCACCGCGCGATCGGCTCTTCCTGGACAACATGACACTCCCGCGGATGGGCTTCTGAGGAGCCGATCACCTCAACGGCCGAGGGCGGCCGTCGCGACGATCTCCACGAGGAACGGCTCCCGAAAGCTCTGAACGGGCACGATCGCGCGCGCCGGTCGGTGCTCGCCCATGACGTCGGCGTACGCGGCGTTCACGTCGCCCCACAGGTCGTGACCCGAAACGAAGACGGTCATGCGTACGACGCACTTGAGGTCCGCGCCTGCCTCCTCGAGCACGGCTGCGACGTTGGCCAGGGCCTGTCGTGTCTGTTGGGCGGCGTCGCCGGGGTGGCGGTCAGGCTCCGTCGGGTCGATCCCCAGCATCCCGGCGACGTAGACGACGCCTCCGTACACGACGGCCTGACTGTAGTGGCCGGCTGGCGTCGGCGCATTCGGTGTCGAGATGATCTTCATCCGTGCTCTCCTCGCTCGACGTTCATGATTCGGCGGTTCCCTGGAGTCGTGCCTGCTCCCGCTTCGGCGTGCCGCCGGTTCGCCAGCGGAAGCGACGTGCCCAACGATTCTCTCTGCCCTCGACCACGTCGGCGACGATGGTACCCAGAACCGGCGTGAACTTGAAGCCGTGACCGCTTCCACCCGAGGCCACCACCAGTCCATCACGCTCCGGATCACGGTCCACCAGCAAGTCTCCGTCGAAGCTGTCGCAATAGAGGCAGATGCGGGTGCCCACGACCGGTGCCCCGGCGAGCGCAGGGATCGAGTGGGCCAAGAACGCGCGCGCTTTCTCGATGTGGTCCGGACCCACTTGGCCGCGGTCGTCCGGGCGCACTTCTCGACCTTCCCCGTGGTGACCCAACTTCAGACGGCCGTCCCCGATCGCGGGGAAGCCGTACCACCCGGATCCGGACGTGTCGGCTGCGTAGGGTGGGAAGCGCTGCCCCTGGTAGGCCGACGGCTCCACACCGAAGTGCACGACCGGTTGAGCGACGGACCGCAGCACCCCAGCGAGCCGGGGAAGGAGAACCGGTGTCCAGGCCCCCGCGCTCACGACCACGCGATCGGCCTCGACCGTACCTCCGTCGGCGAGACGGACCCCGCCCACGGTCGAGCCCCGCTCGAGAAGCGCCTCGAAGCGCCCCATGCGCCGGTCCACACCCGCCGCGTCGCAGAGCAGCAGCAGCCGCTCGACGACCGCGCCGCTCTCTGCCCAGCCGCCGCGGGGGCTCACGTACCCGTCCGGATATCGGTCCGCGGCCCAGGCGGGGTAGCGCTCGGCAAGCGTGTGGCGGTTCAGGCGCTCCGGGTCGTACCCGCGCTCTCGGAGCACGCGATAACTCTCGTACTCGAAGCCCCCCGGCTCCATCGGGCCCGGAGCCAGCACGAGGAAGCCCTCGGCGTGATAGAGGGGTCGCGGCCATTCGCGATTCCATCGCTCCCACCCATCCAGGGCCGCTTCGGCCAGCTCGTGATAGAAGACATCCGAGCCGTAGTCCATCCGGATCATCTTGCTGATGTCGGTCGACGACGCGTCCGGATGGGGGAGCCCGGCACGGTCGACGAGCGTGACGTGCCAGCCACGGGATCGGAGCTCGAGTGCCGATGCGGCGCCGAAAGCACCAGCGCCGACAACGACAACCGTGCGGGACGAGGGAGCCACGTGTCTCATTCGTGTGGGTGGGATATGATGTCGGGCGTCCAACTCTGCCGCCGACCGCACTCGCATGCAAATCCGTATCCTCTCCGGCTCCGACGTGCGGGCCGCGATCGACATGCCCGCTGCGATCACCGCGATGCGCGAGGCGTTCGCGGCTCTCTCCGATGGACGCGCCCACGTGCCGGTCCGCCTCCCTCTCGAGACCGAGCACGGAGTGACGCTCTTCATGCCGGCGCACATGACCGGCTTCCCCGAAATTCACTCCGACGCAGTCGGCCGACCGGGTCCTGGAGGAGCGGCCAGGGAGGTCGCAGGCGCGAAGGTGGTGTCCGTGAATCCGGGCAACACGCACCAAGGACTGCCGGTGATCAACGCGGTCGTCCTTTCCCTCGATCCGGAGACCGGACAGGCGCAGGCCCTCATGGATGGCACCTGGCTCACTGCACTCCGGACAGGAGCCGCAGGTGGTCTGGCGACCGACATGATGGCTCGTCCGGACGCCCGGGTGGTGGCTCTCTTCGGAGCCGGGGTGCAAGCTCGCACGCAGCTCGAGGCGGTGCGGTGTGTACGCGACGTGGGCGAGGTGCGCGTGGTCTCGCGATCGGGCGCCAGCGCCGACGCTCTCGTGTCCGAGCTGCAGAGCATCGACGCGCGCAGGGTCGACGACCCCGACGAGGCGATTTCGGGGGCGGACATCGTGATCGCGGCGACGAGCAGCTCGACCCCGGCCTTCGACGGCTCACGCATCGAGGCTGGCACGCACGTGACGGGT
>JBDHDM010000362.1:0-4514 GCA_039591515.1 Gemmatimonadota bacterium | reverse complement strand
GCCGTGATCGGAGATGCTGCGGCGCGGATCGCGCCGGACAGCCCCGAGTCACGCTACGACCACTACGCGTCGTCCGTGCGCATCGAGGGCGACCTCGCGTACGTCGGCACCTACGACGGGGCGGTCGTCGCCCTGCGCGCGCAGGACGGCGAGGTGGTATGGCGCCTCGAGGAGAGCTCGTCCGTTCTCGGGACGCCCGCGATCGACGGGGGGCGCCTGATCTACGCGACCTTCGACGGTGAGGTGGTCGCCGTGGACGAGCGCGACGGGCACGAGCTGTGGAGGACCGAGGCACGTGGCGCGATCAGCAGCGCGCCGGTGGTCCACGACGGACGCGTGATCATCGGGACCCGTTCGTACGACGTGCTCGGACTGCGGGTGGAGGACGGCACCGTGGATTGGACGTACTACTATTGGTGGTCGTGGGTCGAGTCGTCCGCGGTCGTCCTCGATGGCACGGCGTACATCGGCTCCTCCGATGCGCAACGGGTCAACGCCATCGACGCGGCCTCGGGGGCCCTCGAGTGGTCGACGAGGGTTGAGGGCTCGGCGTGGAGCTCCCCGGCCGTCACGGAAGGGGCCGTCTACGTGGGAAGTGTCGGTGTGGCGGGATACTCGACCGACCACCGGGGGCGTTTCTTCAAGCTGGATCGCTCGACCGGCCTTCCCGAGTGGCGCTACGAGGTGGATCCGTCCGACGGAGCCTCGACGTGGGGCATCGCCTCGACCCCGGTCGTGGGAAAGCGGGGCGTGTATGCCGCCACCATCGGTGGGCGCCTTCTCGCGTTCCGCTTCTGATCGAAAGGCCGCTTCGTACCGAGCGTTGCCGGTCAATGAATCGAGCGGGCTTCCCTGGCCCCAACTCCGACCCCGTGCGATGGTAGCGCCACCATGACACTGCCGACCTCTCGTTACGAGCCGCGGCACTTCCGCTCCCACGGCGTGCGGAGGTCGTCCGGACTCGCGTTCAAGCTCTACTCGATCGGGTGCCGGGCGCCGGGCGCGCCGGACGATCTGGTCGAGGTTGCGGGTGTGGTGGCCGAGCGCGAGCTCCCGGCCCTGGCCGAGGCAGAGGGAGACCACCACGGCCTCGGCTTCGTGATCGTGCACGAAGGTCAGGTGGGAACCTGGCTCCTGCTGCACTGGTGGGCGCACGAGGACATCCTTTGTCAGCAGATGCAGAACCTCGACGACGCCGGGGACTTCAGGCCCACCACACGCCCTCTTCACGGCTGCGTGTGGGAGGGGATCGTGATCACCCACGAGCACCAGGCGTGGATTTCGCGCGTGCTGGGTGGCGCACCCGACGCCGAAGCGTACCTCGGAGACACGCTGCCAGCCGGTACCCACTAGCGTCCCCCCCACGGAACACGAGCCGAAGGAACCTGCGACCGTGGCCGAGCCTCTCAAGAACTCGTTCGGGCCCGAGGTGGCCGAGCAGATCGCGGACATGATCCAGGGCGTCGAGCCGGGCTTCGACCGCGCGCGCTTCCTCGAGCTCGCGCTCGAGGGCTTCGAGGCGCTCGAATTGACGGCACGGGCTCGTCACCTCTCGGAGGCCTTGGCCGCGGTGTTGCCGGACGATCGCGAGGCCGCGATCGAGATCCTCATCCGCTCTCTCGGACCGGATCTCGAGGAGGCGGAGCTGACGGGGATGGACTCGTTCGCCTACCTGCCGCTCGTCTTCTTCGTGGCGGATCACGGGTTGGAGTGCTTCGAAACGTCGATGCGGGCTCAATACGAGCTCACCCGACGGTTCACGGCGGAGTTCAGCATCCGGTCCTATCTGGTGCGCCACCCCGAGCGGACGCTGGCGCGTCTCCGGGAGTGGGCGGCGGACCCCAACGTGCACGTGCGGCGTCTCGTGTCGGAGGGAACGCGCCCGCGGCTGCCGTGGGCCCCCCGGTTGCGGAGCTTCCAGGCCGATCCCGGGCCCGTCGTCGAGCTCCTCGAGCTTCTCAAGGACGACGCCGAGGAGTACGTGCGACGATCCGTCGCCAACAACCTCAACGACATTTCGAAGGACCATCCGGCCTTGGTGGTCGAGATCGCGCGCCGTTGGTGGTCGGATGGGGACACGAACCGACGACGCCTGGTACGCCACGCGCTGCGCACCCTGATCAAGGCAGCGGACCCCGACGCACTCGACGTGCTCGGCTTCGGACCGAGCTCCCCGGCGCGGGTCTTCGGCATACGATGCGAGCCAGAGCGGGTGCCGGTTGGCGACAAGGTCAGGATCGAGGTCGACGTCGAGAATCCTTCGGGCGAGCAGGCCGCTGCCCTCGTCGACCTCAGGGTGCACTTCGTGAAGGCGAGGGGAGGGACGAGCCCCAAGGTCTTCAAGGGGGCGGAGCTCGAGCTGGGACCCGGGGAAACCGGGACCGTACGCAAGACGGTGTCACTCGCTCAGCATTCCACCCGCAAGCACTATCCCGGCGTGCATCGGGTCGAGGTGCTGCTCAACGGTGTCACGGTGCCGGGGCCCGATTTCCTGATCGAGACGTAGCTCGGCGAAGCCCATTTCGGATGCGGCCGCCGGGAAGCACCTTGTGTGCCTCGAGTCGAGCACGTCGGACTCCCTCTCTGGTCCCCGCCTTCCAGGCCCCTGATGACCGCACTCCGTCAGACACTTCGGTCCCTCCGTCTCGCACCCGGCTTCACGGCCGTCGTCTTGGCGACGCTCGCGATCGCGATCGGAGCGAACAGCGCGATCTTCAGCGTTCTCAACGGCGTCGTGCTCAAGCCGCTTCCGTACGACGATCCGGATCAGCTCGTCATGGTGTGGGAGGCGAACCCGTCTCAAGGGCTGAATCAGGAGCCGACGTCGGGGGCGACCTTCGTCGACTGGCGCGATCAGGCGACCGCCTTCGAAGCGATGGCCGCGTACTCCTATCGGGGCTTCACCCTGGTGCTCGACGACGTGCCGGTGCGGATCGCGTCGGCTCAGGTGACGCCGAGCCTCTTCGATGTCCTGCGCGCGCAGCCTGCGCTGGGACGGACCTTCCGCTCGGAGGAGGAGCGTCCGGGCAACGAGCGGCTGGTCGTGCTCAGCAACGGGGCCTGGCAGAATCGCTTCGGCGGCGACCCGGCCATCGTCGGGTCGACCATCCCACTCGACGGAGAGCCGTATCTCGTCGTCGGCGTCATGCCACCCGGCTTCACCTTTCCGGTCGGGGACACGGAAGTCGAAGCGTGGTCTCCGCTGACCCTCAGTCTGGAGGACCTGCCGAGCCGACCCCACCGGTCGTATTCGACCATCGCGCGCATGGGAGCCGGCTCGACGATCGAAGGCGCCCGAACCGAGATGGAGAGAATCGCCGGCGGGATCGCCGCCGCCTACCCGGAGTCCCACGAAGGGTGGTCCGTGTCGCTGATCCCGGCGGAGGAACAGCTCGTCGGGGATACCGCGTCCACCGTGTGGATTCTCTTCGGCGCGGTGACCCTGGTCCTGCTGATCGGGTGCGTGAACGTCGCCAACCTGCTTCTGGTGAGGTCGGGTGGGCGCAGTCGTCAGGTCGCGGTACACGCCGCGTTCGGGGCCACGCCGCGCGACCTCGCACAGAAGGCCGTGCTCGAGGGCATGGTGCTGGGAGTCGGTGGCGGACTCGTGGGGCTCTTCGTCGCCAGCGCGAGCATCCGCGTCCTCCGCTCCGTTCTGCCCGCCGGCTTCCCACGGCTGGACGACATCGCCCTCGACCCGGCGGTCGTCGCCTTCACCGCGGGCATCTCCCTCCTCGCCGGGATCGCGTTCAGTCTGCCTCCCGCGCTGCGTAGCATGCGACCGGACATCGTCGGGGTGTTGCAGGACGCCGGCCGGGGCTCCTCATTGGGCCGGACCTCGAGGCGAGTCTCGAACGCGCTCGTGTCGGCCGAGGTCGCGCTCGCGCTGGTGCTCACCGTCGGCGCGGGTCTGCTCCTGCGGAGCTACGCGTCGCTCACGACCGTCGATCCGGGGTATCGCACGGAAGACGTGATCGCGGTGGCGGTCGAGCTTCCCCGTGCTCGGTACCCGGAGCCCGCGCAGCTGGCCGGCTTCTTCGACGAGGTCGTGGACGGCATCCGGCAGATCCCGGGTGTCGAAGCGGCTGGAGCGGTGTCGTACCTACCCATGAGTCCGATCGGGACCGAGTTCGACATGCCGTTCAGCGTGGAGGGGCTCGAAGTCTCGTCGCCCTCCCAGCGGCCGACCGCGGAGTATCGGGCGATCTTGCCCGGGTATTTCGACGCCATGGGCATGGAGGTGCTCGCCGGTCGTGCGATCGACAACATCGACGGTACGGACCAGAGCCGGGTGGCGATCATCAACGAGACGACCGTGCGTCGTTACTTCCCCGATCAGGATCCCATCGGGAAGATCATCGAGATGCCGATGGCCGGGAGCACCGAGATCATCGGTGTCGTCTCCGACATCCGACACGACGGTCTCGGCGTCCAAGCGAATCCGGAGATGTTCGTTCCGTACGTGCAACTGCCGCTCGGAGCGATGCACCTCGTGGTCCACGCGCCCGGTGGCT
>JBDHDM010000361.1:0-4532 GCA_039591515.1 Gemmatimonadota bacterium | reverse complement strand
GAGGCCAGACTCACCCGCTCGGCCACGTCGTCGGCCGTGAGGGTCACCGTCGAGCGCGTGTATGCGGCCACGGATTCGAAGCTCGTCTGCTCTTCGACGAGCGTCTGGTAGTCGGCGACGGAGAAGGGCCACTGGTTCGGGGGCGAATCGGTATAGATCCACGTCAGCCGGTCTGCGTCCTCGTAGGGGAGCGGGCGGATGAAGAGGGCGTCTACGATCGCGAAGATCGCCGTGCAGCCACCGATGCCGACTCCGATCGTGAGCACGATCGCCGAGGTGAGCGCCGGCACCCGGGCCAAGGCACGCCCCGCGTGGCCGAGGTTGCGCACCGACGCCAGCCCACCGAGCGCGGCTCGAACGGCGCCGAGCCGATCGACGAGTAACCGAGCGGGATACTCGCGCAGCTGGCGCCGATAGCGCCGCTCGGCTTCCGCCGGCCCTTCGGTCCGCTCCCAGTGTTCGTAGAGCTCACGCAGCTCACCGTGCACGACTCGCTCCTCATCCTTCGAGAGCAGCCATCGCATCATCCACTGCGCCCATTTCGGCGGCTTCGGCTCGCCTCCCATCGTCACACCTCCTCGAGGAGATCCTCGATCCCGTCCCAGAACCGTGTCAGCACACGTCGCGACTCCCGCAGCCGCTCCATCCCAGCCGGCTTCAACCGGAAGTACCGGCGCGTGCGGCCCGTGCCGGTGTCGGCTGCTTCCTCCATCCGGGACCCGACGAGCCCCTTCTCTTCGAGCCTGCGCATCACGATGTAGACGGCTGCCTGCGAGACCTCGCGTCCACTGCGTTCTTCCAGCTCGAGAACCAAGGGCACGCTGTACGCCTCGCCGCCGGCCCGGAGGATGGCGAGTAGCACCTGGTGTTCGAACTCGCCGAGGCCTCGACGGGTCATGATGGGCTCCTGTCCCGGGTCAGTAACAATGTTAGTGAAGCTGGGATCAGGACTTACGCCTGTCAATAACAACGTTAGTGAGGGTTTGCCGCCGCCGGGGTGTCGCGTAAGCCGCAGTCGGGGCTGGCGTAGGGACACCAGAGGGTGCGGGATTTGAAGAGGGTCGGGCTTCGTCGAGCGAGGCGATTCCCCGGGGGCCACGTGTCGGACGACGAGGTAGGAGTACATTGAGGAGATGACCGGTGGCGCGATCCGAGGCACGGTAGACGGCGGCCGCCTGGGTCTCCCACGCCCCACCCCACGCCACCCGCATGGGGCGGCGCTGAGCGGACCGGGGCGGGCCCGTGCCGTCATGCTGCTGGGCTTCGCGCTCTTCACGAGCGGCTGCGGCGAGGGGGCCGCGCCTCTGGTTCCCGTGGTGGACGAGGGGGTGCTCGTCCTGACCCAGCAGGAGGGGCTGGTGGTCTTCTTCGATGGCCGCTATCGAGGCATGGTCGAGCTCGACGACGCGGGCTGCTTACGGCTCGATCTTGCCGAACCCGACGACGCCACGGTCGTCTGGCCCGCAGGTACCTCCCTTTGGTCGCGCGGGGATCAGCTCGTGCTTCGCGACCCCGCAGGGCGGCAGATCGTGGCGCTGGGTGAGAACGTGCAACTCGGTGGGGGCTTCCTGGCCGCCCTCGAGGAGGTGACGGACCTCTCCGAGGCGGAACGAGCCGAGATCCGGGGCCGCTGCCCGGGACCGTATTGGCTGATGCGTCCGGGTAGCGCGCGCCGCATCACGAGCTGAGCGGAGCGAGGCAGCCCCCGGAAGAGGCGTCGCATCCACAGGACGAGCCGGTAAGCCGGCGCGCGCCCGGGCGAATAATTCAGCGGTCCGTGCTGTGTCCCGCCTGAAGTCGGCCGACGCACCGGTGAGCGAACGAAAACGGGAGGAAGTGTGATGTCGGGATGCAAGTCGGTGACGGTTGGTGCGGTGGCGTTCGTCGTTCTGTCGGCCGCGATACCCGGAAGAGCGGAGGCGCAGCAAGCCCCGCCGTCCTGTGAGGAGATCGACGTGCACCGGCAGTGGGACTTCTGGGTGGGCGAGTGGGACGTGGTGGTGAACGACTCGACCCGCACACCGGCGGGCACCAACTCGATCACGGCCCGACACAACGGCTGCATGCTCCAGGAGGAGTGGCGGTCGGCCTCGGGCGGCACGGGCTCGTCGACCAACTTCTACGATGGCGCGCGCGGCGTCTGGCGTCAGGTGTGGGTGGCGCCCGCCTACGTCATCGAGATCGAGGGCGGTCTGGACGAGCACGGCGCGATGGTCCTCGAGGGGGAGCTCCGGACGTTCGTCAGCGGTGCGGTTTCTCCCTTCCGAGGGATCTGGACTCCCCTCGAGGCGGGTGTGGTCAACCAGCGCTTCGAGATCCAGAACACCGAAACCGGGGCATGGGCCGTCTGGTTCGACGGCCTGTATTTGCCGAAGGGCTGAGCCCCGAAGGCCTCCGCAGGCGTCGAGGAGGCTGTTGCGCCTCTTGACCGCCCGCCCCAGAAATACTCTCTTCGTATATATGTCGAAAGTGTATTTAGGGGTCGACGGATGACGGATTCTCGGACGGCGGCACTCAGCAGCCTGGACTACCACGTCCTTCTCGCGATGGCGGAGGGACCCCAGTACGGGTACGCCATCAAGTCGGCGGTGGAGGAGGAGTCGGCCGGCACGCTCTCGCCGCGTGCGGCGTCCCTCTATCGGGTCATCGGGCGGCTCATGGGGCGGGGCTTCGTGGAGGAGCTCGCTGCGGCGCCGGTCGAGACCCCGCACCCGGGGCGTGCACGGAGGTACTATCGGCTGACGGAAGACGGCCGGGTCGCGCTCTCCGACGAGGCGCGCCGGCTGCACGCCGCGGCAGCGCTGGCGGACGAGCGCCTGCGACGCGCGGAAACCGGACCGTGAAGGAGTTTCTCCTTCGGCTGGTCGGCTGTCTCCCGCCCCGCTTCCGCGACGACTTCGGCGCGGGGGTGGGGGAGCAGATCGAGGTCGACTACGAGCGCGCCCGGTCCCGGGGATGGGGAGCGGCGGTCGCGTTCACCGTGGCGACCGCGGGGGATCTGCTCCTGGTGGCCGTATTGGAACGCGTACGGCCGGCCCGGCCCGGTTCGTGGGGAATGGACACGGAGAAGAGAAGGGGAGATGGGATGATGAGGACGTGGTGGAGGGACCTTGGATTCGCCTGGCGATCGCTGCGACGTTCGCCTTCGTTCATGCTGACCGCCGTGGGCACGATCGGTGTCGCGCTCGGGATCACGTCGGCGATCTTCGCCGTGGTGCAGAAGGTCCTGATCGAGCCACTCCCCTACGAGGACGCGGACCGGCTGGTGTACATCGCGGCTTCCGCGCCGGGCTTCGACTTCCCGGACGAGTTCGGCGTCTCGCTCGAGTTCTACTTCGAGTACCGCGAGTTGACCGACGTGCTCGAAGACGTGGGCACCTTCAACTCGTTCACCAACACGCTGCGCATCGGCGACCGGGTGGAGCGCGTGAGGATGTCGATCCCCACGCCCTCCATGTTCACGACGCTCGGGGTCCAGCCGATGATCGGTCGCTTGCCGGTGGCGGAGGACGAGCAGGACGTGATGCTCATCAGTCACGCCGCGTGGCAGGACTGGTTCGGCGCCGATCCGTCGGTGATCGGTCGGGGCTTCGAGGTGGCCGGGGGCACGCGGACCGTCATCGGCGTCATGGGTCCCGACTTCGCATTCCCCAATGAGGGCGTCCTGGTTTGGATTCCCAACAACGTGCGGAACGAGGGCCTCAACCCCGGGCGCTTCGGGGTGAGTCTCGTCGGCCGTGTGCCGGAGGGCGTGGAGCTCGAGGCCGTACGCGCCCGCCTCCGCGACGCGTCACGGGTCTTCCCGGAGAAGTACGGTGGGAGTGCGAGGTACGTACGCCTCATGGAGCTCCACGAGCCGATCGTCCGTCCGCTCGAGGAGGAGCTCTTCGGCTTCGTGAAGGCGCCGCTCTGGGTGCTGCTCGGCTCCATGACCGTCGTCCTGCTGATCGCGTGCGCGAACGTGACCAACCTCTTCCTCGTACGCTCGGAGCGGAACCTCCGGGACCTGGCGGTGCGGAGGGCGATCGGAGCGGGGTCGGCGCAGTTGGCGCGACTCCAGCTTTCCGAGTCGGTGGTGATCGCGGGAATGGCAGGCGTCCTCGCCGTCGGGCTCGCCTGGGTGACGCTGCCCGCCCTCGTCTCGTCCGCGCCTGGTCAGGTTCCGCGGCTCTCCGAGGCGGTGCTTACGCCTTCGACGTTCGCCTTCACACTTCTGCTCTGCCTCATCGTGGCGATCGTCTGCGGGCTTCCCCCGGCCATGCGTGCGGCCGGGGCCCGGACCTCCGCTCTTCGCGAGGGCGCGCGTGGGACCACCCGGCGGCGACACCGGGGCCGCGATGCGCTCGTGACACTCCAGACGGCCCTCGCGCTCACGCTGCTCGTCGGCTCGGGGCTTCTCCTGCGCTCCTTCCAGGCCCTGCAGGCGGTGGACCCGGGCTACGACGTCGAGGACGTATTCACCTTCCAGATGGCGATCGAAGACGAGCCCGGAATGGAGGACGCCGCTTCCTTGGCGCGCTTCCATCTCGACT
>JBDHDM010000360.1:0-4554 GCA_039591515.1 Gemmatimonadota bacterium | reverse complement strand
CGGCAGATAGAGTCGCTCGATCAGGTCCCGATGCCACAACTCGTGGCCCGCGATGATCCACGGGAAGCTGCGCACGGTGAAGGGATTGCCGCTCGCGATACCCGAGCGCGAGCCCTGCTCCTCCGTCATGGCCGAAAACAGGTAGACGTTGGACCGCCGCAACGCAGCCCACTCCGCGCCGAGCTCTTTCAGCGGACGATGGTCCGCACGCGAAGAGGCGACCCAGACGTCCTGGTCCATGCCGGGCAGGTCGACGCCGTCTTCCCGTGACATCGCGAGCGCCCGGTAGGCGAACAGGCGCTCCGTGTCCAAGAGGTGCCCGACCACCTCACGCAGGCTCCACTTCCCTTCGGCGTATCGGAAGCTCTCTCGGTCCTCGGGCACGCTCTCCAGAAGCGCGAGCGTTTCACCGAGCTGATCCTTGAGCGTCGACAGGATGTCGGCGTCCGGCACGAGGTCGACGTAGCGCCGGTAGTACTCGGCATACTCCTCCCCCGACGGCCGCGAGAGCGCGCTCATCGGTCGTCGCCGATGACGCCGTCCACTTCCTCGATCGTCTTGGTCGAGGGAGGGCGCTGCCGCTGCAACACCCGCGCGACGGCCTCTGCCTCCCGCCACGCACGCAGGACGTTCTCGCCCGCGAGCTTGGCGAGATCCTCTTCCGTCCAACCGCGGCGAGACAGCTCGGCGAACAGCGCGGGGAACGTCGAGACGTCCTCGAGCCCCACGGGTGTCGAGTCGATCCCGTCGAAGTCCGAGCCGATCCCCACGTGGTCCACACCCGCGACGCTCGCGATGTGATCGATGTGATCGGCGACGTCGCCGATGGTGGCCTCGTCGTTCGAGGTGAGGAATCCGGGCACGAACGTCACCATCACCACGCCCCCGTTCTCAGGCAGGCGGCGCAGGACGTCGTCCGGCACGTTCCGCGCGTGGTCGTGCACGCCCCGCGCCGACGCGTGCGACCAGATCACAGGGGCTTCGGCCGCATCGAGCACGTCGTGCATGGTCTCGGGCGACGTGTGCGAGGCGTCCACGAGCATCCCCATGCGGTTCATTTCCCGAACGACCTCCCTGCCGAACTCGCTCAGGCCACCATGTCTCGGCTCGTCGCAGCAGGAGTCGGCCCAGTCCAACGTCCCGTTGTGCGTCAATGTCATGTACCGGACGCCCATGGCGTAGAATGCGCGCAGCGCTCCGAGCGAGTTCTCGATCGCGTGACCACCCTCCATGCCGAGCATCGAGGCGACTCGACCCCTCCCGTACGCAGCCTGCACATCGGACGGCGTCAGCGCGAGCTCCAGCGTTTCGGGGTACTTCTCGATGATCTGATGGGCGATGTCGATCTGCTCCAGCTGGACTTTGGCCGCCCCCTCCTGCACGGCCTCGTACGGGATGTAGACCGACCAGAACTGTCCTCCCACGTGACCTTGGTCGAGTCGGGCCAGATCGGTGTGGAACGGGGTCGCGGCACGCAGGTCGTGGTCTGCCGCCTCCACGTCGTGCGGGGCGACCTCGCTCTGGCGGATCGCCCACGGCAGATCGTTGTGCCCGTCGATGAGCGGCGTCGTGGAAAGCACGCGGAGGGCCCGGTCCATATGGGCGTCCTGGGCCAGGACCGGCCGCGAGGGAAGAAAGACGAGAGCGAAGACGATCGCCACGGTCGCGGCTCGATGCATGACGGTCCTGATTCGAAGGGGAACGGACGCCCAACCGCGAACGAGCGCACGACGGGCAGCGGTAGAATCGCCAATCAGCCGTCTGGAGGCCACTCCTCCACGGTGATCGCATACATGGCGTGGTCCTCCCACTCTCCAGCGATTCTCAGGTACCGCGAAGCGAGTCCCTCGCGCCTGAACCCGAGCTTCTCGGCAATCCGGAGCGAACGAACGTTCGCGGGCATGACGTTGGCCTGCACGCGGTGCAGGCCAAGCCCCTGATCCGACGTGTCGAACGCGATGTCGACGATGGCCCGAACACCTTCGGTTCCGTACCCGGACCCCATGTGAGGGGTCGCGACCTGCCAGCTCGCGTACGCGCTCTGGAAGACCCCGCGGACGATCTCGTTGAGGGCGAAGAGGCCGACGATTCCACCGTCCGCCACGGTGCCGACGAGTCTGAGATGCGTTCCGGCCCGGGCGCCGAGCCGAGCCCGGCTCAGCTCGCGACGGAAGCGAGTCTCCTCCGAGAGCCCGGGGTAGACTTCGGGTGTCCACGCGGCCCACGCTTCGGCGCTCGCGCGGAGCATGCCCACGAACCCGTCCTCGTCGGCCTCCCTGAGAGGCCGCAGCTCCATGCGCTCCGTTCGACGACGGATGGGCCGGAGCGGCTCCACGACGTCAGCGTCCTCCCATGATCCGCTCGATCTCCTCGACGGATCGGGGGGCGCTCGCCGAGAGATTCTCGTAGCCATCCTCGGTGACGAGGATCACGTCCTCGATCATGATCGCCAGATCGAGCTCGGGCGCGTACACCTTCGGCTCGACCGTGAACACCATTCCGGGCTCCAGAGGCGTGGTGTAGTCCCGACCGTCCGTCGCCTCGAGCCCCACGTGGTGCCCGATGTCCCGCACCCCGAGACCGGCGACGGCGGTGTATTGCGTGAGCCCACGCCCCTGCGTCAGGTAATGGGTCGGTGAGGGCATCAGTCCCCACACACGGTCGGGGCCCATCCGGTCGACATCCTCGTTCGGCTCGAGCCCGCGCTCCTGGAATACGCGGGCAGCGGCACGGATCACGTCGAGAATCGAGGCGCCCGGCCGCACCTCTGCGATGGCCGCGTTCTGTGCCTCGAGCACGATCTCGTAGATGCGCCGCTGCTCTTCCGAGAACCGTCCGGAAACCGGAAAGGTCCGGCAGATGTCGGAGCCGTACATCGCCCACTCGGCCGCCCCGTAGTCGATGAAGACGAGGTCGCCGTCCTCCATCACCCGGTTGACCGAGTTGTAGTTCTCCGAACGGATGGTGAAGAGCGACACGGCATCGGGACCGGAGGCCACGATCGGGGAGAACGCGGGACGGGGTGATCCCCCGCGCTTCCACGCCCACTCCATGATGCCGGCCACTTCGAGGTCATTCATCCCGGGCTCGATTCGCCGCATCGCCTCCACCAGCCCATCGGCACTGATCTCCGCCGCCCTCCGAAGCGCGTCGATCTCGTAGCGATCCTTGATCACCCGCATTCGCTCGATGGCGGGCGTCGCGTCGTTGAACGCCTTCGATCCGAGCGCCGAGGACAGAGCCTGCTCCAGCTGCTGACGAATCGTGAGGGGGGCGTCCAGGCCGGCCGGGGCATACAGCGGACCGGACTCCCGGGCGAACCACACCTCGCCCGAGCCCTCGGTGAACGTGCGCATGCGCTCGACGAACTCGTCGAGCGGATACGTCTCGTCCACGCCCGTCGCCCGTTCCGCGTCCATCCCCGGCTCCAGACGCCGGATGAGCCGATTCCATGCGGAGTCGACCAGGCGCGGATCCTGGTGCGAGTACTGCGCTCCGGCGAACTCGCGATGGGTCGGCAGGAAGAGGACGTCCCGACTTCCGTCGGCGCCGTCGGGCTCCACGTACAGGATCGCGTAGGGGGACTCGACGCCCGTGAGGTAGAAGAAGTTGGGCTCCTGCTTCTTCGCCCCGCCGTGCCGGATCATGTACTCCGAGGGCACGACGATCGGCCCTCCCACCTGCTGGACGAGCCGTGCCCTGCGGTCCGCGTAGACCTCGGCCGGAAAGGCGACGTCCGACTGCCCGAGCGCCCCGCCCGGGGTCCCGCCCGTGACGAGCGCCAGCGCGAGCACGAACGAAGGGAGGTTGGGACGAACGGAAGAGCACATCAGGGACACCTCGGGAGCAGGGATCTCGACGGCGCGCAGAGCGACGTATGGCTGTGGAACCGCTTCGGGCGAATCTGCCCCACCCGGCTACGGCGGGCCACCCGGGACCGGTCCACCTCCCCCCGCTTCGCTCGGGATGGCGCGAAGCGCATGCATGACCCCAATTTGGTGGAGTCGTCACGCTGCCGACCGCTGTGTGCAACTTCGAGCGGTCCGTACGTCTTACGGATCGAGAGCGCACGCGTCGCGGCCCGATGGGATCCGGCGCGGGCGACCGTGGGTAGGAGATGTGGACCAGGAGGGCACCCGTGGGCACGAACGCGAAACGAATAGCCGCGCACCGCCGAGCTCTGTGGATGGGGCTCGGAATCTCCGCGGCGGCCCACGTGGCCGCCCTCACGGTGATCGCGGTTCCGGGTGTCGGCCCCACGGAGGACGGTGGGCGCGACGCGAAGACGGTCTACGAGGACACGTTCGAAGCGGTCGAGCTTGTGGAGCTGGCCGAGACGACGCCCTCGATTCCGGCTTCCATCCGCCCCTCCGAGACCGACGCCGCCTCCGGTGCTCAGCCCACGCCTTCGGTCGACGCGCCGAGCCGTCCCTCCCTCACGGACAGACTCGCCGACCTCGCCCCCGCATCCGTGAGCGCGCCCGTTCCGGACACCGGGAGGCCGGTCGTGACCTTCAGGGACCTCGAGCCGGTCTCTCAGACCGCGGCCATGAT
>JBDHDM010000359.1:0-8777 GCA_039591515.1 Gemmatimonadota bacterium | reverse complement strand
ATGGATCGAGACCGTGTCACGGGTGTCGACCGCGTACCCGCCGGCCAACACGACCGCGACCGGGATGCCGCGTCCCCGGCAAGCTTCGAGCACGGTGCGATCCCGCGCCCGCAGCCCCTCCAGAGTCAGACCCAGACCGCCGAGCTGATCCAGACGATACGGATCCGCTCCGGCCAGGTAAAACACCATATCCGGGGAGGCCCCGTCGAGTACCGTGGGCAGGTGTTCCTGAAGCAGAGCCAGGTATTCGGCGTCGCCGACTCGATCGCCGAGACCGACGTCCAGGTCGGAAGGCGGCTTGACGGCCGGATAGTTGGCCTGCTGATGCATCGACATCGTGAAGACGCGAGGCTCGTCCGCGAAGATCGCCGCCGTGCCGTTGCCGTGATGTACGTCGAGATCGATCACCGCAGCGCGGCTGACCTCCCCCCCGGCGAGCTGCGTCGCGATCGCCACGGCCACGTCGTTGAGTAGGCAGAAGCCCTCCCCGTGATCGGCGAAGGCGTGGTGGAAGCCCCCACCCAGATGCACGGCGGCGCCATGCACTCGTGCCAGACGGCCCGTCAACAGCGTGCCTCCGCAGCAGAGCCGCATGACGGAAGCCAGCTCGGACGAGAAGGGGACCTCGAGCGTCTGTCGCTCGATCCAGCTGAAGTCGTCCTCGCGGATCTTCCGCAGGTAGTCCTCGGTGTGGGCGCGGGCCAGATCTTCCTCCGTCGCCGGCTCCGGCTCGATGAAATCGACGTCCGTCGCCGAGCCTTTCTGCACGAGCTCGTCGTGCACGAGCCGGTACTTCCTCGTGGGGAAGACGTGCGCGCCGATATCGACTTCATAGCGGGAGGACCAGACGATCCGTCGTGTCATGTGCGGAGGCCGGCGACTCGGAGCCCGTGGTCGCCACCTGTGCGCACGGACTCCTGGTGGATCGTGAGCCTGGATCGTCACGGATCGGCGTGTCAAGTCGACCTTCGGCGGTCACGGCACTCACAACCGGTCGCGAGAAACTCCCGACTGCCCGTATCGGGCCCTCAGAACATCGTTCATGAGGGCCGCCGCCTGGCCAAAGCTCCCTCGCGTGCGGCGCAGGCCATCCCAGGGAGAGTGTTCATGATCACCATCGCCCCTTCGACGATCGACCCGAGGATCGTCGAGAAGATGATCGGGCTGAGGCGCGACCTCCACCGTCACCCGGAGCTGAGTTGGGACGAGCATCGCACGTCGGGTAAGGTCTGCGAATTCCTGGACGGAATCGGAGTCGACTACGAGCGCGTGGTCGGCACGGGCGTCGTGGCGGAGCTCCCGGGCGCAGTGGAGGCGCCATACGTGGCACTGCGCGCCGATCTGGATGCGCTACCGATCCACGAAGAGACGGGCCTGCCCTTCGCCTCGGTCGTGGACGGAGTCATGCACGCCTGTGGGCACGACGGGCACACGAGCATGCTCCTGGGTGCGGCGGCCCTGCTCGCCGAGGACGACGACCTACCCGCGCCGGTGCGGTTGATCTTCCAACCCGGGGAAGAGACGGGCAAAGGGGCCAAGGCGATGATCGCGGCCGGGGCTCTGAACGACGTTGCGATGATCTTCGGAGGCCACCTGGACCGGCACTTCCCCGTCGGCACCATTGCCGTGACCGACGGATCGGTCAACGCGTCCAGTGATCGCTTCACCATCGGCATCCGAGGTCGCGGCGGGCACGCGGCTCGGCCGCACGAGACCGTGGACGCCATCGTCGTTGGCTCGCTGCTCGTGATGTCGATCCAGACGATCGTCTCCCGGGAGGTGAACCCCGCCCACCCGTCGGTCGTCACCGTAGGTCGGTTCGACGCCGGAACTGCCGGCAACGTCATTTCGGACCGGGCCCTCCTCCAGGGTACGATCCGGTCGCAGGATCCCGACGTACGAGTCCACCTGCACCAGGCGATCCAGCGCATGGCCGAGTCCGTCGGGCAGCTGCACGGGGCGCGGGTCGAGGTCGAGCTTCTAAAGGGCACGCCGCCCCTCGTGAACACACCCGAGATGACGGCGCTCTCCCGGAAAGCCGCGAGGATGGCGGTGGGCGACGAGCAGGTGACCCGAATGGAAACGGCGAACATGGGCGCGGAGGACTTCGCCTACTACCTCGATCACGTCCCGGGCTGCTACGTCCGATTCGGCGGCCGAATGCCCGGCAAGAGGGCGTATCCCGCCCACTCCAGCCGATGGGATTTCGACGAGCACGCGCTCGCGGTGGGGGCCGCCTACTATCACGCCATGGCTCGTGTGGCCGGGCAGGCCCTCTGACCCTCCCCCGGCGACCCTCCGGCTTGCCACCACCCCGGAGGTTCATAACATTGTTATGAACCGGGAAAACGGAGAGGCGCGGTATGCTGAGGGATCGACTCGGAGCGCTCGATAGACAAGTCCGCCTCGAGGCCAGGTTCCGGTCGTGAAGGCCCGCCCTGCCCCGTTTCTCCTGCGGCTGGCCGTCCGCTTCCTGCCCGCAGACGTGAGGCAGGACGTGCTCGGGGACCTGATCGAGCATTGGCACGAAGACGTCAGTCATCGCTCCCCGGTTGCACGTGCACGCTGGCTGACCCGCCAGCCCTTCGCCGCGCTGCGCTCGCGGATGCGATTCGGCGCCAGGGGCGATGCCTCGCTGTCCGCCCCGTCGCAACCGCATCGCGATTTCGGCTTTTCCTGGCTCGACGTGAAGCTGGGGCTCCGCATGCTCGTGAAGCACCCCGGGGTGACGCTCGTGATCGTCTTCGCGCTCGGGATCGGGATCCCCGCGAGCTTGACCCCGAACCACCTCATCGACGCCTTCATCGATGAGGCTCCTCCGTTCGAGGATGGGGACCGCGTCGTCGGACTCCTAGCCCTCAACGAGGAGTCACGCCGCCAAGAGCCGCTCAGCCTCGGGGACTACGAGCTGCTGCGGGGCCAGCTCACGACGTTCGAGTCGCTCGGAGCGGCCGCGCCCCGCCAGGTCAATGTGATCCAGCATGACGGAACCTCCCGGGGCGCCCGCGGGGCGGCGGTGAGCGCGTCGACGTTCGCGCTCACGCGGACGACGTCGTGGTGGTCGGATACGACTTCTGGCGCTCCCGTCTCGGCGCCCACCCGGACGTCGTCGGCTCCGTGCTCCGGATCGGGGGCGTGCCCACGACCGTCGTGGGCGTGATGCCCGATGGATACGAGATGCCGAGTCAGGAGCAGCTCTGGCTGCCGCTGCGGCTACGGTCCGTCGACTACGTCGACGGACTGGGTCCCGCGCTCTGGGTGTACGGTCGCCTCGCCGACGGGGTGTCGATGACCGAAGCACGTTCCGAGCTGGCGGTCATGGGAGGTCGGGCCGGGACGGAAGGGCGCGAGGCGACGCGACCCACCGTGGTGCCCTTCTCCGCGCTGAGCGTCGGGACGCCGACGGGTCTCGTCGCGGCCTTCCTCTTCGTCGCGCAGGGCGTCCCCTTCCTGCTGCTCCTGATCGCGTGCGGTAACGTCGCGATCCTCCTTCTGGCGCGAGCCGCAAACCGCTCCGGTGAGATCGCGGTCCGGACCGCGCTCGGAGCGAGCAGGGCTCGGATCGTAGGCCAACTCTTCGTCGAGGCGCTCTTCCTCGCGCTGCTCGCCACCGGAGTGGGCCTGCTGGCCGTTCACCTCCTCGTGCAACAGGTATCGCCGAGACTCACTCTTCCCTTCTGGGTCGAGCTCGGCGTGACGCCCGAGCTCATCCTGAAGGGGCTCACGGTCGCGGTCGTCAGCGCCGTGCTCGCCGGCGTGCTGCCTGCGCTTCGCGCCACGGGGGCCGGAATCCAGCGGTCCCTTCAGCGTGCCGGTGCCGGAAGCGGCATTCGCTTCGGCCGTATCTCGAGCGCCCTGATCGTGGTCGAAGTCGCGCTGGGCGTGGGAGCCCTTTTCGCCGGTGGACTGACGTATCTCATGTTCCGGACGATCGATCAGGACAAGAGTGTCGAGATGGAGGCGGGCAGGATCCTGGTCGCGTCGATCGACATCCCCACATCGGATCAGCCCGACGAGGTCGGTGTCGGCGCGCAAGAGACTCGCCTGGCCCGCGTCGCATCCACCCAACAGGCGCTTTCGGACCGGCTGGCATCCGAGCGAGAGGTCCTCAGGTGGGCGTTCGCTGACGCGATTCCAGGCAGCGGGACGACCGAGAGGCGGGCACGGATCGAGGGGGATGGGTCTCCCGCCGACTTCCCGGGTCTTCCCGTCGTCACGTCCCATGTCGAGCCCGGCTTCTTCGAGGCGCTGGGCGTCGAGGCTCTGAACGGTCGGACGTTCACGCCTGGTGACGCTCCGCTCGGGGCGGGCGAGGCCCCGACGCGCGTTCTGGTCAACACGAAGTTCCTCGAGCGAAGGGACCTGGATCTCGACGCGGTCGGTCAGTCGATTCGTATCTCGGACCCGGGGGAGGTTCCCACCGGGCCGTGGATGGAGATCGTCGGCGTGGTCCCGGACCTGGAGGCCAGTCTCGGGCAAGCCGTCTTCGACGGGACACCCATGGCGTACCTGCCCGCGGCGCCGGGTGCCATGCACCCGCTCACCCTGGTCATCGACCTCGGCGACGACCCGACGGCCTTCGCGCCCAGGTTGCGTCGGCTCCTCAGCGACGTGGACCCCACCGCCATCGCGAGTGACGTCGTCGCCCTGAACGAGATGCCGAACGGCCCGGCCCTAGTGCAGCGTACAGCGACTGGCGTCCTGGTGGGTCTCTCACTGATCGCCATCATCCTGTCGACGGCTGCGCTCTACGCGCTCATGGCCTTCACCGTCGCCCAGCGAACGAGGGAGATCGGCGTCCGGATCGCGCTGGGAGGAAGATCGAGCCGCATCATGGCCACGGTGGCGAGACGGGCGCTCATTCAGCTCGGCTCCGGCGTAGCCCTCGGAGTCGGCTTCTGGGCGGTGGTGTTCGTGCGGTTCGAGATGCAGGGGGCGTTCCAGGGTGAGCTCGGCGTGGCCGTCGAGCCATGGCCGTTCGTGCTGCTCGCGACCGCCAGCCTCGTGGTCGTGACGGGCCTGCTCGCCTCCCTCGCGCCCACGTTGAGGGGGCTCAGGATCCGGCCTGTCGAGGCGTTGCGCGCGGACGGGTAGACCGAGGCGGGCCCGACCAGACCCCGCACAGTGAGCGCGCGGGCGGCGGAAGGCTGCCGGTTGCCCGTGCGAGCGAGATGAACGCGTCCTATCATCGTGGTCCCAATCACCCCAGCCCCGGAGTTCCACCTGGGAGTCTTCGAGTTCGTGCTCGTCCTGGTCGTCGTCACGACGATCGGAAAGGTCGTGACCGCCTTCGCCGACCGTCGGGCGCTGCCGCCGTCGGGAGCTTCGGCGAGCCCGCAGGAAGTCGAGGCGCTGCGCGATGCCGTCGCTGACCTCGGCACGCGCCTGCACCGCCTCGAAGAGGAGCGGGACTTCTACAAGGACCTGCTCGAGGCTCCACGGGAACCGCGCACGCTCCATTCCGGGGACTCGGCGGATCCGGATCTCATGACGCCCCGGGGTGACCCGTAGACGCTCGGACGACCCGTGCGTGTGATCCGGACCGCCTTGAACGTCATAGTGGATGTCCCCGGTCACGCTCCACGAATCGGATCGCGATGAGTCGCTCGGCCCGACCCTCTCCGACGCAGGCCGCCGTGCTGGCCGTGGCGACGCTCTGCACCGTCGGAGCCCCGACCCCCGTCCTGTCGCAGGCCACGCTCCCCGACTCCGCGGAGCTCCTCGGGGAGCTCCACGAGATGCAACGCGAGTTCGAGCGCTACCGTGAGAGCCGCACCCCGGTGCATCGACAGCAGGACGCCGGCAGCTGCGACGAGCGCATCGGGCAGATCTGTATCTGGTTCGGGGGAGAGGAAGGGGAGTCCTTCCCGGCTGAGCTTCGAGAGGTCCAGCAGGCACGCGTCGAGCTGATCCGTGCCATGACCGACGGGCTCGAGCAGGTACCCGACAGCTGGATCATGGGGCAGCTCGTGCACTACCTCGCCGAGAGCCGCAACCTCGGCGAAGCCGAGCGGGTCGCGAGGGCATGTGGCATCGCGGAGGCTTGGTGGTGCAATGCGCTCCTGGGGTACGTCCTCCACGTACGCACCGAGTTCGTCGAGTCGGAAGCGGCCTTTCGAGAGGCGCTGGCTGGCATGCCGCCGGAGGAGCGACATGGCTGGACGAGTCCTCGCTACGTGTTCACGCGCGACGCAGAGGGTGACTTCAACGACCTGGGGGACCCCGAGCGAGACCTGGCGTTCGACCTGCTTTGGCGCCTCTCGGACCCACTGTTCCTGTTCGAGGGCAACGATCGGCTCACCGATCACCTCGCCCGCCTGGTCATCGCCCGCAATCGGCTCGACGCAGCCGACCCCCTTCGTCAGGAGTGGGGCGAAGACCTCGAAGAGACGTTGATCCGGTACGGGAGAAACACGGGCTACAGCCGATCGCACGACCCGTCCCGCATGATGAGAGGCGGCCTGCAGGACACCCGGCGCATGATCGGCCACCACCACCCCAAGAGCGCCGGTTACCTGTTTCCGGAACGCTTCCTCGCATCTCCGTCGGACATCCCGCCGGAGAGCTGGATCACGGCGCCTCGCGAGTCGAGGACGTGGTACGCGCCACCGTATGCACCCGACATCCGCGGACTCGAGACCCAGGTCGGTCGCTTCCGCCGGGAGTACCAGATGCTCGTGGTCGGGGCCTACCGACCGACCGTCGTCGATCCTGACGATCCGAGTCGTACGGTGCCGGCCTGGAGCCCCGAGGGAGGTGTGGACGGGCCACCGGCCGCGGGGCTTTTCATGATCCCCGAAGACGGTCGGGATCCCCTGTTCGTGCGCAGCATCGAGGCCGAAGGGGTGCTTTCGATCCGTCTCAGCCCGGGTCGCTACGTCACCGGGCTCGAGGTGGCGGACATCCGCGGCAGACGGGCGTGGAGAGCTCGTCAGGGCACCGTGCAGCTGCCATTGGAGCCGGGGATGGTGGACGTGTCCGATCTCATGATTCTGAACGCCGGCACACCGCTGCCCGAATCGCTCGACGACGCCATTCCCGATGTCCGGCCGGGCGTGCGCCTTTCACCGGGCGAGCGTTTCCCCGTCGTGTGGGAAGTCTACGGACTGCGGATCCGGGAACCGGTCCGCGTCACGATCGGGTTCAGCCGGGGCCGGCCCGACTTCCTGGAGCGGGTGGGTGATTTCCTCGGTGTGCTCGAGCCCGAGGGCGACGTCGACATCACCTTCGACGATACCGGCCCCGATGCGGTGCAGGCGGTCTTCCGGTCCATCGAGCTCACACTGCCTGATCTCGATCCGGGCGAGTACACGCTGCACCTGCGGCTCGAGCTGAGCGGGCGCACACCGGTCGTGACCAGTCGGCCGATCATCGTGGAGCGCGGACGGTAGGGGGCGAGCGCCTAGCCCTCGGCCCGAGGAAGGGCGGCCACGATCCCCTGAATCACCGTGGACTCGAAGTTCGGCTCTCCTGGCGGTTGGCGATTGCGGTTCCCCTCATCCAATCCGCCGGAACCAGCTGGCGGCCCTCCCAACGTCCCTCGTTCAGCCACAGGTACGCAATCCGCGCGAAATCACGGGCGGTGCACCGGAGCGTACTCCCCACCACCGAGTTGATCCCGATCGGGCTGTCGTCCGCGGGGTCCGCACCGTACGCGTCGCACCCTGCGCCGCCGCCGATCCCCCATCCCGGCGTGTCCCCGAAGTTCAGCTCACGACCGTCCGCGTACGGCATGTCGCCGTACTCGTTGTCGCGCAGCATCGGTGACACGCCGATGTGCCGTAGCACTCGATCGTACAGGTACGGCCCGACTCGCTCCCCCGAGATGTTTCGCATGGCCAGGGCCAACTGCTCGAGACCGTAGTTGGAGTAGTTGAACTCGGAACCGGGCTCGAACCTCAGCGTGTGGTGCGCGGGAATGTCGTCGAAGTGCCACCACCCGAAGCAGTACTCGTACATCTGATGCGGCCCCGAGTAGCCCGGGTACCGGCGCCGGGTGGTGGGCGCCAGCCAGGGCTCCCGCGTCTCGTGACCCGAGGTCATCGAAAGAGCGTGCTTGACCTTGATCCGGGTCTTTCGCTCGTCCGTGAGCGGCTGGTCCCAGATCTGCGGGATCAGAGACTCCTCTCGGCTCGATCCCACCAGAAGGGAGTCGAGCGTCACTCGATCGCGGTACTCGTCGAGGAAGACCCCCGCCGCGGTTCCGAACACGGACTTGGTCGACGACTTCATGTCGTTGCACGTCCGTGCGGTCCAAGGCTGCGGGCCACCCTCCGTCCCGGTCGTGTAGCTCTCCCCGATGAGATGCCCCTTGTAGACGACCACCAACGCGCCACCGTAGCTCGTCGTCATCACATGCCCGTCGTGGTACCCCAGCGCGGCGGCCAACCGGGCCGGGTCGACCCCCAGCTCTTCCGGAGTCGCGACACTCCATCCGCCCTCCTCCTCCGTCCGCGGGAAGGGTCGGGCCTGCGACGGGGCCCGAGGCGGCCCCTCGCGCTCGCCCGCCTCTCGCACGAGGCCACGCAACGGGGCCGGCACCGAGACCAGCCCGAGGCCGGCCGCGCCGATGCCCGCGGCCTTGATCGCCTCTCGTCGGGACATGGACCGGCACTCGGCGCCCATCATCTCGTCGTCCAAGACCCTACCCCTCGAGCAGGGTCTCGACGTGAGTCGCCGTCGCCTGGGCCAACCCGTCGATGTTGTAGCCTCCCTCCAGCAGCGAAACGAGCCGACCTTCGCAGCAGGAATCGGCAAAGTCCATCGCCTTGCGCGTC
>JBDHDM010000358.1:0-7955 GCA_039591515.1 Gemmatimonadota bacterium | reverse complement strand
TCGACCACCTGGGGCCAGAAGATGGTGGGCACGGACTCCTGACTCACGCCGTCGTCGTGCACACGTTGCACCACCCCGACGATCTCCATCCAATTGCCCTCGCCCAGGGTGCCGCCGTACACCGAGATCCTCTTCCCCACGGCTTCCGTTGGGGTGGACCAGTAGTCCGTCACGAAGTCCTCGGTCACCATCGCGACATTGGCGCGGTCTTCGATGTCGGCCCACGTGATGGCGCGCCCCGCGAGAAGCTGGTTGCCCATCGTTTCGTGGTAGCCGGCACCGACGTACTTGAACCTCCGGATGGGCGGTAGCTGGTCGCTTTCGACCGGGAAGTCCTCGACGTTCACAGCGTCGTTCGAATCCCATCCGTCCATGGTCACGGAGGACGAGAACGCGGCGGCCGCCACGCCCGGCACGGCCTCCACGCGGCGGAGAATCTCCTGGTGCGTGCGCGCCACCTGATCGATCTCATCGATCTCGGCCGAGGGGATCGTGACTCGAAAGGAGAGCAGCTCCCCGGGGGCGTCGAAGCCGGGGTCGACCTGGTTGAGCGCCTGGAACGACCGGACCATCAGGCCCGAGCCCGCCAGCAGCACCAGAGCGAGCGACATCTGCGCCACGACCAGACCGTTCCGTGCCAGGTGGCGCTCCCGGCCGGCGCTCCCACCTCGACCGCCCTCCTTCAGTGAGGCCGTGAGATTCGGTCGACCGTACTGGATGGCCGGGAAGAGTCCGAAGAGGACCCCCGAAACGAGCGCGAGGCCGACGGTGAAGACGAGCACGACGGGGTCGAGCCCGATCTCGTGGAGTCTTGGCAGGCTCTCCGGCCCCAGGGCGACGAGCAGCTCGAGGCCCGCGAAGGCGAGCGCCAGCCCCGCCAGACCGCCGGCCACGCCCAGGACGACGCTCTCCAGGAGCAGCTGCCCGGTGACCTGACGTCGGCCGGCGCCCATGGCCGTGCGGACGGCGATCTCCTTGTGCCGCCCTTCGGCCCGGACGATGAAGAGGTTGGCCACGTTCGCGCAGGCGATGAGGAGCACGATTCCGACGGTGCCGAGCAGCACCCACAGGACCGACCCCACGTCTCCGACGACGTCGGTCTTGAGCGGTCGTACGAGCCCGCCGAACTGCGCCTCTTGCAGCATGCCCAGCGTGAGGCCCCCGGGGTATCGCTCGATCGCGGTGGGCACCATGCGCTCCACGTCGGTGTTGGCCTGCTCGACGGTGGCATCGGGGTTCAGGCGACCGATTGCCTGGTAGCTGAAGTTGCCCATGAACACCTCGCCCTCGTCGAAGCGGAAGGGCAGGTACAGGCCCGGATCGTACCGGAGGAAACGGAAGTCGTCCGGCATGACGCCGATGATCTCACGGCTGACGCCGTTGACGAGGATCGTTCTCCCGAGGATGTCGGGGTCAGAGCCGAACCGGTCGCGCCAGTACGTGTGGCTCAGCAGAGCGGTTTGCGCCCCGTCGGGCGTGTCCTCCTCCGGCGCGAACGTGCGCCCGATCCGTGGCATGATGCCGAGCATGGGGAGCGTCTGGTGGGTGACGTAGATCACCGAGACCCGCTCCGGCTCGTCGAGTCCCGTCACCGAGGCCGACGCGTTGTCCCACATGCCGACCGAGGCGAAGGTCCGGCTGTCCGCGGCGTACGTGAAGTGGAGGGCGGGCGACTGGTTGACCTCGTCGAAGCCCAGCCCTGGTGCGGTGTGCCAGATGCCGACGAGAGACTCGGGGTCTTCGAAGGGCAACGGCTTGAGCAGGACGCCGTTGACCACGCTGAAGATCGCCACGTTGCTGCCGATCCCCACGGCGAGCGTGAGGACCGCGACCGTCGTGAACATCGGTGCCCGCACGAGCTTGCGGAGCGTATACCGGAGATCGTGTGCGAAGGAGTCCACCGCCACCCATCCTCACCTGAAGGAACATCCGGACGGTACGATCCGTCCGGCCGCCCCTACGGCACCCGGGTCGGCGCTGTTTCGGTCGGCCCCGCGCTCAGCGGCCTCCGTTCGCGGGACCCCTCGCGGAGCCCTCCCAATCCGGATCGGCGGCCCCCGTCCAGGTGCCGCTTTCCGGATCGTACTGGATGCCGTGGACGCGACCGAACGCGCCGGCCCGCTCGACCAGGTTGATCTCCAGTCCGAGCGCCCGCATCTCGTCGATCTCGGCCTCCGTCCAAGCGATCCCCGGAGACACCTCCGCGTTGAGCCCGCCTCCGAACCCACCGGCGACCCGAGGCTCGGCCAGCGCGTGGGGCAGGTCCGCGCCGAAGTCGACCACGCGCGTGATCGCGTGAACCACGGCCGGCGGGATCATTCCGCCGCCCGCGGCACCGAGGACGAGCACGACCTCACCGTCCCTGACGACCATGAACGGATTGATGTTGGACCGTGCGCGCATGCCGGGCTCGGTCATCGTGCCGAGGTAGCCCCCGAGGGTCGAAGCGTAGAGAAAGCCGAGCCCGGGTGTCACGACCTTCGAGCCCATGTTGGGGCCCAACGTCTGGGTGAGGGAGACGAACATTCCGTCGGCGTCCGCCGTGGAGAGGTGCGTCGTGTGCCCCTGCTGATCACCCCGAGGGCCGAGGGGCGGCAGCGGACTCCCGCCGGTCGCGGCCCGGCCGGGAGCGGCGATGGTGGCGGCCAAGGTGGCCGCGTACTCCTTCGACGTGGCGCGCACCGCGGCCGAATCGGTGCCGAGAACCGCCAGCTCCCGCTGAGCCAAACGCAACGCCTGCCCGGTGATCGCGAACCACTGCGCTTCGCTCATCGTCGACGGGTCGAAGTGCTCCATGATTTGAAGCGCCTGGATCGAGAGAACGCCGGCAGCGGGCACGTCGGTCCCGACCAGCTCGTAGCCCCGATAGCTCCCTCGCACGATGCGATTGTCCTCGGCTTGGTACTGCCTCAGGTCGTCGAGATCGACGACCGCTCCGTTCGCGCGGAGGTCGGCGGCCATCGCCTCGGCGATCTCGCCCTGATAGAAAACGTCCCGCCCCCCGACCACGATCTTACGGAGCGTCTCGGCGTAGTCGGGTTGCCGTAGAATCTCGCCGGCTCGGTACGGGGAACCGTCCCCCTTGTAGTAGGCTGCGGCCGTGCCCGGGAACTCGAGGGCCTCCTCGGCCCCGAAGGCCTGGCGGGCGGCGTCTCCGGCGAGGAGGCGGAAGCCCTCCTCGGCGTACTCGATGGCCGGCTCCATGACCTGGGCGAGCGACAGGGATCCGTGCTCCTCGTGCAGCCGCATCAAGCCCGCGAGCGCGCCCGGGATGCCGATCACCGCGTACCCGTACGACGCACGCGGCGCGGTTTCGTGATCGTAGTCCCAGGGGGCCTGCGTGGTGCCGTCGATGCCGTGGAAACGACCGTCCGGCGTGGTGCCGTCGATGCCGTGGAAACGACCGTCCGGCGTTCGGACGAGGATCTGGTTGCGGCCTCCGATCGAGTTCATCGTCGGCTCGACGACCGCAATGGCGAAGCCCGCCGCGACAGCTGCGTCGGCGGCGTTCCCGCCCATCTCCAGCATCCGAACCCCCGCTTCCGTCGCGAGGGGATGCGCCGCGCTGACCATGCCGGCCTCGGAGCTCCTGCTTTGGCCTGCACTCTGGGCCGCGACCTCGCCGGACAGGAGCACGAAGGCTCCGCCGAGGAGGAGTGTGGAGAGCCGACGGGAGGTGGCTCGGGGGGCCCTGGCGCGGTGTGGCGAATGCATGGCGATCGGGGATGGGGCGATGGGCTAAACGTGTCGACCGAGTGTAACGCTCACCCCCCACCGGGGCACGTCCGACTGCGTCCTGCGGAGAGCGAGATCCTACGAGGGGATCAGCCCACAAGCGTCCCAGAGCGGCGACTCGTGGTCGGAGTCTCCGGCGAGCAGATCGTGCAGCATCTCGTGGCGGACCGTGACCTCTTCGTCCTCGTACCCGCGCACGAGGACGATCTGATGCGGCGGCGTCCAGAGGCCGCGGGCGACCACGTGGTCGCCAGTGATCGTCAACGCGGTGAACCATTGGATGGCGTACATGTCGCCGGTCCTCTCCGAGCACGACTCGGTGGCCGCCCACCACTCGTCGTACTCCGGCAGGGGCACCAGGGGCTCCTTGTTCGTCACCGTCACGGAGTATCCTTCGCATCCGGCGACGAGGAGAGCCAGGCACAGCGCGACCCTTCGCATCCGCTCCATGCAGCATGGTACGACCGCGCGGCCCGACGTCTTTCTCGTGCACACGCTTCCGAGCACCCGTATGATGGCCGGGCCCCGGCGCCTCGGCTTCGGAGTCGACGCCGCTCCCCTCGCTCTCCCCGACCACCTCCGTGATCGAAGCCCGCCTCAGGGCCGCGTTGGGCCTCGGCCTGCTCATCCTCCTCGCGTGGGCCCTCTCCACCGACCGACGACGCGTGTCCTGGCGTCTGGTGGGATGGGGGGTCGCGCTGCAGATGGCCTTCGCCCTGCTGGTCCTGCGGACTCCGCTCGGGGTCGCGGCCTTCGACGGCATCAACCACGTGGTCCACGCGGTGCTCGGATACGGCGAGCAGGGCAGCCGCTTCATCTTCGGCAACCTCGTCGACAACGAGGTCGTGGTCGGCACCGTCGGCGCCGACGGCGGCTTCGCCAGCTCTGCCGATCGTGCGGCGAGGACCGGGGCCTTCTTCGCCTTCCGGATTCTGCCCAACATCATCTTCATCGCCTCGCTCATGACCGTGCTGTATCACTTGGGCGTGATGCAGCGGATCGTGCGCGGCGCAGCGTGGGTCATGCAGCGCACCATGCGGACGTCGGGCGCCGAGACGCTGTGCACGGCGTCGAACATCTTCGTGGGGATGATGGAGTCGCCTCTCGTCGTGAAACCGTACGTCGAGCAGATGACCGAGTCCGAGATGATGGCCATTATGACGGCCGGCCTCGCGACGATCTCGGGTACCGTGCTGGCCGCGTACGCGGCCATGATGATGCCGCACGCGCCCGATGCTGCCGGCCACCTGGTTGCGGCTTCCATCATGTCGGCGCCGGCCGCGCTCGTCATGGCGAAGCTGCTCGTGCCGGAGACGGAGGAGCCCGCAACCGTCGGAAGGCTCACCGAGGACGTCGAGCGGCCGGACGTCAACGTCATCGACGCGGCGGCGAGGGGCGCGGCCGAGGGTCTGCGCCTCGCGCTGGTCGTCGGCGCCATGCTCATCGCGTTCATCGCGCTCGTATCGATGCTGAACGGCGTGGTTGGCGGGCTCGGTGGGCTCGTCGGCGTCGATGGTCTCACCATCGAGGGGATGCTGGGGGCCGCACTCGCTCCGGTCGCCTGGCTGCTGGGCGTGCCGTGGTCCGACGCCGGGCTGATCGGACGTACGATCGGGGTCGACTTCGTGATCAACGAGTTCGTCGCGTACGCTCAGCTGTCCGCGGCGCTCGCTTCGGGAACCTCGGCCGATCCCCGGTCGCTCGTGATCGGAATCTACGCGTTGACGACGTTCGCGAACTTCGGATCCGTCGCGATGACGATCGCGGGTATCGGCGAGATCGCCCCGTCGCGCCGACACGACCTCGCGCGGCTCGGATTGCGCGCCATGGGCGCGGGACTCTTGGCCTCGCTGATGACGGCGGCGGTGGCGGGCATGCTCGTTTGAAGCGAGCTTCTCGATCTGACCCTGCTCGGTCGGCCTCCGACCGAGAGACCGTCGTCATCTCTTCTCGCCGCTCGCCATGTCGGACTCCAAGAAACGACTGATCGTCGTCGGCGATCGCGTCCTGATCCAGCCCGAAGAGGGTGAAGATCGCACCAAGGTCGGTCTCTACCTTCCCCAGACCGCCGTGGACTCGCAGGCCGTCCAAGGAGGGACGGTCATCGCGACGGGACCGGGTAATGCGGTGTCGGCTCCGACCGAGCTCGACGAGGAGCCGTGGAAGATCGGCGGTGCGATTGGTGAGCCACGCTATGTCCCCCTCCAGGCCCGACTCGGGGACTATGCGATCTTCTTCCGGCGCGCCGCGGTCGAGATCACGTTCGAAGCAGAGCGGTACCTGGTCGTGCCACAGGCGGCCATCCTCGCGCTCGTTCGTGAGGACGAGGACGAGGGGAGCCCCGGTTTCTGACCGCCGTGGCCGGCGCCGGCGCCGGCCGAATCGGTCTCGGGTCGTAGACCTCGAGCGGTACCGGGGAATCATCGACGACTGGCGTGGCTTCGCAGAGGCGGCCGCGCGTCCCGAGCCGACCGTGTTTCGTGTCCGCGGCGGATCCGCGCACGAGGCCTCCGTACGGGCCAGGCTCGAGGCGCAGGGGTTCGTCCTGCGAGCCCTCGAGGGTCTTCCCGGCTTCCATCAGGTGGAGCGAGGTCCCGCCCCACTTTCGTCGACCATGGAGCACTGGCTGGGCCTGCTCTACGTGCAGCAGGCCTCGACCGGCCTGGCCGCGCCTACGCTCGCTCCCCTGCCCGGCGAGCGAGTCCTCGACCTGTGCGCTGCGCCCGGGGGCAAGACCACACACCTGGCCGACCTCATGGGCGACACGGGCTGCCTCGTCGCTTCGGAGATCAGCGAGAGCCGGATTCGTGGGCTGCTGGGCAACGTCTACCGTCTCGGCCATACCGGCATCTTCGTGGTCGCTGCAGACGGCCGTGACTTTCCCACCGGAGCGCTCTTCGATCACGTCCTCCTCGACGCCCCTTGCTCGGGAGAGGGCACCCTGCGCCGCCGTGGGGGACGTCCACCGAACCAGTCGCCCTCGTTTCAGTCCTACGTGACTCGGGCTCAGCACGCGCTGCTCGAACGCGCGGTCCGGTTGACGCGTCCGGGCGGCAGCATCCTCTACGTCACGTGCACGTTCGCGCCGGAGGAGAACGAGGCGGTCGTGAGCGAGGCGCTCGCCCGGCTACCCGTGGACCTCGAGCCGATCGAGCTGCCGGTGCCCCACGCGCGGGGGCTCACCGCCTTCGAGGGGGCGACCTACGACCCGCGGCTGGTGGGTGCGGCACGCATCTATCCACACCATCTGGATTCCGGCGGGCTCTTCCTGGCCAAGCTCCGACGGCTCGATGGGGATCCCGTGACGACCGGCTCGGACGGGGCGACGGTGACAGGTCGAGGGAGTCTTCCGGCGGGTACCCGCGGAGCTGGTCCCGCGGAGTGGTCGAACGTGCCCATCGCATTCCCCGGTGAGGACGTCTCGGAAGTCGAAGCGGCCGCCACGATCGAGGCGGGGATCGCAGAAACGCGCGATCGGTTCGGTGTCTCGGACGAGCTGGATGGCCTGCGCTGGACGGTTCGTGGCGGGCGCGCGTGGGCGCACACCTTGGACGCGTGGCCGATCGACCGGTGGGAGGAGGGGCGGTGGCGGCCGATCTCGGTCGGGATCCGTGCCCTGGACTTCGACAGTCGTGGGCGCGCTCGGCCGACCAACGACTTCCTCCGGTGGCTCGGCCATCGGGTGAGCCGGCGCGCGCTCGACCTCGGCGACGATGCGGTGACGCAGCTCCTCGATCGCCAGCCGGTGCCGACGGATTTCGAAAGCCGTGGCCCGGTTGCGCTGCGCTGGCGAGGCGACGTCATCGGGCGCGGCGCGGTCACGGTCGATGGCCTGAAAAGCGAGATCCCCAAGGCACGCGCGGCGGACATGCGGCGCTGCATGGAGGCCGGGGAGTCCTGACGCCGAGGCCGCCCGGCCCCGAGGGTCGAGCGGACGTCCGCGACGCCTATGGCGCCTGCGCCCGCTCCGAGAGCAGTCGTGCGAAGCTCCGATCCGCGGGGGCGAGCGCGAGCTCCTGAAGCTCTGTGGAGGTGAACCAGCCGACCTCCTGATGCTCGAGAGCGACCGGCTCGCCCGTGACGGAGACCTCGTGGAACTCGATCACGAAAGGCGAGGCCTCGTCCTCGATGGCGGCCACCACGGTGCCGACCGAGGTGACGGCCAGCCCGAGCTCCTCTCGAAGCTCCCGTGCGGCCGCCTCGGACGCCGACTCGTCCGC
>JBDHDM010000357.1:0-4579 GCA_039591515.1 Gemmatimonadota bacterium | reverse complement strand
TCCATCGACGATTCGTCGGGTGAGATGACGGTGCTCCGGACCGGCGATCTGCGCATCGACGACTCCTCCGGCTCCGTGCGTGTGTCCGATATCGACGGATCGGTCCGGATCGACGACTCGTCCGGTGACCTCCACCTTCGGGACGTGTCGGGCTCCGTCGAGATCGACGACGGCTCGGGGGGCCTCGAGCTGAGCGGAATCGGCGGGTCACTACACCTGCGTGACGGTTCCGGCGGCATCGAGGTGGTGGGGGTCCAGGGTGACCTCGTCGTCGAGGCCGACGGCTCGGGGAGCATCGAAGTGCGCGACGTCGGCGGAGACTTCATCGTCCGCCGAGACGGTTCGGGCGGCATCCGCTACAGCGGTGTCGAGGGACGCGTGGACGTCCCGGCCAAGAAGCGCTAAGCCCGCTCAGTCGGGGAGGTCGACGAGCTCATCCTTCCAGGGGTGGCTGTCGGCTTCCTCGACCGTCCGCACGATGGTGCGGAGCTCGTCGAGGACCTCTTTGCCGGAGTCGGGCTGGATGTCGCCCTGGATCATCCGCATGAGAGCCGGACGGTGCTCTTTCGTCTCCAGGAGGTGCGTGAAGCCCGGGAGCAGCCGGTAGAAGAGACGCGTGAAGTCATCCCAGATGGCTGCGCTGGTGAAGACGGCCTCCTCGTACGGGAGGAATGCCCCGCGGCTCAGGTCCCCGCTCTCCAATGCGGCCTCGATGACCCTCGCAGCCCCGCGCGCGGAGTGCATCGCCACGCTCACGCCCGAAGAGAAAACGGGGTCGAGGAAGCGTGCGGCATCCCCGACGGCGAGCCAACCATCGCCACACACACGATCCAGGCGGTAGCTGTAGTTCACGTCGCCGTGGAGATCATCGATGGGTTGGGCGTGCCGCGTGGCCCGAGCCAGCTTCCGGTTGCCGCGGAGCCCGGTCTGGAAGAACGCATCGAGGTCCAGCTGGGAGTCGCGGTATCGGTCCCGAGCGGCCACGAGTCCGATCGAGGTGATGTCGTCATCGATCGGAGCCTGCCAGGCCCACCCGCGCAGCTCCGGCACGAAGTAGACGTGCGTCCAGTTCTCCGTCTTGTGGCGGCCGCGATCGACGCCCGCGCACCAGGTGTGGAGAGCGAATTGGTCGAGCACCTGGTGGTCGGACCTCAGGCCGAGCTGACGCCCCAACAGCGTCGACCGCCCCGAGGCGTCGACGACGATCTTCGCTTCGATGAAGAGCTCCTGCCCCGCGACGACGCCCCTGATGCCACCCGCGTGCCCGTCGTCCCCGAAGAGCACCTCGGCGACCGACACGCCCTGCAGAATCCGGCAGCCGAGCGTCTCCGCGTGCTTCAGGAGAAGCATGTCGAAACGTGCCCGGTCCACGTGGTACGTGTACTCCTGGTCGATCCCGTCCTGGGGGAAGTCCTTGTAGGCCAATGCGACGTCGAAGCCGATTTGGGGATGGTAGACGACTCCGCCGGAACGAGGGAAGTCAGCCGACTCCACCATCGAATGGAACCCGATCTCGCGCATGATTCGCACCGTCGACGGCATCAACGACTCGCCGACGTGGGGGCGGGGATGATGCTCCTTCTCGACGACGAGGCACTCGATGCCCCGCTCGGCGAGATAGCACCCCAGGGTGAGCCCCGCCGGCCCCGCCCCGATGACGACCACGTCGACCATGTCGACTCTCCCGCGGTCGCCCTAGGCGACCGTGAGACGCTCGTCCGCCACGGCCCTCAAGACGTCCTGGGATGTCACGATCCCGAGGAGCTCATCGTCTTCGACGACCAGGGCGCGATGGATCCGGCCGCGAACGAGGAAGTCGCACAACTCGTTGACCGGCATCGCCGGGCGTACCGAAAAGGTCACGGGAGTCATGAGATCGGCGACGGTGACCGCGTCGAACGATGACTCGGGTACCTGATCGAGCAGCTCGGTCCCCTGAAAGGGTGAATCCTCCGGGAGGAAGAAGCCCAGTGCGTCGGCCTCGATCGCATCGTCGAAATCGGCGTCCGGGTCCGGCGTGCGCTGGATGTCTGCCCGGAGCGTCACCGTGGAGAGGGTGACGTCGGCCTCGTCCGCGGCGAGCCGTACCAGGTCGGTTGCCGAGACGACACCGACGACCCGGCTTTGCGCGTCGACGACGGGGACGCCACTGATCTCGGAGTCCGCGAGGATGCGGGCGAGAGTCCGTGCCGAATCCTCCAGCCGGACGGTGACCACGTCACCCTTCATGAGGTCTTGTACGGTGAGCATCGTACGGTCTCCTTGTCGGTCAGATTCGAATTTCGTTCACGCCCTCAGTGGGGCATCGCGGTCGAGGCTGGGCGCGCCTCAGTCCGTTTCTGCCCCAGCAGGTCGATGCAGGAGCAACGGCACGTGGAGACCCCGGAGCACCTTGTCGGCCGCGCTGCCGAGAATCATGCGGCTCAAGCCCGTCCGCCCGTGCGTGGCCATCGCGACCATGTCGGCCCCCACCGCCTCCGCCTCCGACAGGACACCGTTCCCCGCCTGGGCGTCGACGGCCACCGACGTTGTGACCCGGAGCCCGCGTCGCCTCATGTTCTCGGCGTGGGCCTCGAGGTACTCTGCCGCGCCCCTCTTCGCGTCCTCCATGATCTGCTGGTTCAGCTGCGCCGTGTGGGGCAGGTACGGAGAGGCGATGTCCACCGGGTAGGAGACGATTCGGGTGAGGTGATACGCCGAGTCGAACAACTCCCCGAACTCCGTCGCGTGCACGAGCGCATCTTCCGACAGCTCGGACCCGTCGAGCGAAACCAGTAGGGTCTCGAAGGAGTGGTCGAAGGACGTCGCCGGCTCGGCCTTCTCGTGGGGGCGCACCACCAGGACCGGTACCGCTGCCTGACGAACGAATCCGTCGGCCACGGACCCGAGCCAGAGGCGTGACATCGCGCCCCGCCCGTGCGAAGCCATCACGACCAGGTCCGCGCCCCGAGACTCACACTCGCGCTGGAGCATCTCGACGGTGTGTCCGCTCAGCACGGCGTGGGTCACCGCCCCACCCGCCTTGCCCTCGATGCGGGCCAGGACGTCCTCGAGGTACTGGTTGCTCCATTCGACGGCGGCCCCCTCCCAGCCCTCGTACGCGAAGGACGTGACCGGCTCGAGCACAGTGACGACGTGCACGGCGGCGCCGGTGCGTCGGGAGACCTCGAGCGCGAGCGGGAGCGCAGACTCGGCGAACGCCGATCCGTCCAGAGAGACCAAGATCTGCTTGTACATGACTTCTCCTCCAGCGTCGGGCAGGGAACGGGAGACGATCCCGTCGTTTTCGGAATGAAGGCTTCACCCTCGCGGGTGCCGGCCGGACGTCTACATTTTGACGGGTCGGCGTATTCCGTGATGTCGGGGGCCAGGGGGCGCTCACGGTGGGGATGCGCCCTCCTGGGTGTGGGAATTTTCCTGTCACACCTGCCTTCTCGACAAGGGCCGGCGCGTGCTCTCCATCGACGAACTCCGAGCTGTCTTCGCCGCGGCTCCCGACGGCTTCCTGGTCGTGCGGGCGGACGGCACCATCCGCGTGGCCAACGAAAAAGTGGAGCAGTTGTTCGGCTGGTCTGCCGACGAGCTGCAGGGCATGCCGGTCGAGATGCTCCTCCCCGAGTCGATGCACGAGCGCCATCGCCGGCATCGCGCCAGCTTCACCCGCAGCCCGCACGACCGTCCCATGGGCGCAGGCCTCGACCTGCGGGCCCGTCGGCGTGATGGCCGCGAGTTCCCCGTCGAGGTGAGCCTGAGCCCATGGCACACGCCGGACGGCGAGATGCAGGTGATTTGCTCCGTGAGGGATGTGCGGGCCGTCCGGCGGCTCCAGAATTTCTCCGAGGGAGCCCTGCACGCGTCGGAGGAAGAGCGCAAGCGGATCGCACGCGAGTTGCACGACGACACGGCCCAGCGGCTCGCGACCCTGATCTTGAGAGTCCGGCAGCTCGCGAGTGAGTCGAATGACCCAGCCCGGATGAGACTCTTCGAGGAGGTCCGGGCCGAGATCGTCGAGGCGGCGGACGAGGTCAAGCGGATGGCGAGAGGCCTCCGCCCGCCCGAGATCGAGGAGCTCGGCCTCGCCCTCGCGATCCAGGCGCACGTCCGGACCTTGCGCGAGTCCGGCGCGCTGCGGGTGTACGCCGACATCCAGCCGATCGGTCAGGTGCTGAGCCCGACGGCCAAGCTGGCGCTCTACCGCATCGTCCAGGAGGCGCTCTCCAACGTCCGGAGGCACTCGGGCGCCCCCTCGGCGACGGTGCGGCTCCGCCGCGAGGACGGCCACGTCGTGGCCGAGGTCTCCGACCGGGGCCAGGGCTTCCCCCTTGCGACAACGGTGGACGGACAGCAAGGCTTGGGGCTGGTCGGCATGCAGGAACGTGCCACCATGATCGGGGGTCGACTCACGTTCGAGTCGGTTCCCGGCGAAGGAACGCGCGTCCGCGTTTCCGTGCCCGTCGACATAGAGGAACAGAATGGCTGAGGCGATCGAGATTTTGTTGGTCGACGATCACGCGATGTTCCGCGCAGGCATCCGTGCCCTGATCGAGGCCGAGGAGCGGATGAAGGTCGTGGGTGAGGC
>JBDHDM010000356.1:0-4589 GCA_039591515.1 Gemmatimonadota bacterium | reverse complement strand
CGACGATAGTCTGGGCAATCGCGAATGAAACGCCCGAGATGATGCAATCACACCCCATGAGCCGGGTCCCTCGCGTGATCTTAATCAAGTGATTGGCCACCGCCGAGTCGACGAACGAGACACCGCTGATGTCCAGAATCAAGACCTTGGCCCGCGTCGCCGCTATCTTGTCCAGAACGGCATTGAGAACATCGTGTGCACGTCTGGAGTCGATCAGCCCCACCAGCGGCAGCAACAGGGTCCCGGAACGGATCTGGGTGATCGGGGTCGACATCTCCCTCAGCATGTGCGCCTGTCTGGAGATCTCTTCGGCGGCTTGCTTCTCTTCCGTGACGTCGGTGACTACCGAGACCGTGCCGCCTCCCGGGACTTTTCGCCGGCGTATCTCGTGTATCCGGCCCTCAGGAGTCCTGTGGTCGACCGTCGTGTCCAAAGGGTTGCGAATGGCCTCCACTCGTTGGGCCACGAAGGCATCGAGATCGCCCTCGCCATAATATCCGTGCTCCGCCAGATACCTGAGGAACCCGGTGTAGGGTTCGCCTGGCGACAACAGCTCCCCGGGGGCATTGTGCATTTCGGCGAATTTTTTGTTGGAAACGACGACGTTCAGATCCGCGTCGGTGTAGACGAGACCTCCCGGAAGCGTCTCCAGCGCCATGCGCATCTGCATCTCCGTTTCCTCGATTCGACGTGCGGCAAGCTTACGATCCGTTATATCCCTGACCGCGCCGACGAGCTTTACGGCGCGCCCGGCATCGTTACGGACAGGGATACCTCTGTCTGAGAGCCAGCGATACTCGCCGTTCTCCCGACGGACACGATACTCGCACTCGAGCCGCCCCGTTTGGCCCTTGAAGTTTGTCCGCAGCGCTTGACGATACTTCTCGAAGTCGTCGGGATGAATGAGCGCGTTCCAGTCGTCTGGCCCGAGGGCGTCATCCGGCAGACCGAGGAGTTCAGCCAGCGTGCTTGATAAGTAGAGGGTGTCCTTCTCAATGTCCCACTCGTAGATTCCCTCTGACAGCGCTTCCAGTATTCGTGCCTGGCGACGCTCGCTCTTCCTGAGCTTCTCCTCGGCGCGTCGCCGCTTCGTTATGTCCGTATACGTGGTGACAAATCCTCCGCCCGCCGTAGGCTCTCCTCGAATTTCGAGCACCGTGCCATCGGGACGGGTTCGCTCAAATTGATGAGGCTCGAAACTGCGTGCCAGCTCTAGCCGCTCGCGCACCTGCTCTTCGATATGCCCCGGGCCATAATCGCCGCGCTCCGCGTTGTAACGGAAGGCTTCTTCCAGACTCGTGCCGACTTTGATGAGATCTGCGGGAAGGTCAAGAATCTCGAGAAACTTCTCGTTGAACGACATGAGACGGAGATCGGCGTCGAACATTGAAATACCTTGATCGATGCTCTCCAGGGTCATGTTTAGAATCTGCTTCTCGCGCGCCAGCGCTTCCTCTGAACGTTTACGCTCAGTAATGTCGGTTATGACCGTTACGGTACCGCCTGTCGCAGCTCGGCGGCGAACTTCGTGAATACTTCCGTCCGGCATAATATCGACGAGCGACTCGTCCGTCGGATTGCGCAGGCTCTCTACACGCCGCGCAACCAGCTCATCGACATCGCCTTCGCCGTAGTATCCGCGTTCCGCCAGGTGTCTGAGGAAATCCGGATACGGTCTTCCCGGCAAAAGAAGCTCCTTCGGTACCTGGTAAATTTGGGCGAACCGATCATTACAGATGACGATGTTCAACGCTTCATCCGTGTATACCAAAGCGCCGGGGATGTTTTCCAAAGCGATTCGGAGCTGTGCTTCCTTTTCCTCCAGCTGTAGCTCGGCATCCCTGCGCCGAAATACACGACCTATTTCTACTCCTATCCGTCCCATAGTGGTCAAAAGCGTTTCGTCGGGTGACAGTTCGTTGTTGGAGAAAAATTCCAGGACGGCCAACGTGTTACCGTCCATCACTACCGGAAAACCGAACGCACCTCTAACGCCTATATCGACGGCGTGCTCGCCCCGGGGGAAATTAGGATCGGTCTGCACATTAGTGATCCAGGCGGGTTTACCCGACTCCAGGATGCGCCCCGGCAGCCCTTCCCCCCGCGTGAGTATTGTGCGCTCGGTGATTTTTTTGAAGGCGGCATGACCCTCAGGGTCGTCCAGATGCCAGAAACCGGCCGATTTCAGCCGTTGCCCGTCGTCTTCCACGCGATACACGTGGCCCACCGGCCAGCCCGTTGTCTCACAAATTACTTCCATACTCTGCTTGAGGGCACCGCCCCACGATTTGTTGTTCGTGGTAATTTCGGTGATGCGAAGAAGCAGGCGGGCCTCAAACTCCTGCCTCGCTAACTTTTCCTCGGCATGTCTGCTTTCGGTCACGTCGACATCGATGATTCCTACGCCGGTAACGTTTCCGGAGAGGTCGCGTATCGGAAATTTCACGGCAGAGAGGACAACCTCACGATCATCCAGTACATAGGTTTCCTCGTTTACGCAACCCTCCCCTGTCACTATCACCTCTGAATCTCCCGTGCCGATATTGTCGGCCTCCTTCTTGGGAAAGATATCGTGAAGTGTCTTACCGACGACGTCGTCCTTGGCGACCTCGTGAAACTCCTCGTAGCGTCGATTTATTAGCTGAAACCTGCCTTCGGTGTCCCGCAACGCGATCATCATTGGCGAATTGTCGAGGATCGTCGTTAGAAGCTCCTCGTTCTCACGCGCCGATTGTTCCATCCGCTTGCGCTTGCTAATGTTGCTGCCGAACAAATTCACGTACCGCCGGTTGGTCACCGGGACCAAGGCGAAGTTGTAGGTCGCACCCGACGACTCGAATTCGACGTTACGCACTGTCTCGTCAGAGACGGCCATGGCAACATCTTGCACGAGGTTCTTTGCCAATTTCTCATGCTTTCGACCCGTCAGCAGACCAGCGACCTGCCGAGCGGCGTCATTAGCATACAGGACGGTCCCTTCCGGCGTTACACGAAGCACCGGGTTCGGATTCTCTTCGGGGAAACGAGCCAATTCTTCCAGGCGCTCGATATCATGCGGATCTCGGGGTTCACTCATCGTATTCTCGCGGCCTTTGGCCGTTGGGGAGGCGCAGTAGCCATGAGTCCTGGCGGTCCAATACTACACGTCGGGCGCCCCGGGGCGAAAGCACGGCTCGGAGCCGAGCGACTGACCGTTTACCCGCCACTCCATGACGAGCATGACCTTTCTCGAACGCGCAAGCCAACGCTAGTCGACGCCTTCGAAGCTTCGGCGCAGGCTGTGGGCCACTCCCCCCTTACCGGCAACGGCCTTTCGGCCGGGCCCTGCACAAAATTAGGGTATCATTGCTCGGGGGATTAGGGGAGTTCCTTTTAATCGATGCTTTAGGGCGTTGGGTCCAGCGGCGCGAGAGTCCCTCGTTCATGTCCTGCTCAGCCGGTCTGCCTCTCGCAGTCCGAAGGCGCATAGGGCAGGAACCGGGGCCCCACGCTTGTGAAGGCCCGCGCTGCGGTGGTCCGCGTGTCGAGGACGGTCAATCGGATTAAGGGGGAGCCGTTGCTGGTAGCAGCGGTAGAGAGAGTCGCCGGATGGAGTTAACGGTTCAGTTTATTCAGGTAGCGGGCTTGCTCGTCATTCTGGCGGGTGCAACGGTGGTCTTCGTCCACATCGTCACCTGGATAGTCGGAAAGAAGCATTCCCAGATCCGAATCGGGCTGGAGCTTTTGGCCCTGCTCTCAGCCGCCTATCTCTTCGCGCGACCGGCCCTCGAGGTCATGGGTCTTCCGGAGATCGAGCAGGGCATCAGCAGGGCAATAGCATTTCTCTGGTGGATCTCGCTCGCGTTCCTGCTCGATGCGCTCACAAAACGCTACCTCTGGTTCGGATTGCTGGCTCACCGTGGCGAATCCCACGTTCCAAAGATACTCCGGGATGGCGCATCACTGATTATGTATGCGGTCGCGGTCACGATCGTCATGCACTTCGTCTACAAGAAGCCGATAACGGCCGTCCTGGCGACGTCCGGGGCGGCGGCGTTCATCGTTGGCTTCTCCGCGCAGTCCACTCTTCGGGAGGTGTTCGCGGGACTCTCGCTGAATTCCACCAAAGCATTGAAGATCGGCGACTATCTGGAAATCGATGGCATCTATGGGCGCGTCCACGAGATCAACTGGCGAAGCGTTTCGATCCATAACCCGCACACCGACTCGCTATATATCTTTCCCAACAGCGCCGTAGCCGAAAAGGTCATACTGAACTATTCCGAGCCGACCGGCCGGTTCAAGAACACGATCAACTTCGTCGTCGAGTACAGTGCTTCACCCGAGCTCGTGTCCAGGCTCGTGCTCGAATCCCTGGAGCATTCCCGCTACGTGTTGCGAGAACCAAAGCCGGATATGAACGTGATGGGTTTTACCGATCTAGGCATGGAGTACCGAATCCGATACTTTTTCGACGGCGACGATCCATGGTGGGATGCACAGGCTGAAGTGTGCAACGCCATTTGGGGGGTGCTGCGAAAGCACGGGATTCGTCTCGCCATCGACCGCCATAAGCTGCTCTCGGCAGACGAGCTGGCGAACAGTCCCTG
>JBDHDM010000355.1:0-4616 GCA_039591515.1 Gemmatimonadota bacterium | reverse complement strand
GAGCCGCCGCCGCGTCCACGCGACCGCGCTCTTCGCGCCTCGACTTCGGGAGCCCCGACGCTCGAACGGCTCGCTCGGCGCGCACGGAGGTCAGGCGCTCGTCGATCCACGCGATGGGCACGTCGACGATCTTCGCAAGGCGCTCGGCCATGGCTCGGACCTCCGCGCACCACACGTTCTCCTTACCGTCCAGCCCCAAGGGGAGACCCACGACGAGCTGGCCTACGTCGTGCTGCTCGACGATCGCGGCGATCTTGCCGAGGGGAGGTCGCTTGCCGCTGCGCTGCACCAACGTCTCCAGCGGCGTCGCCACCGTGTTCGTGGGGTCGCTGACGGCGAGGCCGATGCGTTTCTGCCCGAAATCGATGCCCAAGGCGCGGGTCCCGCTCAAAAGCTCAGAGGGCCTGGAGCGCCTGCTCCAGGTCGGCTCCTTCGAGCATGTGCCCGTAGAGCTCGTGGATTGCGGTCTCGGAGCCGAAGGCGAAGTCGCACTCCGCGTCGCCCCGACTGCGGCACCGCGCTTCGAGCACCGCGACGGCACCGCCGGCGAGCTGCGAGAGCAGGCCCGAGAGGAAGCCTGCCGACATGCCGCAGCCTGCGTTCGATCGGCGCGAGCCGGGGGAAGCCTCCGCCCAGTCGAGGCTCGTCAGCACGCCGATCCCCGCGTGCACGTCGTGGTGCGAGAGCGAGCCCCATCCCCGTTTCTCGAAGTAGCCCGAGAGATGATTCCAAAAGGCCCGGGTCGTGAGCACGAACGCTTCTCCACCGGCCTCCTTGTTGACCGCGACGGCCGCCTCGATGCCCGCCGTGTACCCCGCGTGTTGCAGTGCCCGCACGGTCTCGAGCGTTCCGAAGTCCTCGTCGAGCTCCTCTCGGAGCGCCGAGAAGACCGCGACCGGCATCGCGACTTCGCGTGGGACTGCGGTAGGCGAGCTCATCGATGCTCCCGCGAGGGCGTTATGTGGAACCGTCGGTACCGGCTAATATACACCACTTGACGCGCACAACACGGAGTGAATTCATGGATTCCGATCGAGAGCGCGAGGCCTGGAGCTTCGTCACCGGACTCATTCTGGGTGGCGTCATCGGTGCGAGCGTCGCCATGCTCACCGCACCGCAACCCGGTCGCAAGACACGTCGTCGCATCCGCCGCTCCGCGAGGCAGCTGCGCGGGTCGACCTCCACCCGGTTCGACCAGCTGGCGGACGAGCTGAGGGGGCGGGTGGACGAAGCGATCCACGCCGCGCGCGACCACCTGGGCTGATCTCCGCGGGCTCCCGCCCGTGTCAGCGCCAGCCGCGTACCCGGGGGAAGCGGAAACGACGGCTGGACCGGTCGCATAGCTCGGTGGGCTCGGTCCCCGGGACGTAGTACTCGAGGTACTGGTCCTCCTCCGGGCACCAGCGCGAGGCGAGCAAGCCCGTCTTCCGGTCCACGAGCATGGCGTTGAGCCCCTCGGGGATCGTCCACTCCTGAGGAACCGGCAGCAGGGGCGTGACATCCTCCGGGATTCCGGATTCCTCGTCGGCTTCGGCGCCCTGATAGACGCGGTGCATGAACGAGCCCCACACAGGGGCCGCGAGACCGCCTCCGGTCGCCTGCCGCCTGCCGCCGCCGAGCGCGAAGATCGGGATGGGCGCGTCCATGCCGAACCACACGGTGGCCAGCAGGTTGGGGGTGAAGCCCGTGAACCAGACGTCCGTGCCGTCGTTGGTGGTTCCGGTCTTCCCCGCCGCGGGGACCTCGTGGGCGAGGCCGGCGCGCACCCTGACCGCGGTGTAGCCGGTGCCTCGTCGAACGACGTCCTGGAGCATGTCGACCATGATCCGGGTCGGCATGCTGTCCAACACGGTGGTCCGCTCGGGCTGCGGGTTCCAGATGACGTTCCCGTCCGCGTCCTCCACTCGGAGGATGGGGAAGGGACGGACCTTCGTGCCCAGGTTCGGATACGTCGAGTACGCCTCGGCCATCTGGATCGGGATCACCTCAGCGGCGCCGATCGTCGTGGAGGGATACCGCTCGATCTCCGTCATGATGCCCATCCGGCGCGCCGTTTGGGCCACGGTCTCGATGCCGACCTCCTCCCAGCCGAGCTTGATGGCGATCATGTTCGTCGAGGTGTAGAGCCCCTCGCGAATGGTCATCGGTCCCCTGAACTCCTCGGTGAAGTTCGAGGGGCGCCAGTCTTCTCCCTCCAACTGGGGATAGACGACGGCGTTGTCTTCCAGGACGTACGATGCCGGAATTCCCGTGCTGATTGCCGCCGTGTAGACGAACGGCTTGAACGACGAGCCCGCTTGCCGTCGTGCGAGGCGTGCGCGATCGAACTTCGACTGCCTGAAGTCCCGGCCGCCGATCATGGCGCGGACGTGGCCCGTCTCCGGATCGAGCGCGATGAAGGCGCCCTGCAGATAGGGGGTCTGCCCGGGGAACGAGTCGATGGTGTCGAACTCGGCGTACCGGGGATGTTGGAAGTTGAACGTGTCCGCCTCGATCTCCGCCCAGCCGACCTCCATCGCGGACCGTGCAGCGCGCTGCATGTCGGCGTCGAGCGTGGTGTGGACCTGAAAGCCCCCGCGGTAGATCTCGTCACCGAAGCGATCGTCGAGGATCTGACGGACCCACTCGGTGAAGTACGGAGCGACGTTCGACACGTCCCCCTCGGGCTCGGTCTCGGGAAGCGGATAGGCTTTCCAGCGTGTAGCCTCCGCCCGGGTCAGGTAGTCCTGCTGCGCCATGAGCTCGATCACGAGGTTCCGGCGGGAGCGAGCGCGATCCGGGTGCTGGAAGGGGTCGTACCGACCGGGTCGGTTGAGGATCGCCGTCAGCAGCGCGGCCTCCGCGACGTTCATCTGCGTCGCGTCCTTGCCGAGGTACCCACGGGCTGCGTTCTGGAAGCCGTATCCGCGCCCCATGTAGATTTCGTTCAGGTACGCCTCGAGGATCTGCTCCTTCGTGTAGGAGCGCTCGAGGTCGAGGGCGACCTGGACCTCTTTGAGCTTGCGGATGTAGCGCCGCTCGAAGCCGATCTCGTCTTCGAACATGTTGCGGGCGAGCTGCTGCGTGATCGTGCTGCCGCCGCCGGCGTAGTTGAAGGTGAGCACGCCCACCGCGGCCCGCGCGATGCCGATGGGATCGAAGCCGCGATGCCGGTAGAAGCGCTTGTCCTCGGTCGCCACCACGGCCTGCGGCACGTAGGCGGGCAAGGAGCGGATGTCGAGGGGCGTCCGGGCCTCGAAGCCGAACTCGTCGATCTGCTGACCGTCGTATGCCAGGATCTTGCTCTTCTGCTCGTGCTCGAACGTGCTGATCTGCGCGATCGAGGGGCACGCCTCGCCGGCGCAGAGGTTGCGCCAGGTTCCCCACGCCCCGCCCAGGCCGAGCGCCGCGAGGAAGGCGACGGCCAGGAGGGTCTCGCGGGGGTACCAGAAGCGGGCGAGCTTCGCCTTCAGCTCGCTCTCACCGCCAGGTGCCGCCCGCGGTTTCGCGCGTGCCATCATCGTTTGAGCGTGTTGGTGCGGGGAGATTCGACGAATATCCCTTGCAAGCCCGATGCCATACCGATGCTACGATTCGAAGCTAGTCGTTTTCGCGGGCTCGGCTCAAGAATTGATTCTCCTTGACCGGGGTAGGAGTTCCCCACAAGCTCCGCCGCCGTGCCCTCGTTCCGCAGCGCGCTCATGAAGTCGATCTCTGCCCTTTCGCTCAGCGGCTTGTGCCTCTCCCTGGTCGCCAGCGCATGCGCGGCTCAGGCCGATTCCGAGCTCGTTTCGTCGTCCGATCCGGAGCTGGCGGCGATGGCTGCGCGTCTCCTGCCCGGCCTGACGGATCGGTCGGGAATGCAGCTGCGGGCGCCGGTGCGGCTGGAGGAAAGGTCACGTGAGCAGCTCACGGGCTATCTGACGGCGAAGCTCGACGAGGATCTTCCGGAGGAGGAGGCGCGCGCGCGGGTGGACGCCTACGGGCTGCTGGGGCTGGTGGAGCCCGGTACGGATCTCCGTTCACTCCTGCTGGGGCTATACGAGGAGCAGGTCGCGGGCTTCTACGAGCCCGATTCGACGGCGTTGTACGTGCTCGACGATCAACCTCCCGAGGCGCTGGAGGCGCTCCTCGTGCACGAGCTCGTCCATGCGGTTCAGGACCAGTCGACGGACCTCCGGGCCCTGACGGACCCCGAAGCCGGGAACGATCGCGCGACGGCCGCGATGGCGGTGATCGAGGGACACGCCACGCTGGTCATGTTCGAGTACCTGACGGAGCAGATGACGGGATCTCCGGTCGACCTCGGCGTGGTCCCGGACTTCGCCGGCCAGATCGGACCGGTGCTCGCCTCGATGACTGCCCAGTTCCCGGCCCTGGCGAGCGCGCCGCGGGTGGTTCGCGAGTCCCTCGTCTTCCCGTACGTCGAAGGTGCGGGCTACGTCCAGAAACAGTGGACGGGAGGCACGCGCCCCGATCCGTTCGGGGACCGATTCCCACGGTCGACGGAGCAGGTGCTGGCACCGGAGGCGGGGCCACCGGTCGAGCTCACGCTCGAGGTCCGTCGTGCCGAACGTCGGCTCGACGACACCTTGGGCGTGCTCGAGCTTCAGATCCTGGCTGAGGACGTGCTCGGC
>JBDHDM010000354.1:0-4619 GCA_039591515.1 Gemmatimonadota bacterium | reverse complement strand
ACATCTCGTTCGTGTACGCGCCGATCGGGACGTTGGGCGCCCCGATCACGATGCGCTCGGCGTCGGGCAGGTCGTCGATCGAATGGATGGCGGCAGGGTTGGTTGTCGGCACGACGATGACGAGGTCATTGGTCCCGAGCGACTCCGGCTCCTCAACCAGGCCCTGCTCGACCAGTGCGCGCATGTGCTCCAGGTTCGCTGACGCGAAGACGTGGGCTGGGGCGCCTTGCTCGAGCTGGAGCCGCAGCACCTGACTTCCCGCGAACGTCATCTGGACGTCGACGTCGGGATTCGCACGCTCGAACTCCGCTTCCAGCTCGGAGAACGCGTCGACCAGGGAGCTGGCCGCGAAGACGGAGACGCCGGCTCGTCCGTCGTCGCCGATCGCGCCGGTGCACGTCGCTGCGGCCGAGCATCCCATCAGCGCGCCCAGGATGGTGAGGCGTCCTGCCCTGCGTCGCGTGGACAGAACGGTCGGGGCCGGGAAGGGACGTGGCCGTCCGCCGGTCATGGATCGGCGCTCATGCGGGGTCGACGGACACGGTATGACCGGCGCTCGACAGGTCGTGTCCGGCAAGGCATCCGGCTTCTGCCCGAAAGTCGAGCCCTGCGAGGAGGTCCAGCAGACGGGCCGTGGGGGTCTCCTCCAGCCGTCGTCGCGGCATGACGAGGTCGAATCGCTCCTCTTCGAGGGGGAAGAAGTCCAGCCCCTCTTCGAGCGCGGCAGACTCGATGGCCACGCCGACGTCGGCGGCCCCCGAACGAACGAGGGTGGCCACCTCGGTGTGGCTCCGGGCGAGGGGCCCTCCGGTTGGCACGGAACGACGGGCGTCTTCGGAGAGGAGGCGGCGTGTGAGACGGTATGCACCCGAGCCCGCCTCGCGACGAGCGAGCCGAACATCGGGACGCAGGAGGTCTCGTGGAGCGACGATGCCCAAGGGATTCCCGGCGGCCACCAGGAGACCCTGCTGCCACCGCATGACGTGTACGATGGCGGTTCTTTCATTCGGGAGCCGGGCGCGCACGATCGATTCGTGTCCGCCGCGCGCGTCCGAGCGCACGAGGTGGAGCCCGGCCATGTGCACGAGGCCCTTCTCGAGGAGGGAGAGAGCCTGCTCGCTGTTGGCGGGTATCCACGCACCCTTCGCGTCGGAGTACCTGCGACTCAGGCGGTGGCCGAGAATCCCCAGGAGGGGGGCGCAGCCGGCGACCAGAACCGTCCGTTCGAGCTCACTGCGATCGTAGAACGCTTCCGCACGGACGGCGTTGGAGGCAGCCGGTTCGAGCGACGCACGGCCGGCCGATCCCTCGCGCACCGCCCCGTCTGCGGCCTCGGGCCGAATGCCCACCGGGTGTGCGACCCAGCGACCGTCCACCCGCCCCAGGGCGACACGCGTGCCCGGTCGCGGCGCAGGGCTCGAGCCGGTCACCTCGAACATGTCCGCCCCCGACAGGTCGAAGAGGTCCTCCACGGAGCACCGGAGGGCCCGGGCGAGCTGGATCGCGAGGGTCGTAGACGGGACCTGACGTCCGGCCTCGATCGAGACCACGGCCTGCCTGGATACACCGACCAGCCGCGCGAGGCCGTCCTGTGAGAGGCCCGCGGCCGATCTGCGCGAGCGCAGCGTCGAGGTGAGCGGTGATTGCGCCATAGCGCCGGGGGCACGGATTCTGATCGTGGCAGGTCATCAGGACATTACATCATGTCATGTATACATGACTAGTCCCGGGCCAGACTCCCTGAAATCAGATCTGCTTGGCGAGCACCTGCTGACGCATGGTCTCCTTGAAGGCCTCGATCCTCCCCGCGAGCTCGCGATCGGCCTCTTTGCCGCCGAACGCGACGATCTGAGCGGCCAGGAGACCCGCGTTATAGGAGGCTCCGATCGCCACGCTCCCAACCGGTACGCCCTTCGGCATCTGGACGATGGAAAGTAGAGCGTCGATTCCGTTCATGTGCCCTACCGGCACGGGCACGCCGATCACGGGGAGGGCGGTGTGGGCAGCCACCATGCCGGGCAGATGAGCTGCACCCCCGGCGCCCGCGATGATCACCGCGAGGCCTCTTGCATCGGCCTGCTCGGCGAAGTCCGACATTTCCGTGGGCGTGCGGTGCGCCGAGACCACCGACATCTCGTACGGTACCTCGAGCTCGTCGAGCGCCTCCGCCGCCCCTTTCATTTCGGGCAGGTCCGAGTCCGAGCCCATGATGATCGCTACACGCGCACCTGCCCCACTCTCGACTCTTGCCGTCATCTCTCCTCGCGTTCCTCGGTTGGGATCGTTGCCCAGAACTCCGCTTCGTATGCCTCCATCGCGGTGAGCATGTGTGTCAACTCTTCCCGCGAGCGAGCGCGCCCCGTGAGATGGCCCATCTTTCGGCCTGGCGCCACCGTATGCTTGCCGTACCAATACAGCATCGTTCCCGAGGGGGGTGTGGCCGTGGGCGCCGGACAGGGGCGCCGGTGGGACGGCTCGCGCGGGCCGAGCAGGTTTCGCATGGCCGAGAGGGAGCGCACGGCCGGGAGTGCGAGCTCCGCGCCCGTCACGGCCTGCACGTGGAGATCGAACTGGCTCGGCTCGTCACCGAACAGGGTGTAGTGCCCCGTGTTGTGGACCCGCGGCGCCATCTCGTTGACCAGCACGCGCCCGTCGGGAGTGAGAAAGAACTCCATGGCGAAGGCACCGCACATGTCGAGGTAGTCGCCCACGGCGCGCAGGATGTCGCGCACCCTCGCTTCGAGCTCCCGAGCGACACCGACGTCCACGGCGGGAGCGACCACCTCGCGGCATACCCCCCGCTCCTGCCGACTCACCACCAGGGGGAAGAACGCCTGCTGGCCCCCCTCCGACCTCGCCGAGACCATGGCCAACTCGCACTCGAAGTCGACCCAGCCTTCCGCATAGACGCCCCCGCCCGCGTCTTCTGCCGCGCGGGCGAATGCCTCGATCTCGTCCCGGGCGCCAGGTCGATCCGGACGCACCTCGAAATTCCCCCGGCCATCGTATCCAAAGCGGGACCACTTCAGCACGAAGCCCTCCGTGAAACGTGACCCGACTCTCTCGAGATCCCGATCCAGAGAGTCCGCGGCGATGACGTCGTACTCCGGAGATGGGACTGCCAGCCGAGCAAAAAGCTCCTTTTGCTTCAGCTTGTCCTGCGCCACGGCGATGCCCGCGATCCCCGGATGGAACCGGACGGACGGGAAAGCCTCCATGGCCTCGCGAATCCGGTCCAGATTCAGGAACTCGTTCTCAACGGTGACCCACCGGGATTGCGCGAAGACCTCGCGCAGTGCTTTCGCATCGTCGAGCGCGCCGTGGACGAGCTGGACGCCAGGGACACCCGCCGGGGGAGCCTCGGACTCCGCGAGGACGACGGGTTGGAGCCCTTGACGCAGAGCAGACTCGGCCAGCATCCGAGCGAGCTGGCCTCCCCCAAGAATCCCGATGCTAGACACGGGAACCGTCGCGGATTCGCTCGACCATCGCCGGGGAACGCGCCGACCTTCCTGAGAGGTATCGAAAACTCCGGCGACAGGACTCGAACCTGTGACCCGCTGGTTAACAGCCAGCTGCTCTACCAACTGAGCTACGCCGGATCGGCCGCCTCTTGTGCGGCGGGGAAGTAATTAAGTCCCTCGCGGGACGGAGTGTCAACCAGTGGCCACGTCGGCGAGCCGGGCAGCCCGCTCCGCCTTGGACAAGATGCTCCAGACCGCAGGACCGACGTCGTGCGCCTGCTCCCACAGCTCCTGATGTCGCTCCGCGGCCAGTCTCGCGCCGCCGGAGTAGTGGATGGAGGCGAGTGCCGGCCCCCGGTGTGGATAGGGCCGCTCGAACCAGTGAAAGCCCGAGAGGACTGCAGCGGGACCGTTCGTGTCGGAGAACACGGTGAAGTCGGGGGACCACCCGCCGAGAGGTGCCGAGCGCACTTCCAGGTGTCCTGTCTCGAGCAATCGACGATACAGCTCGACTCGAGGCGCTCGGCGGGGGTCGGACCGAATCAGACGGGCCTCGGCGTCGAGCGTGAGGGCATTGAGCTCCGTCACCAGCACTCGCAGCCCCTCCACGTGCTCCAGCTCGGACGCCTTCAGGTCCAGCGTCGAGAGGCGGACACGCGTGACCGCGACCGCGATGTCGGTGGAGCTGCGAGCGAGCGTGCCGAAGACCTCTCGGAAGTCGGGTCGGCTCCGCTCGTCGATCAGGGAACCCGCGTCAGGCAAGCCGCCGGAGATCTCGAATCGCATGCTCCAGGATGATCCATCCCTCGGGGCGGTGACATGCCGCTGCGCGGCGCTCGCCGAGAGACTGCTTGGTCGCTCGTGAATCCCCGAAGCCCCGTCGCGTGCACCGGGCAGGCCCCATGGAACAAGGGAACACCTGCGGCCGGCTCCGTGTCACGTCAACAGGCGTGGCGCGTCTCGCCTCCGTCCCTACCTTAGGCGACCCGCGCTTCGACTCCCTGCGGCGAGGGACGCGGGCGGTGTGGTGGTTCGGGCGTGCCAATCCTCAAGATCATGATGCATGGAGCCCATTTCGTTGTTACGGATTTCCGGACTTCGGGCGGTGGCCCTCGGCGTGGCCGGCCTCTTTGGGTTGGCCCCTACCTCGGCGAA
>JBDHDM010000353.1:0-4644 GCA_039591515.1 Gemmatimonadota bacterium | reverse complement strand
CTTTTCGATCGGGGTGAGGTCGGTTTCACCCTGCAATCGCTCAATGCGGCCGAAGAGGGTGGGAACATGTGGGGCGTCTTCGGCCGCCTCCGGCTGTGGGAGCCGGTCGATCAGGGGGTCGGTCTGGCCGTTGGGGGTCGCTATGTCACCAGCCCCACGTTCGGTGACGGCGTCGAGCTCGCGCCGGGTCGACTGGGCTTTCCCGACGAGCGGCTGCGCAGGACCTACACCAGCGTGCCGGGCATGAGCTCCAACCTGAGCCTCTACGCGGTCGCGACGGCCTACGTGAGGGGGTACGACGGCGGCCCGCTCCCGGAGAACGACCTGACGTTGTCGCTCGGTTACGGGGGAGGGACCTTCAGGGAGGGCGGGGAGCTCGACTTCTATTCGGAGGGGCGGGGTGGCGGATGGTTCGCGGGAACCTCCCTCCACCTGGGGTTCAACGACCGCACGCGTCTCACCCTCATGGCGGAGCACAACGGCTTCGACGTCAACGTCGGTGCGCAGGTCGACTGGGCGGGGGTGCGGCTCGGCGCCCAGTACCTCGCGCTGAACCACTCTCGCCCTCTCGAGGGACATGAGTCCGAGTACATGAAGCCCAAACTCGGCCTGGTTGCGTCCCTGGCCGTGTGTCTCGACGCGCCGGGCTTCCGCTGCCGGCCCACGGGCATGCGCCGAACCGAGCCGGACACGATCTACTTTGCGGCGCCGCCTCCGGACACGGTGGTCGTCCAGGTCGGCGAGGTGGCGGAGCCGGAAGGAACACCTTCGAGCATTTGCCTTGCGACGGGACAAAACGTCTCGATTCGGGTGACGGTGGTCGGAGACACGCTCGTCGGCGCGGACGCGGTCCCTCTCCGTGATCTGCGGCCGGGACTCGAGTTCGCCGGAGCCTACGCGGGTGACGCGTTCTGGTATCAAGACGACCGGGTGATCGTGTTCGAGGGGGGGGACTTCGGGAAGTCGAACGACACGTTCCCGGTCGACTGCGATCAGATCCTGAGGGTCGGGATGTACGAGGGCGTTCCGGTCTTCGCAGTCATCAGCGCGCGCCGGCCACTGGACGTGATCTTCGTCCCGGTCCGCCCCGGGCTCTGGCAACGGTACGAGCGAGGGCTGCGGCGCGAGCCAGAGGGAGGGGGAACCGGCAGCCCATAGGCCGGGCCGGCGATCGCAGAGGCGCGCGGCCGCGCGTTAGCGTGAAACGCGATGCTCCACGACGCGATTGCACGCGTTCAGGATGGCCTTGACTGCCGCCCCGGGCAGGTCGTCTTCCCGCTCGCATGGAGCCGCTCCGAGCAGACGGTACGTCTCGGCATCGACGAGCCCGTTCACCCGCGTGACGACGACCCAGCCATCGAACGCTCGGACCGCCTTCACACCGACCACCTCGAGCTCGATCGGCTCGTCAGAGAACGCCCGGGCGGCCGCGACCGTAGCGATGAGCGTTGCCTCGGACGCGGCCTTGAGCACGCCTTGCTGCGTCTGCAGGCACGCGACCGTCCCCTCGAACGTTTCGCCGTCCCATTCCAGGCGAACGGCGACCCGTCCGGATCCATCCGGAGTGGTGATGTGCTCCAGGCTGTCGAAGCGAAGGCGCGAGCGAAGCGTGTTGACCGTTTCCATGCAATCCGAAGTAGGGCCTGTCAGAAGCTCCACAACCCGCGTCGCGGGTGCAAGAACTTCGTAACCAAGATGCAAAATCTGTGCCCTCAGGGGGCCAGATAGGGCTCCGGTACGTCTGCGAGCGTGTCGGCGTCCGTACGCGGATCGAGCAACAGGTACCGCAACCCGGCCCGCCGGATCGCGGCCTCCGTGAGCGGCAGCACCTGGGCCGTGCTCCACGGGACGTCCTCGAAGAGCGTGGGGTGAGGCTGCGTCATGCCCACGAGATAGTAGCCGCCGTCGGTCGCGGGGCCGAGGACCACGTCGGCTTCGGTCAAAGCGGCGAGGGCCGACTGCACGGCCCTGGCGTCGAGCCCAGGGATGTCGGAGCCCACGACGACGACGGCATCGGCGGTGGCCAGGCACTCCTCGATGGCGGAGCTCATCCGATGACCGAGATCGCCCTCACTTTGCGTGTGGAAAGACACACCTTCGGGGCCGAGCCATTCCTGGACCGCGGCGATGCCCTGCTCGGTGGCCGGAGTGACGTACACGCGCGTGTCCCAAGGGCCTTGGCGCAGGGCGTCGACCGTTTCACGCCCGATCATTCGGTAGATGCGCACGGCCTCGGACGCTCCGACGTCCGCGGCGAGGCGGGTCTTCACCCGACCGGGTCGCGGTGCCTTGGCGAAGACGGCGACCACCGCCTGACCCGGCCGGTGCATGCGCGGCTCGGGCCGATACCAGCGGCCGAGACGGGCCGGCGAGACACCAAGCCGGAAGCCACAGATGAGGGCCACGTTACGCAGCCACGCGCGGACCCGTCCTTCGCGTTCGTACCGTCGCGCGCTGGTCGTCAGCTCGGCTGCAAGGCGGTGACCGTGCCCGAGCGGGCGGAGACGATCGACGATGCCGACGTCCTCCCTGAGACCCCATGCGGGGTGTCCGCCAGCCGCCGCGTACAGTGCTCGAGAGACGATCAGCCCCTGATCCCCGTATACGAGGCCCGACACGCGCTCCCGAAGCCGCTGCCCGGCCTCGATGAAGCTGGAGAAGGGCCCACGGCGCTCCAGGCGGAACTCGAAGTACGCGAAGTCCGTGTCGGCCGCGTGCGAGGTGAAGTCCGTCAGGGCGCGAGCGGCCTCGGAGGACAACCGGCAATCCGCGTGTACGAAGAACAGCCAATCACCCTGCGCGGCCATGCCCCCGGCCAGAAGCTGCGGGCCCCGGCCACGCTCGGTCACGATCACCCTCGCGCCGTGTCGGCGAGCGATGTCCGCGGTCGCGTCGCTCGACCCCCCGTCCACGACCAGAACCTCTCGGACCAGACCGCCCAGCCCGGCCAGGTCGGCCAACAACGAGGGAAGGCGGTGCTCCTCGTTCAGCGTCGGGATGACGACCGAGAGCGCGTCCGTGTCCGTGTTCAACGCTCCACGTCGTTCAGCGTCCAGTCGTAGTCGAAGAACTCCAAGCGCGTGTCGGGGTCGGCAAGGATCCGGGCCGTCTCCTCCGACAGGTAGGGCGCGAAGAACGATCGCAAGCCCTCTTCGCCCCCGAAGTCCTCCTTGAACCAGTCGAGCACCTTGTTGAGCCGGACGACGGACGCCTCCGCCACGAAGTGCCTCTCGTCGGCAACCAGGTGCTCGACCGCACGGTCGAGCTGCGCCTCCAGCGTCGCCGCCTCATACGCCTCGGGCCAAAGCACCGGGCAGCTTTGGGCCGCGCAGTTCACGGCGAAGTGGATGCGAGGCTCGCCCATCGGGCGAATGATCTCGTGTTCGATCTCGTCCTGGGAGCGCTCCTTTCCTGCGACCCGGCAGTGCGACCGAGTGAAGACGTCCGGGATCTGCCAGACGGAGTTCGCGGGCCGACCCGCGACGGAGTTCTTGATGCGCGCGAAGACGTTGCCGTCCTTCTCGATCGGGTAGTGGTCGGCCACGAGCTGGAGCATGCACGCATTGTAGGCGTTGATCCAGAAGGCGAGCTGCTCCTCGCGGGATGCCGCGGTGACGGCCTCCAAGCTGGTCGCCGCGAGCGTGCCGAGGTAGGCGCGAAGGGCAGGCTGCGCGTCCACGACAGCCTGGTAGTCGACGAGCGGCTGGTGCACGACGTCGCGCAGAACCGAGCTGAAGGCGGCGTGGGTGGGTACCTCCTGTGCCCGTGCCTCCGCCGGTCCGAGGCCAGCCGTCGACCCTTCGCCTCCGAGGGCGGCGAGGATCACGATCATCACGGCGGTTCCGGGCAGGCGCATGCCGATCCGGCGGGCGATCGCCGGCAAGAAGCTCAACAACACAAGCAGGGCTCCGGAAAGGAGAACACGAGCGAACGCCTCCCGCGAGGCTTCCTGCGAGCCGGCGAGGAGCGCGTCCGCGAACATCGTGTAGACCAGGGTCCCCGGGAAGATCCCGATGGCGGTGGCCATCGCGTACGTGGGCCAGCGGATCGCGGTCAGCCCCGTCCCGAAGTTGAGCGCGTTGAACGGAACCGCCGGGATCAGCCGGAGGGTCAACAGCCCGCGAAAGCCGTGGCTGGCCGTGGCCCGGTCGAGCGCTTGCAGCCGCGCTCCGGCCAGGCGCTCGACACCCTCCCTTCCCAGGAACCGCCCCACTCCGAAGGCGAGGTTCGCTCCGATGTTGGCCGCGATCGTGGTGTACACAGTGCCCCACAGCACGCCGAACATGGCGCCGCCGGCGAGCGTGAGCACCGAGCCCGGGATGGCGAGAGCGGTGGCGATGGCGTAGATGCCGATGTAGAGGAGGGGAGCGAACGTCGATCCGCGTAGCCAGCTGATCGCCTGCCCGACGCCTTCGCGGCTCAGGTAGCTGCCCAACGGCGTCACCGACACCGCAAGCGCCCCACCGACGAAGAGGGTCATCAGCAGCGCGAGCTTCAGCAGCGCGCTGCGCGAGGCGGTCGCGGCCGCCTCCGGGGCAGGAGTCGGGGTGCTGCTCACTTCAGCCATGCGATCACCTTTTTCAACAGCAGTCCGCCCGTTCCCTCCAGCCGTGTCCGCTGATATGCGTCGGAGGCACGCTTCAC
>JBDHDM010000352.1:0-4663 GCA_039591515.1 Gemmatimonadota bacterium | reverse complement strand
CGCGCAGTTCCCGATCAAGCGGAAGAAGTTCGACGTGATCCTCCGGTACGCCCTCCGTCTGTTCGAGGATGAGGGTCCGTGGGACGAGCGCGAGGTGAATCGCCGACTCGAGACCCTCTCGGACGACACCGCGACGATCCGTCGAGGCCTCATCGACCACGGGCACATGACGAGGAGCGCCGGAGGTCGGGCCTACCACCGCACGTAGGTCGTTTCGGGGGCACGAGCGACAGTTATTGACACATTAGTACAAAACCTCTACCGTGGGTGCATGGGCAGGCCACGAGAATTCGACGAAGACCTCGCGCTGGACCGCGCGATGAACGTCTTCTGGCAACGCGGTTATCAGGCGACCTCCACCGAGGAGCTGATGGAGGCGATGGGGATCGGGCGCGGGAGCTTCTACAACACCTTCGGCAGTAAGCGGGAGGTATACCTGCGAACGCTCGATCGGTACCTCCTCCTGCTCGAAGAGGGCGGCCCTTATCGCGTGCTCTTCGAACGCGAGCCGGGGGTCGACGCCATGGAGGCGCTCCTGGGGAGCTACCTCGACAGCGTCGCCAGCGATGAGGGCGCCCACGGCTGTTACTTCGTGCACGTGGCGAAGGAGCACCGAGGGGACGATCCGGAGGTCACGGCGGCGATCCGGCGGGGCATCGCCAGGATGCGCGGCATCATCGCCGACCAGATGAGGGCCGCGCAGAAGGACGGAGCCCTTCCCGGTACCCTCGATCCGGAGAAGGCAGCCCTCCTGATGATGGCGGTCGCCTGGGGGGCGCACGTGCTCATCGAGGCAGGCATCGACAAGGACGAGGCCCTCGGTGCGACTCAGACCCTGTTCGAGCTGGCGCCCTCGCCGACATGAGCCTGGTCTTTTTTTTTCGGTATTTCTGTACTGCTTAGTACACAACACGCAGTGATTCATTCTTTTCGGCTTTTCTGTACCGGCAGGTACACAACAAGAGGGGTTGCAGATGACGGCAGAGAACGAAGGCGCTGGGGTCCACGAGGGCGCTGTGGCCCGATTCACGAGGTGGGTCATCCGGCATCGGACCAGCGTCTTGGCGCTGGCGATCCTGGTTACTGCGGCTGCGGGCTACGGTGCGCGACACCTCGGCCTATCGACCGACTACCGGACGTTCTTCTCGGAGGACAACCCGGATCTCATGGCCTACCAGGAGCTGGAGGACATCTACACGCGCAACGACAACGTCCTCTTCGTCGTGAAGCCGCGAACGGATGACGTCTTCACCCAGAGGACGCTGGAGGCGATCCGGAGCCTCGTCGAAGACGCGTGGCAAATCCCCCATTCCAGCCGCGTCGACGCGATCACCAACTTCCAACACACCTGGGCAGACGGCGACGAGCTCGTGGTGGAGGATCTCGTGGGGCCGGGCGACATCACCGACCGGATCGCCGAGAGGGCGCGTGACGTAGCCCTGCGCGAGCCGCTGCTCGCCGGTCGCCTCGTATCGGTGGACGGAGCGGCGGCCGGCGTGAATGTGCGCATCGTCCTCCCGGGCGTGTCCAAAGAAGAGCTCCCGGCCACGGCCGCGCACGTTCGTGAGCTCGAGCGTCGGTATCGCGAGCGATACCCTGACCTGGAGATCCAGAGCACGGGCGTCGCGATGCTCAACATGGCCTTCGCCGACGCTCCCCGGAACGACGCCCCGGTCGTGATGCCGGCCATGTTCGGAGCGTTGCTCCTGGCCGTCGTCGCGATGCTGAGGTCCGTCGGCGGCACGGTCGGAACCCTCGTCGTGATCCTCCTCTCGACGGTCACCGCAGTCGGCGTGGCGGGACACCTGGGGGTGTTCTTCGATCCGACGAGCGCCGCCGCGCCGACGATCATTCTCACGCTCGCGGTGGCGGATTCGGTGCACATCATCGTGTCGTACCTACAGGCGCTCCGCGAAGGGAAACATCGGGACGACGCGATCGTCGAAGCCATGACGGTCAACGTCCAACCCGTCTTCCTGACGACGGTCACGACAGCCATCGGCTTCCTGACACTCAACTTCAGCGACTCGCCCCCGTTTCGGCTCCTCGGCAACGTGACCGCGTTCGGGGTCGGCGTGGCATGGCTGTTCGCGATGACCGCACTTCCGGCGATCCTCGCGATGAGCCACGGTCGGGCGCCGGGCCGCTCGCGAAGCGGGCTGATGGACCGCGCCGTCGACTGTGTCGCACACGTGGTCACGTCCCGGGCGCGACCGATCCTGATCGGGGCGACGGTCGCCGTGGTCGCCCTGATCTCGCTCGTGCCGACGCTGAGGATCAACGACCAGTACTTCGAATACTTCGACCACTCCCTCCCCATCCGGCCGGGTACCGAGTTCGCGATGACCCACCTGACGGGACCATACACCTCGAGCTTCTCCCTCGAGTCGGGCGCACCCCAGGGTGTGGCGGACCCGGAATTCCTGCGCACGGTGCAGGAGTTCGCGGAGTGGCTCGAAGCGCGCCCGGCGGTGGCGCACGTCAACAGCTTCAGCCACACGATGAAGCGGCTCAACCAGAACATGCACGGCGACGACCCGGCCTACTTCCGTCAACCGGATCGTCGGGAGCTCGGAGCTCAGTACCTGCTGCTCTACGAGATGTCGCTGCCGTACGGCCTCGACGTGAACGACCAGATCAACGTCGACAAGAGCGCCCTCCGTCTCGACGTGACCTATGCGGACGTCGACGTGGCGATGATCGAGGACGAGACCGCAGCCGCGGAAGCGTGGCTTCGCGAGAACGGTACGGCCTCGATGCGGGAGGCTCGAGGGACGGGCCCGGCACTCATGTTTGCCAAGATCACACGTCGCAACATCGCCTCCATGGTGCTGGGCACCGGGCTCGGGTTCCTGCTCATCGCCGGCATCCTCGTGGTAGCCCTGCGCAGCGTGCGCATGGGGATGATCAGCCTGATCCCCAACATCGTCCCGACACTGATGGCGTTCGGCATCTGGGCAGCGCTGGTGCGAGAGGTCGGGTTCGCCGTATCGGTCGTCGCGGGCCTCGCCATCGGCATCATCGTGGACGACACGGTCCACTTCCTGTCGAAGTACAACCGGGCCCGACGCCACCTATCGGCGATCGAGGCCGTTCGAGAGGCGTTCGAGCGCGTGGGCCCCGCCATCGTGGCGACCACGATCATCGTCGCGGTCGGATTCGCGATGCTCGGCATGAGCACGTTCCGCGTCACGGCCTACATGGGGCTGCTGACGTCGCTCACGGTGGTGTGTGCCCTGGTGGTGGACTTCCTCCTCCTGCCCGCACTCCTCATCGCCTTCGACGGTCGGCGGGAGTCGGATCGACAACCCCGCAGCACGCTCGCGCCCGCAGGTGAGCCGGTCCCGGTAGGAGCGGACTGAGACCCACGTCGTTCGTGGGAAGAGACGGATTTCAAACTGAGAACACGACTTTGGAGAACGAGATCATGAAACGCACAAGCACGATATCAGCGATGTGGACGGTCTTCCTCGCACTGACCCTGACGAACGCACCGAGCCAGGTCATGGGTCAAAGCCCCGAGCAGCGGGGACGCGCCGTCGCAGAGGCGGCCGACGCGCAGGACTTCGGATGGCAGGACAACGCAACGACGATGCGTATGGTGCTGCGCAACCGAGGTGGTCAGGAGAGCTCCCGCACCCTACGGAGGATGGCGCTCGAGACGACAGGCGAGGGGCTCGGTGACCAGAGCCTGATCGTCTTCGAAAGCCCCCGTGACATCGAGGGTACGGCGCTTCTCTCGCACAGTCGGATCCTCGAGCCGGATGACCAGTGGCTCTACCTCCCGGCCCTTCGCCGGGTGAAGCGAATCTCCTCCGGCAACAAGTCCGGCCCGTTCGTGGGAAGCGAGTTCGCCTACGAGGACCTCGTCTCGCAGGAGGTGGAGAAGTACGAGTACCGCTGGCTCCGCACCGAGCCATGCGGTGATCTCCAATGTGAGGTCGTCGAGCGTCTACCGCGCTACGAGAACTCCGGCTACACACGGCAAATCGTGTGGTGGGACAACACCGAGTACCGGGTCCAGCAAATCGACTTCTACGACCGCAAGGACGTGCTCCTCAAGACGCTCACGTCCGACGGATACCGCGGCTACGGCGACGGGTACTGGCGCCCCGCGCGCATGGTCATGGTGAACCACCAGAACGGGAAGACGACGGAGTTGCTCTTCGAGGCGTGGAGCTTCGGCTCCGGCCTCACGGCCGACGACTTCACGCCGTCGCGACTGCGGAGGGCCCGATGACGCGCAGGAAGCCTCGGGCCCGCCTGATCGCAGGGGCCCTGGGTGTGGCCCTCGCGTTCGGCCCGGGAGCGGCTCCGGCACAGACGGTTTCCTTCGGAGCCGAGGTCGGCGGGTCCGCCCGGTTCTTTCCGGACGCGCCCCTCTTCGGAGACCAGGTGTCGGCGCACGTCTCGCCTTCGTTGATTCTGGCACCGGAAGCGGTCCTCCTTTCGGATAGCGGTGCCTGGAGGTTGGTGGGGGAGGGCTTCTTCCGTTTGGACGCACACGACGAGAATCGGTCCCACGCGGACGTGCGGGAGCTGGGCGTCGAGCTGTTCCGGGATTCGTTCAGCGCCTTCGTCGGAGCGAGCCAGGTCTTCTGGGGCGTGACCGAGGTTCGGCACCTGGTGGACGTGGTCAATCAAATCGATGCGGTCGAAGACC
>JBDHDM010000351.1:0-4666 GCA_039591515.1 Gemmatimonadota bacterium | reverse complement strand
CGAGGCCGCCGCGGGGCGGGGGATTCGGTGGGTGGGTGCTCGCGCAGGGGACGCTTGGGAACTGGACGGCGTGCTCTTCCGTGTGCTGCACCCCGCCGACTTGCCTCAGGACGCTCGAGAGGGGAACACGGCCTCGGTGGTCTTGCTGGTGTCCTGGCGCGACTTCACCGCGCTACTCACGGGCGACGCCTACGTAGAGGTGGAGCGAGCGATCGCCGACCAGGCTGGCGACATCGACGTCTTGAAGGTGGGCCACCATGGGAGCACGACGTCGACCGACTCGACCTTTCTCACGATCGTGAAGCCGGAGGTGGCACTCGTGTCCGTGGGCCGTTGGAACCGGTACGGTCACCCCGCACCGGCCGTGCTGCGCCGCCTCGCAGTTTCGGGGGCGCGGATCTACCGGACGGACCACCACGGGTCGGTGCGGGTCGTGGCGCGACCCGACGGGGCCCTCTCGGTCACGACCGAGGTGCGTGTCCCACCCGAATGAGATCGCCACGCTCCGCGCGACTGCGCATTACTTTGCCCATAGGGCTCGATCGCCCCGCCCCACGACACCGCTACCCCACGCGTCTTCATGAACTCCCAGAGCCACGTCGTCACCATCTCTCGTTTCCTCGTCGACGAGCAACAGCGCCACCCCGAGGCGACCGGGGCCTTCACCCATCTTCTCCACGACATCGCGCTGGCTGCCAAGCTGATCGGGCGTGAGGTCAACAAGGCCGGGCTGGTCGACATTCTGGGCGCCGCCGGGGAGGAGAACGTGCACGGCGAGGTCGTCCAGAAGCTCGATCTGTTCGCCGATCGGGTCATATATCGAGCGCTCGACCACACCGGGCTGGTCGCGTGCATGGCGTCCGAGGAAAACGAGACCTTCCTCCCGATTCCCGACAAGTTCCCGTCGGGCGAGTACGTGGTGATCTACGATCCGTTGGACGGCTCTTCGAACATCGACGTCAACGTGTCGATCGGCACGATCTTCAGCATCCACCGAAAGATCTCGGATGGGGAGCGTGGGACGCTGGAGGACTGCCTGCAAGCTGGGTCGCAGCAGGTCGCGGCGGGCTACGTTCTATACGGGTCTTCGACGATGCTCGTGTTCACCTCGGGCGCCGGGGTGCACGGCTTCACTCTCGATCCTTCGATCGGCGAGTTCCTGCTCAGCCACCCGAACATGCGGATGCCGGACCCACCTATGAAGGTCTACTCGGTCAACGAGGCGTACTACGCCCGCTGGAACCGGGGACAACAGCGCCTCGTCAGCCATCTGAAGACGGAGGGGGGCTTTGGCTCCCGGTACATCGGCTCCCTCGTTGCCGACATCCACCGGACCCTGCTCCAAGGCGGTCTCTTCATGTACCCGGGAGACAACACGAATCCGAGTGGTAAGCTCCGCCTCCTGTACGAGGCGGCTCCGATGGCGATGGTGGTGGAGCATGCCGGAGGTCGCGCGAGCACCGGAGCCACTGACATCCTGGACGTGGAGCCGAAGTCGCTCCACCAGCGCGTGCCCCTCTACATGGGCTCGGCCGAGTTCGTCGACCTCGCCGAGAGGATGCTCGCCGACGAGGAGTGAGCTGCGGGAGCGGGACCTGTTCGCGGGCTATACCAGGCCGGCCAGCCCCGCGGAGAACTGTTCGAGAAGCTCGGATCGCGTCACCTCGTCGATGAACGCGTGCTCGAAGCCGGCGCGGGCGACCGCGCGAAGCTCGGTCGGGTCGAGGCCGAGGTCATCCCGCGCGTGCCTGTACTCGTCGGTGAGGGTCACACCCGACATGAGGCGATTGTCTGTGCCCAACACCACGGAGATGCCGGCGCGCACGTAGTCACGCACAGGGTGCTCCTCCCGCCGAGCCACCACGCGTGTCTGGGTATTCGACGTCAAGCAGACCTCGAGCGGGACTCCCCTTCTCCGGACCTCCTCGACGAGGCGCGGATCCTCGAAGAGGCGCGTCCCGTGTCCGATGCGACGGGCGTGGCCCTGCTCCAGCGCCTGGCGAATCGATTCCGGGCCGTACCCTTCGCCGGCGTGGATCGTGATCGGAAGCCCCGCGTCTGCCGCGAGGTCGAATGCCTCGGCGTGGTCGGCCACCGGGTGGCCTGCCTCGGCGCCGGCGAGATCGAAGCCGCAGACGCCCCGATCCATGAACTCGATCGCGAGCTCGGCAGTCGCCCGGGTCCGGGGTGGGTCGTGCGAGCGAAGCGCGCATACGATGAGGTTGGCCCGGATCGAACGTCCCAGGCTCCGCGCTTCGATCTCTCCGTTCCTCATTCCGGTGACCGCGGCCTCGAGTACCTGGTCGGGCCGGAGCCCCGCCTCGGTGTTGAGGAGTGGGCAGAAGCGGATCTCGAGGTATCGCACGTCTTCGGTGGCGTGGTCGAGGACACACTCGCGGGTGATCCGCTCGAGGGCCTCCGTGTCCTGCATGACCGACAGGGTCGTCGCGAAGCGTTCCAAGTACTCCTCGAGGCTGGCTGCGTCCTCGACCACCATGTACGAGCGGAGCCCGTGCTCGTCGTCGGCCGGCATGGAGACCCCACGCTCCCGCGCGAGCTCGAGCATCGTGCTCGGGCGTAGCGAGCCGTCCAGATGCACGTGCAGCTCCGCCTTTGGCATACGGTGGAGCGCATGGTCCGAATACCCTCCGTCGGGGGTCAACGGCGCCTCGCCCCTCGGGTGTGGCTGCGGCGTCAACGGCCCTTCGGGGGGCCCTCGGCCGACACGAAGCCCTTCTCGACGTCGATGAGAGGGGCCGGATAGTCACCCGAGAAGCAAGCCGTGCAATACGGCCCGGCCTCCGCGACGGCTTCGACCATGCCGTCCAGGGAGAGGTACCCGAGCGAGTCCACCTCGAGCCGCGATGCGATGTCCGGGATCTCGAGGCGAGATCCGATCAGTTCCCCCTTGGTCGGCATGTCGATCCCGTAGAAGCACGGAAACCGAACGGGCGGGCTGCCGATCCGCAGGTGCACCTCCGAAGCGCCGGCGTGCCTCAGCATGCGAACGAGCGAGCGGCTGGTGGTGCCGCGGACCAACGAGTCGTCGACCACGACGATTCTCTTCTGGTCCAGGACCTCGCGCACGGGGTTGTACTTCATGCGTGCGCCGAAGTCCCGGTCCTTCTGGTCGGGCTGGATGAAGGTGCGACCCACGTAGTGGTTCCGCAGGAGGCCCAGCTCGAAGGGAATGCCACTCTCCTCGGAGTAGCCCAGGGCGGCCGAGTTTGCACTGTCCGGCACGGCCATGACGGCATCCGCCTCGACCCCGTGCTCACGGGCCAACTGACGTCCGAACGCTCGCCTCGCGCGGTCGACGCTGACGCCCCACAGCCGGGAGTCGGGCCGTGCGAAGTACACGAGCTCGAAGATGCAGGGCGATGCGCGCTCCGCGGGCTCGAGCCGGCCCACGGCTTCCACCACCGGCCCGCGGATCCGGATGACTTCTCCGGGCTCGAGATCCCGCACGAAGTCGGCCCCCAGGATGTCCAGGGCGCAGGTCTCCGAGACCACCACGTGGCCGCCGCTCTTTCGCCCCAGGATGAGCGGGCGGAAGCCACGGGGATCCCGGGCTGCGTAGATCGAGTCGTCGACCGCAAGCACCACGGAGAAGGCCCCTTCGAGATGGGCGAGCGCGTCCAAGATCTGGGCGTCCACCGACGTCTGGCGCGACTTCGCGATGAGATGCACGAGCGTCTCGGAGTCGGAGGACGACCGGAAGATGGCCCCGTCCCGGACCAGACGGGTTCGCAGATCGATCTGATTGGTCAGGTTCCCGTTGTGCGCGAGAGCGAGATCACCGTGCGCATAGCGGGCCGTAATCGGCTGAATGTTGGCGTGATCGCTGCCCCCCGCTGTCGAGTACCGTACGTGCCCGACCGCCGAGTCTCCTCTGAGTCGAGCGAGAGATTCCGGCCCGAAGATCTCGGAGACGAGGCCGGCGCCCTTGTGGATCCATCCGCGCTCCCCATCGAACGACACGATGCCGCCCCCCTCCTGACCACGATGCTGAAGAGCGTACATGGCCAGAAAGGCCTGCTCCGCGGCGTTCTCGACGCCACTCACACCCACGACACCACACTCCTCGTGCGGCCGGTCGTCGAGCTCGTACAGAGCGGGGCGGGTACCCGGTTCGTGGGGCTCGTCCTCGCCCGCGGGATCCCCACGCACGGGTAGGACGGGTAGCGGACGTGGTGACATCGGGTCAGCGGTCGGCAACGGGTGCGTCCATCAGGGAGGGGATCGCCGTGAAATACGCTTCTGCGATCTGAGTGAGGTCGACGGAGATCTTCCCGTTGCGGGCGGTCATGGAGAATCCGTCCGATTCCGGCACCACCACGCCGATCTTCCGGGCTGGCACATGGTACTGTTCGGCAATGCGAAGGACCTCCGCCGTGCGGCCGGCGTCGCACGAGACGAGGATGCGACCCTGGGACTCGCCGAAGAAGGCGGCGGCCGGCCGCAGATCATCGTCGATGGACGCGGAGACCCCGAGCGGCGTCTCGCCGTCACCGAGCGCGCATTCGGCCAGCGCGCAGGCGAGTCCTCCCTCGGAGCAATCGTGGGCGGACGCCAGCAGCTCTTCGTGGATCATCTTGAGGACGGCCTGCTGAAGCGCGCGCTCCCCGTTCAGATCCACCGCAGGCGGCCGGCCGGCCACGAGGCC
>JBDHDM010000350.1:0-4667 GCA_039591515.1 Gemmatimonadota bacterium | reverse complement strand
GCGCATGGCGGGCGGCCTCGGCCTGCGCGCGCAAGGCCGACCAGTCCCATCGCCAGCAGCAATGCCGACGCCGGCTCGGGGACGCTGAGCGGGCCGGCTCCGGGCGTCGGCACCAGCTGCACGGCGAAGTCCGCCGCGTTGTCGTCGCTGTCGAGGTCGGCGAAGCGCCGCGCGAGGCTCGCGCCCGCCGGCGCATCCAGCGCCGGGCTGCCCTCGCCCGCGAAGACCTCCGCCGCCGCGAACGCCCCGTAGCCCACCGCATCCACCACTGCGCCCTCGAAGCGCAGCACGATTGAATCCGGCCCGTTCTGGAAGTCGAAATTCGCGAGCTCGTCTGCCCCGGCCACGAGCGTCGTGCCATCGCCGAGGTCGTCCGCGACGACGAAGAAGCCCCCGGCACCGATCGCGCCGGAGAGCGACACACTGGGCCCGACGCCGCCGTTGGCGCCGTTCACGCCCTCCAGCACGAAGCCCGCGAGCGACGTGCCGGGAACGCCGTAGAGCTCCACGAACGAGTGTCCGTTGTCGGAGCCCACGGCGTCGTAGAAGACCTCCGCGATCAGCGGAAGCGCGGAGGCCGGTGGGGCGAGGATTCCGATGCTGAGCCAGGCGAGGGATATTGCCAAATACCTCCTTCCCGCCAGGGCACCACCGAGCAATCTCGGCATAGTCGGTTCCTCCAAATCGGGGCGAGTGGGACACCATCTCGGCACGCGCACGCGCAGGGCCAGCAGGAAACCGGCGCCCGGAATTGGTGAGCGGCTCGACACGCTGCGCACCAAGAGCAAGACACGTGCCGGTGCCGTCGCCGCGGCAGGCTGCCGCGAAGTGCGCGCGCCGCCACAGCAATCCGGTGCGTGGGCTGTGACGCGGAGGACGGCCGTGAAGCGAAGGACGCACGGCGGCTGCGAACACGGAGTGACAGCCGCGGACTAGCTTAGGCTCGACGGGCTCCTGGGCTCAGCCTAGGGATTCTGGACCCCACTCCTGAGCACTCGCGCCTTGAGTGGCGCCGTGGCGACCAGCGGGAGCAATCGTTGACCCTTGGCGACGATCGTGCTGCTACACGAACGCTACACAGCCCGATTCGGCCCGAAAAATCGAGCATCGACAACAGGTTGAAATCAGAACGCTCCGGCGCCTGTCGTTCCATTCGGCGCAGGTCATTCACCGTCGACCGCTACGCCCACGTTCTGCCCGGGATGCAGGAGCGCGCGGCGGGGAAGCTGGAGGCGATCCTGTTCGTGGGGTGAGCGGGAGCGGCCCGCTGAAGCGGGGCGCGTCGGGCTGGGTTGCGGCTACGGGCTATAGCGTCCTGCTCCTACGCCGGCCGTGCAGCCACATCAGCAGCGGGAGCAGGAAGGCCAACTCGTAGCCGAGGCCGCAGGCCGGCACGGTCTTGATGTCGTCGCAGCCCTCGAAGGGCGTTCCATCGAGCAACTCGCCCGTGACGCAAGCCTCTGTGTCGCCGACGGCAATGCCGGCCTCTTCGGTTCGGAAGTGGGCGAGCAGGTCCTTGACGCGATCGTGGTTGGCGTCCTTGCTGTGCGGCCCATTTCTGTGGGCCAGAGGGGCAGCATCGGGGCCAAAGGCCAGCGTGGCCGCATCGACGTCAGCGACATCGAACGTGTCCGAGCCGAGGATGGCCACTGGGATGACGCCACGGCTCATCGGGTTGATGGGGCTGAGATCGCTGCCGGGCTTGATGTCGATGTCTACGGTGAGCGGCGTGTCGACCTCGTAGATTACCAGGCCGGTCCGGCTTGCAGCCACGACCAGGTCGCCGAGAAGCTCGACGCCTCCTGTGAACTCGTCCAGTCCGAACGTCCCGAGGACGTTGGGCGCTGAGGGCGCGGAGACATCCACGGCGACTACGCCACGCACGCCGGCCAGGTAGGCAACGTCCCCCGAGACCTTCAGATCCGAGACCTGCATGTGGTCGATGCCGCCGATGATGAACCGCGGAATCGGCAGGACGGAGAGCACGTGCGGACGCGCTGGATTCGAAACGTCAACGATCGCGAGTGAAAACGCGTAGTTCCTCACGTTGAACACGTACGCGAGATCGCCGACCACGTCGACGGACCCAGCATCGCCCAGGGTTCCTGTGGTGCTCAGGAGCTGCATCTCGATGGGGTCCAACACGTCGTAGATCCGCAGGCCATCTGCGAAAGACGCGACGAAAGCCAAAGAATCGGAGAGGGCTACGTCTGCGGTCCCCAACGTTCCCGTCTCGGCGGCTGCGCCGATCACCCCTGGGTTGGTCGGATCGAAGACATCTACGGTCCGGAGCGGAAGCCCAACGCCCGCAACGAACGCCACGGACCCGCGCAGCGCGACGTCCGTCAAGGCGCCCTGAGGCGGCCGGATGTCGCGGTCGGCGAGGAGCTGCGGCGCAACCGGGCTCGTCACGTCGACGCTGGCGAAGTTGTCGTCGAAGACGCTGAACAGCCAATTCGCGGAGACGGCGACCCCCGCGGAGTCGATCTCCGAGAAGACCGTCACCAGGCTTGGCCGCGTCGGGTCCGAGAGGTCGGCGATGAGCACGCCCCCCGGCAGCGGGGGGGAGAAAAATTGATATCCGATCGGCAAATAGGCTGTGTCTCTGTCCACGGACAGCCGGTGGGGATAATGCCCGCGAGACCCGCCCACGTTCACGAGCACCGGGAATAGATCGGTCTCCAAGCGGCCGACCTCGGTCGCCCTCACGCTTGGCTTGTCGCAGGCGTCACCGATTCCGTCGCCTTCGACGTCGGCCTGGCTGGGATTGGGCACGTCGGGGCAGTTGTCGCCATCGTCGGAGATCCCGTCGCCGTCCCGGTCCGGCTTGTCGGGCGACGCCAACAGCTCGAGCACCGCCAGGCCGCTGTGTCCTGCGGCGATCACGAGCTCGCCCAGCACCTCGGCACCGCCGGTGAACTCGTCGCGGCCGATCACGCCTTCGAGGCGCGGAGTGTCGGGATCGGAGAGGTCGACGACGACCACCCCGCGCCGGCCACCCAGGTAGGCACGGGCGCCTTCGACGCGAAGCCCGAGCAGATCGTCCTCCGAGGACCATCCGGTCAAGCCCCTGGGGATCGGAAGCACGGTGACGACTGATGGAGCCCCGGGATCCGTCACGTCGATTACGGCGAGCGAGTGGTCGAAGCCCGCATTCACCACGAAGGCGCGGTTGCCGACTACGGCCACGTTGGTCGCGTTGCCGTCGGTCTCCACCGAGCCAGTTAGCGAGATCGCGTCCGGCGCGGAGACATCGTAAATGCGCAGGCCGGCCTCGTACGAGGCAACGTAGGCCCGGGAGTCGGCCAGGAAGACATCCGCACCGCCGAACTCGGCCGAGGCGCCGAGGGGTACGGGAGCGGTGGGATCGACTACGTCGATGGCGCGAAGCGCCGGGAAGTTGCCGAGGTACCGTCCGCCCGCAGCGACGAAGGCGATGGAGCCCTCGACGGCGACACTCACGGCCGCGGCGCCAGAGCCTCCAGGATTGATGTCGAGGCCCCCGAGTGCCACGGGGAACGCCGGATCCGAGACGTCCACGATGTCGAAGGTGTTGCTGGAGACGCTGTAGAGCCGATCGCCCGAGACGGCGACGTCCCGGGATCGAATCCCGGTGAAGTGGGAGAGCAGCTGGGGTGCGTCCGGATCGCCCACATCGGCGATCACGACACCGTTGATATCAATGCCGGTGGGCAAGTAGAGTCGTGTCCCGTCGAGGACCGGCGCGTGCGGATAGCCGCCGAACACAAACCCTGGGTTGCTCAGTGAACCGAAGAGGGGCGTTTCGAGGCGCCCGCGGGTGGCGAAGGCCAGCCCTGCCTCGCGCGTGATCTGCAATGTGTAGTCCCCGGAGCTGGACGCTCCGCTACCGTTGAAGTCGCCGTCGTCATTGGCCGACACCGCCACGAAGTACGGGCCCGAACGCCGGGCCACGAACATGAGGAACGGATCCAGCGTCACGGGCTCTCCCGGGGCCGGATCATCGTAGCTGTCCTGGAGAATCTCGCCGTCGGGATCCAGGACCCCGAGCACGGGATCGAGGGTCGACCCGAGCTCGGCCGCATCCACGTCGATCGTGACGAGGTTCCCCACCTCGATCGATATCTCGAAGACGTCCACGTCTGCGACGGGTGCAATGGTCCGGTTCGCCTCGAACGGAAGCGAAACCGGCGTGGCGTCAGCCAGGGAGTTGTTCGGCTCGCTTCCGTCCGGGACCGGGGACTCGCAGGCGACGATCAGGGAATAGAACCCGGTGCTCCCGGCGTCCGTTCCGTCGAAGCCGAAGTCCGAGAAGGCTGACACGGCGATGAAGAGCGCTCCCCCGCCGGAGCCAGTGGTCAATAGGAAGGAATCGAGCGAGTCGGTCTCCCCTGGCCCGGTGCTGTCGTCGCTGGTGTCGCGCAGCGTTCCGAAGGCGTCGAAGATGCCGAGGACCGAGTCGAGGGTGGATCCGAACTCGTCTGCATCGATGTCGATCGTCACGATGTCGCCGGGCGAGACGGAGAGTTCGTAGAAGTCCACGTCTCGCAGCGGATCGATCTCCACGTCGATCGCCGCGGGGCACGCGAGGGGCGTCGCCTCGCTGAGCGAGTCGTTGGGCTCGTTCGGGTCCTGGGCCCATGCGGAACTGGCCGCGAGAAGAAGGGGAATGAGGACGATCAACATTC
>JBDHDM010000349.1:0-4672 GCA_039591515.1 Gemmatimonadota bacterium | reverse complement strand
GGCTCCACCTCGCCCAGGCCCGCCAAGGTGCGCCCGTAGGCGGCGAGCACCCTCGGCTCGTCCGGATTCTGGTCGAGTGCCGCCTCCAAGAGGGTGCGCGCCTCCTCGAAATCGGCGCGAGCTGCGTCCGCGTCGCCCAGCGCCAATCGGGACATCCCGCGCAGGAGGTCCGCCGGATAGAAGTACGACTGGTACTCGAGCACCTCGTATCCCGCCGAGTCGAGGACCTCGATCGCACGCTCGTGACGACCGTCGTAGTACTCGACGCGCCAACGCTCGACCGTGATGATGCCGTTCCAGTCCTCGAGGGCTCCCATCTGGTCCAGCTCGGCCCGAAGCGGCTCCGTGTCGCCGCGACGCCACAGCGCATGGATGCCCCGCTGGATGAGGTTCTGCTCGTCCTCGGGCTCGAGAGCGAGCGAGCGAGCTACCAACCGGTCGGCCTCATCGTAGTTGCGCGCGTACGCGTAGAGGAGCGCAAGATTCGAGACGGGGCTCGTGCTGAGCGGGTTGACTCGCACGCTCTGCTCGTAGGCGCGGATGCCCTCTTCGATGCGGCCGATGCGGCGGAGGATGGCCGCCTTGCCGGACATGACCCACTGGTCCGCTGGGAGCCCGACCTCCGCGCGGTCGAGGGCGCTGAGCGCGGGATCGTAGTCGCGGTATCCCCAGTAGTGCCATAGGCCGAGCGCGCGCCACGCCTCGGGCAGATCGGGGTCGAGCTCGAAAGCACGATCGGCTGCCGCCCTCGCGATCTCCAGCCGCTCGTCGGTCCGGTCTTCGTGGAACTGGTATTGGGCGCTGTAGACCATCGAGAGCGTCGCCCACGCGAGCGCGAAGTCCGGGTCGACCGCCACGGCCTCCTCGAACAGGTCGACTGCCTCCCAGCGATCCCGGTCGAAGGCCGCATTACCCATCATGTAGAGGTCGTAGGCCTCCTGACTCGTGGTCGGCACCGCACCGATGGCGTCGGATTCCTCCGGCGTCAACTCGGCTTGGAGCGCGGCGGAGATCCGTTCCGAGACGTCCTTCTGGATGGCGAAGAGGTTCTCCGGCGAGAGCGACTGCTCGTAGCTCTGCGCCCAGAGCTGCTCGTCGTTTCGAGCATCGACGAGCTGGACGCTGATCCGCACCGCGTCTCCGGCGCGCTGCACGCCCCCGGAGAGCACGGTCCCGACCCGCAGCTCTCGTCCGACCTCTCGGATCGGCTTCGGTTCGTCCCGGTACGCCATGACGGACGCGCGGGAGATCACACGGAGCGCTCCGATCTTCGAGAGCTGGTTCAGGAGCTCGTCGTGGATCCCGTCGACGAAGAAGAGCGCGTCCTCGTCGGAGCTGCGATTCTCGAAGGGAAGCACGGCGATCGACGGCCCGTCGTCCACGATGTCCGGGGCCGACGGGCTCAGGAACCACCCGGTGCCGAGCCCGAGGCCGAACACGACGAACGCGCCGGCGAGCAGGAGCGTGCGGCCGTCGAGGAGCGACAGGCCCGCAGCCGCCTCCATCTCCGCCATGCCCTCGGGCGTGCGGGCCGGGGCGGTCTGCCGGATCCCGCCCCGGCGGACGTCGAACGCCCACGCGAGGCCGAGCGCGATGGGGAGGCCCGCGACCGCGAGGACCGTCACCACCCGCAACGCGCCGTCGGAGAGACCGAAACCGGCGATGAGCACGTCGGTCGCTTCCAACAGCGCGAACGCCGCCGAGACGTACACGGCGCCGACGCGCAGGACCTTCCGGCGCTTGAGTTCGGTGACGAAGCTCATCGGACGGGGCGGGGACGGGTGGCTCGTTCGCGGCGCACGATGTGGTCCGTCCCATCCCGTCGCAAGGACGCCGTGCCACGACACGCAGGTTCTCCGCTTGCGTCACCCCGACACGCCTCCCACGATCAGCCCCTGCGGTCTCAATACGATCCGGTCGGACGACCGGGAGGGAGGCGAACTATGGCGACCCACGACCGTGGGTTCCTCCGGCAGCCGCGATTCGCGTGGCTGTTTCCCATGCTCGCGGCCGGGGCGCTCGCCGTCCCGCACGCGACGTCCGCCCAAGGCCCGGGCGTCGAGGACGGCCAATGGACCTACCTCGGCGGAGACTCCTGGCACACCCGCTACACACCGGCCGCCCAGATCCACGCGTCGAACTTCGCCGACCTCGAGATCGCCTGGGAGTGGAACGCCTTGAGCTTCGGGCCGAGCACCTCCCGTGCGACCCCGACGTACGTCGACGGAAAGCTGATCACCGTGACCGGGGACCGCCGTCACGTGATCGCGCTCGACCCCGGTTCGGGCGAGCTGCTGTGGAGCTACTCCGAGCCGAAGACCGAGCGCTACGAGTACTCGATGCGAAAAGGCTACGGGAAGGGCGTGGCCTTCGGAGAGATCGACGGACGCGGGGTAGTCTTCATCACGACGCCGGCCTTCTTCCTCCACGCGATCGACGCCGAGACCGGGCAACCGCTGGAGGACTGGGGGGCGCCGGTGCCGATCGAGGGCTTCCCGACGACCGGTGTCGTCGATCTGATTCCCCCGCTGATCGCCGACTGGGGACCCTGGCTCGAGTGGGACGGCGAGTACGACCCCAACCAGGGCATCCCCCGTGACCTCGGCTACATCACGGCGTCCTCGCCCCCCATCGTGGTCGACGGGACGGTGGTCGTCGGCAACTCGGCCGAGCAGGGGTACAACCAGACTCGGATCGAAAACGTGCCCGGCGACATTCTGGGCATCGACGCGCGCACGGGTGAGGCGAAGTGGAAGTTCAACGTGATCCCGAGGCCCGGCGAGGTCGGTCACGACACGTGGGAGAACGATGCGTGGGAGTGGACCGGCGACGTCTCGTCGTGGGCGCCCATCTCATCGGACCCGGAGCTGGGCTTGGTGTACATCCCGACCAACGGGCCGACGATCGATTACTACGGTGGCTTCCACCCCGGTGACAACCTCTTCGGGACCAGCCTCATCGCGCTCGACGCGGCGACCGGTGAGCGGGCATGGCACTACCAGATGGTGCATCACGACATCTGGAATTACGACACCCCGACCGCGCCGATCCTCATGGACGTGACGGTGGATGGCCAGCGCGTCCCAGGCGTCTTCCAGGTGACCAAGCAGGCCTTCGTCTACGCGCTCAACCGTGAGACCGGCGAGCCGATCTGGCCTATCGAGGAGCGACCCGTTCCCCAGTCGCAGGTGCCCGGCGAACGGCTCTCGCCGACGCAGCCCTTCCCCACGAAGCCGCCACCGTTCGACATGCAGGGGCGTCAGGAGCAGGACCTGATCGACTATTCGCCGGAAATTCGCGAGCTGGTGCTCGAGTACGCCCGCGAGAACGACCTCTTCGTGGAGTTCTTCGCGCCGCCCACCCACATCGGCGGCCCGGACGGGCCCGCCCTCGTGTGCCCGGGTGGAGGCGGAGGGGCAAACATCACCGGTCCGCCGGTCGCCGATCCGGTCAGCGGCGTCCTCTTCATCACGTCGTCGAGCGGCTGCTCGCCCGTGATCCTGATGGCGGGTGCCGAGTCGCCACTCGACGGCGACCACCAGACGGGCACCACGCACTCCGACTGGTCGCGTGCGGCGGGACCCGGCGTGCCGAACACGCCCCGAGCGGATCAGGCGACGTTCGACGGGCTCCCCATCTGGAAGGGGCCGGTGGGACGCATCGTCGCGATGGACATGAACACCGGTGAGCACCTCTGGACGGTGCCGCACGGTGACGCGCCCGAGCAGGAACAGGCCATGATGCGGGATCACCCGCTCCTCGCGGGCGTGCCGAACTTGGAGACCAACCGCGGCCGCCGCGGGCACGCGGCGATGACGGCCACCCCCACGCTTCTGCTGGCGACGGGCCAGACCTCGGACGGAGAGCCGCACCTCTTCGCGATCGACAAGGCGACGGGCGAACGGGTCGGCGCCGTGCCGATCCCGGGGATCTCGCGCTACGGCATGTCGAGCTGGATGCACGAGGGCGAGCAGTACGTCATGATCCAGCTCTCGGACGGGCTGGCCGCGATGAAGCTGCCTGGCTAGGGCTGCGCCGCCGCCCGCGCCACCATGCGGGCGGCGGCGGCAGCAGCCCGATCGACCGATAGACCGGAGTCCCGGAGCACTCTCCACGTGTGGAAGTCGATCACCACCCGGAGCATCGCGCGTAGCTCGGCGCGCGACGCCCCGGATGACCAGCCATGGGCCAGGGCACGCATCAGCCCGTCCTGATAACCGCCCCACAGGTCCCCCATCACCGCGGCCAGGTCGGGCAGGAGCTCGACGTCCCGAAAGACCTGCCCGAGCATTCCCTCGTTGCGGTCGTACCACCCGTACAAGTCGTCGAGGGCCGTGTGCAGTCTCGTCGCGGGGTCGGTGTCATCAAGCCATGCCGAAGGCTCGGGGAAGGGGTTCTCGGCTGCCCAATGTGTCGAGCACGCCTTGAACAGATCGAGCCCCGTCGGGAAGTGGTTGTAGACCGTCATGCGGCTGACGCCGGCCAGCCGCGCGATGTCGGTCATCTTCGTGTTGGCGGGGCCGACGGAGCCGTGCAGCTCGACCGCTGCCTCGGTAATGCGTCGGCGGGTCTGTGCCTCCGACTCGGCGCGGGCGCGCTTGTGGTATCGGCGGGAGGGCGTCGTGGGAGTCATGATTTCATTATGCATCGCGTATCACGAACTTGACAACCC
>JBDHDM010000348.1:0-4674 GCA_039591515.1 Gemmatimonadota bacterium | reverse complement strand
GATCACGAGCTGGTGATTCGCAATCAGGGATTCACGGGCGATCGCGTCGATCATCGTCCTCGAAGTGAAGGCTTTCCTTCTCCTGACGACTACCTCGGGATCTCACAGGCCACCGTGATCTTCGCGATGTTCGGCTATAACGAATCCTACGACGATGACCTGGCCGCCTACGGTGTCGCGCTGAGGGATTGGATCACGCACACGCCCAGCCAGGACTACTCGGGCGACGGGCCACCGGCCATCGTGCTCTTCTCACCCATCGCACACGAGAACCTGCACGACCCGAACCTCCCGGACGGAAGCGACAACAACGCACGCCTCGCGCGATACGCGGATGCGACCGGGTCGGTGGCGGAGGAGATGGGCGTCGGGTATGTCGATCTGCACGCCGCCTCTCAGGAGCTGTTCGAGGCGACCGAGGACGCGCTGACCATCGACGGCGTACACCTCGCCGAGCTCGGCAACCGGCGGATCGCCGAGGTCATCGTCCGTGAGGTGACGGGCCGCGCACCTCCGACCGACTCGGGCAGGTTGGACGCGATCCGAGCCGCCGTGCTCGACAAGAACCACCACTGGTTCAACCGATATCGCGCCACCGACGGCAACGACGTCTGGGGCACGAGGTCTACACTCGCCTTCACGGACGGCCAGACGAACTACGACGTCCTGCAACAGGAGCTGGTCCAGCTCGACCACATGACGGCGAATCGGGACCGTGTCATCTGGGCAGCGGCCGGGGGGCGATCGATCGAGCCCGACGACTCCAACGTGCCCGAGCCAGTCGAGGTCGTATCCAATCTCGACGAGCCACAGGAGCAAGGCGGGGTCAGCAAGTTGGGCACGCTCGACTTCCTGACCGCGGAGGAGGGGATCGATCAGATGCGCCTCGAGCGGGGCCTGAGCGCCAACGTCTTCGCCTCCGAGGAGATGTTTCCGGAGCTCGTCAATCCCGTGCAGCTCGGCGTCGACACCCGGGGCCGCATGTGGGCCGCGACCTGGGGCACCTACCCGAAGTGGGAGCCGACCGGCGAGATGAACGACCGGCTCCTCATCCTCCCGGACGAAGACGGGGACGGTGTAGCCGACCGGGCGATCACCTTCGCCTACGTCCACAACCCGACGGGCTTCGAATTCTGGAACGGAGGCGTGATCGTCGCCTCGGTCCCCGACCTCTTGTTCCTCAAGGACACGGACGGCGACGACGTAGCAGACGTCCGCATCCGGATCTTGGGCGGCCTGGGCTCGGCCGACACGCACCACTCGGCCAACAACTTCGTCTACGGCCCCGACGGGTTCCTCTACTACCAGCGCGGCGTCTTCAACGTCTCCAACGTCGAGACCCCCTGGACCACCAACCAGCAGTCGGGCGAGTCGGGCATGTACCGATTCAACCCCCGCACGTACGAGTTCAGCTTTCATGCGCCCAACAGCCCCAACCCGCATGGCATCAGCTTCGACTACTGGGGCTATCACTACGCGACGGACGCGACGGGTGGTGCAGCGTACCAGGTCAAGCCGAATCGCGATGGTACGTTCGAGATGCGCAGCCTCCTTGACCACACCGTCCGCCCCGTCCCCTCGAGCGGGATCATCTCGAGCACCCATCTTCCACCGAGGATGGAAGGCAACTTCATCATCCTGAACGTGATCGCGTTCCTCGGAATCAAGCAGTACACGCTGGCCTTCGACGAGGTGACGGGAGACGTGACCGGCACGGAGACCTCGGATCTCCTCGTCTCGGCGGACCCCAACTTCCGTCCCACCGATTTCGAGATCGGGGACGATGGCGCACTGTATGTGGCGGATTGGGCCAACGCCATCATTGGACACATGCAGCACAACATCCGCGACCCTGCGCGTGATCACACACACGGCCGCATCTACCGGATCACGGCTCCGGGGCGGCCCCTGCAGGAGCACGTGGACATCGACGGTCAGCCGATCCCGGTCGTCCTCAGCGCCCTCCAGCATCCCGTCAACGGAGTTCGCCAACGCGCGAGAGTCGAGCTGTCGGAGCGGGCCACGTCCGAGGTCATCAGCGAGACCGAAGCGTGGATGGCGCAATGGGATCCGAGCGACCCCGAGCACGCGCACCACCTGCTCGAGGCCCTTTGGGTGCACCAGCAGCACAATGTCGAGAACCGGGATCTGCTCGACCTCGTGCTCAACTCACCGGTGGCTCACGCGCGCATTGCCGCGCGCACCGTCGAGCGCATGTGGGCATTCAGCGCCGCTTCCCCCGTGCTCATGTCGGCTGACGCCACGGAGGAAGCGGACGCGAGGCCCGAACTCGGCGACGACGCGATCGTCATCAAAACCGTCGTGGAGGAGATGCGCTACGACGTCTCCCAGTTCACCGTCACCGCCGGCGCCCCGGTCACGATCCTCTTCGACAACGAGGACTACACGCCCCACAACCTCGTCATCGGGCAACCGGGATCGGGCGAGGCGATCGGCGCCGCAGCCGATGAACTGGGCGCAGATGGCTTCGCCAAACGGTTCATCCCCGACTCGGACGAGATCATCGTGGCGTCCGACCTGTTGAACCATGGGAGGTTCCAGGTCCTCACCTTCACGGCGCCGACGGTAGCGGCCGACTACGAAGTCCTGTGCACCTTTCCGGGCCATCGCGGCACCATGCACGGTACGATGACCGTGGCGAACTGACGCCGCCAGCCGCGCCTACGGCCCCGGCACCCGTCGGGGGCGGGCGTCTGACCCTGCCGCTGTCAGGCTTGGGGAAGCTGCGCGGCGTTGCGGACGCTGTCGGCCTCGTAGTTCGAGCCTGTCAGGTAGCCTAGCACGTTGCGAACGGTCCGCAGGCACATTCGGCGGTAGGTCGACTCCGTTAGAGCGGCGGAATGGGGGGTGACGATCGTCCTCGGGTGATGGATGAGGCGATCACCCGCTGCGGGCGGTTCCGGGTCGACGCCATCGGCCGCATATCCGGAGAGCCGTCCCGAATCGAGCGCCTCGAGCAGCGCAGCGACGTCGACCAGGGCACCACGCGCGACGTTCACCAGAAACGCGCCCGGCTTCATGGCCGCCAGCTCGGCGCGGCCGACGAGACCATGGGTTTCGGGCGTAGACGCGACATGAAGGCTCACGATGTCCGATTCCGCGAACAACTCGGCAAGCGGGAGCCGTCGGACCTCCACCCTACCCTCACCGCAGTTCCGGTTTGTTCGATTGTAGCCGACGACCTCCATTCCAAGAGCCCGCGACAGCTCCGCCACGCGGCAGCCGATCGCGCCCAAGCCGACCACGCCGAGGGTCTTGCCGGCGCACTCGTCGGCGTTCAGGGCGCCTCGGATCGCCCAGTCGTCTCTCTTCACCGCCGCAACCGCCGGGTAGAGCTGCCGGACGAGAGCGAGGATCAACATGACGGTGTGCTCGGCAGTCGTGCCGGTGGGGCCGCCAGGGGCGTTGATCACCGCGACCCCGGCCGCAGTGGCGGCCACCACGTCGATGTTGTCGAGGCCCACGCCACAGCGCCCGACGACCCGGAGTCTTGGGCATCGGGCGATGAGGTCGGGGGTCACCCGCCCGCGTCCGCGGGTGATGATGGCATTGACCTCGGCGAGGTCGTGATCGTCGAGCTCAGCCCCCGGTGTCGCCGCGAGGGTCGTCGTCGACTGCCCCTCGAGCTCAGCATGAGCCGCCTCGTGAATCGTTTCGAGGAGGAGCGTGCGCAACCTGATCAGTCGCTCGGTGCGTCGTCGTGGTAGAGCGTCGCGTCATCGCTCTGCAGGCCGCGAGCGTCACCGCGGCCCGATACGTAGGCGCCCGGCTCCGCCTGAACGAGATCATCCTCGAAGATGCTCTCGTCGACCGGGGCGCCCGCCGGACACCCGATTTCGACCAGGTTGCCCGACGGATCCCGAACGAACATCTGCATGGCGCCGTCCGGCAGGCGGCGAACCTTGCCCCAGGGCGTCGTGTCGATCGCCCCGCGGGCCTTCATGCGTCGGAAACAGTCGGTGAAATCGGACACCTGGATCGCGACGTGGCCGCGAAACGACGGCTTGTCCTCCCATTCCGTGAGGTGGAGCTGCTGCTCGTCGTTGATTCGATAGAACTGGGCCGGATAGTCGAACTTGAAGGCCGGCAGCGCCTCGAGATCGAACTCCTCCTCGTAGAACCGACACGCCTCGGCGAGGTCGTCGACCACCAGGGTCACGTGGTTGATGCGGATCATTCGTGGCATCGGTTTCACTCCGGGGTCGGGGTGGGCGAAACGTGGTACGGCGTCATGCTCGCACCGTGTACTCTTCGATGAACGCGGCATTCGGGGTCACGCCGAGGCCCGGCGCGGTAGGAGCCTCGAAGGTCCCGTCTGACGGGCGCCAATCCTCCTCCGCCAGCTCGTGGAGCAAGGGGTTTCCGCCGAGCGAATACTCGAGGATGACGGCGGCCGGGCACGCGAACGCCACGTGCAGACCCGCCGCGAACGACACCGCCGAGCCCCAGAGGTGGGGTGCGAGCTCCCGCTGAAAGGCGGCCGCGAGCTCGCCGATTCGCCGAGCCTCGGTGATGCCCCCGACGATCGCGGTATCGGGCTGTAACACATCGACCGCCCGCGCCCTCAGGAGCTCGAGGAAATCGAAGCGGGTGAACTCGCTCTCCCCGGCGGCGATCGGGATCGCAGTGGTGGCACGCAACTCGGTGAGCCCG
>JBDHDM010000347.1:0-6189 GCA_039591515.1 Gemmatimonadota bacterium | reverse complement strand
CGTCCGACTCGCGATGATCGTCGAGTCGTCGTCCATCCGAACGACGAGGCGTCGATCGTCGTAGCGCTTGATGCTCCGGACGTGAGCCAGGTTGACCACGTGTGATCGATGGACGCGTATGAAGTCGCGGGGGTCGAGCCGCTTCGCGACCTCACCGAGCGTCGAGTCGAGATCGAGTGTGCGCTCCCCCGCATGAATGACGACGCCGCCGTCGACGGCCTCGATCCGGCGGACGTCGCTCACCGAGACGGGCACCGCAGCCCCCCGATGGCGCGCGAAGACGCGCTCCGGAAATCGGCCGCTGGCCGCGACGGTCGGATCTTCCGACGCCCCGACTCCCTCCCCGGCCAACCGGACCCTGACACGATCCAGCGTCCTCACGAGGCGATCGCGTCCGAAGGGTTTGACGAGATAGTCGATCGCGCCGTGCTCGAAGGCGGAGATCGCGTACTCGTCGAAAGCCGTGGTGAAGACGATCGCCGGACGGTGCTCCAGCGCGTCGAGGACCTCGAGCCCGGAGAGCCCCGGCATTTGCACGTCGAGAAACACGAGATCGGGCTCGAGCTTATGGATCAGACGGAGCGCCTGACGCCCGTCCGACGCGGTCGCCTCCACGCGAACCCACTCGACGTCGCGCAGATACTCCTCGAGAGCACGACGAGCGAGCGGCTCGTCCTCGCAGATGAGTGCTCGCACGACGCCGAGCTCGGACGGCGCGACCATTTCAGACCGGCGCTCCCGCGCCGGACACGGCTCGACCCTCGATGACGTCCAACGCGGGCTCGTCCGCGGGACAGGTCGCCGGCACGTGGACAGTGACCGAGAAGCCGTCCCCGGCCCGCGTCGACCAGGAAAGCCTGCCGTCTCCTCCGTGGCGGCTCTCGAGCCGTTGTCGAAGCAGCCCCAACCCGTGCCCCGATTGCGCCGTCACGCCCCCGGGATCGGCCCCGACGCCGTCGTCCTCGACCTTCATGACGAGAACGTCGTCGGCCAGCCGCGCCGAGACGAGAACCCGTCCGCCCCTCGGGCTCGGCTCGATACCGTGTTTGATCGCGTTCTCCACGAGCGTCTGTAGAGCGAAAGCCGGAATCGTGACCGTGGCAGGATCGACGTCGATCGACCACGAAACCTCCAACCTGCCGTCCAGCCTGAGTCGCTCGAGATCGACGTAGCGTCGGACGACCTCCAGCTCCTTGGCCAAGGGCACGGCGTCGATGTCCCGACGCTGGATGATGGACGCGTAGCGGATGAGCGTCGCCACGTCTTCGATCGCGCGCTCCGCGGCGGCCGGATCCTCGCGTACCAGGAGCATCAACGAGTGCAGCGTGTTGAAGACGAAGTGCGGGTTGAACTGTGCCCGGACGGCCTTGGCCTCCGCCTCGGCGCGCAGCACCGCCTCGCGAGCGGCGATCCGTGTGCTTTCGTCGACCCGGCGGACGGACTCCGCCCACATGACCACGCCTGCGAACACGGCGTAGAGAAACGCGGCGCTCACGCTGATCGCCAGCGGAGCAACGCTCCGGTGGAGACGGCGAAGGCCGCTCCGACGCCGAGGTGGACCAGCACCGTCTTCCGACTGCCCCAGTCGGGTTGGAAGAGCCGGCGTCGGTTCAGCGCCACCACGCCGCCGGTGAGCATTGGCGGCAAGGTGTTGGTGCCGGCGAGGGCGAGGCTCCAAGCCAGCCGGCCGGACTCCACCATCGCGAAGGAGAAGTTGATGCCGAAGTAGAGCACCCACCCCGCGAAGAAGCCCTTCCAAAACACGGATGACCCTCGAGCGGCCCCCGTCTCCGTTCTTGCGCTCAGACGCCCACCTCCGGCTACTCGTCCCGCAACGCGCGCACCGGATCCAGCGACGACGCCCGATAGGCGGGCACCAGGCTCGCCACCAGCGTGACGGTGAACAGAATCGCCGCCACCACGAGCCCCGTATCACCGCTCACGGTCGAGAAGCCCTGAAGGATCGTGCGCAGCAGACGGGTCAATGGTACCAGCGCCAGCCCGCCCAGCGCCAATCCGAGAAGCGCCATAGACACGCCCTGCTTGGTGACCATGCGTATCACCTCGCTGCCCCGAGCCCCGATCGCCATCCGTATCCCGATCTCGTGGCGACGCTGCGTGACCTGGTACGCGAGCACGCCATAGGTCCCGAGCGAAGCCAGGAGGATGGCGAGCAGGCCGAAGCCGCCCAGGATCGTGTTGAAGACCGCGACGCCCGCGAAGAACTGCTCCATGACCTCGTCCATGGTAAGCAGCTGCGACAGCGTCAGATCGGGATCGAGCTGACGGACGTCCTCCCGGAGAGGCTCCTTGAGTCCCGCCGGGTCCCCGGCAGCCGCGAGGACGATCGTGTACGCGCCCATGGGGCGCTGGGCGGCCGGCACGTAGATCGCTTCGGACTCGACCTGCCCGGGTGTGCTGATCAGGACCTGCTGGACGTCCTCGACGACACCGACGATCTGCCGCGAGGCACCCTCGAAGTCCACGAAGCGGCCGACGGGGTCTTCGCCCGGCATCCACCGTTCCGCAAACGAACGATTGACCACGGCGACCGGTGCGGCTCCCGGCCGATCGCCATCCTCGAAGAATCGACCCTGGAGGACCGCGATCCCGAGCGCGTCGGTGTAACCCGGAGAGGCTTTCAGGGTGAACGCGCGCGGGAGAGGTACGGCCTCGTCCCTCGGCTCACCCGCGATCCGGAAGGTGTCGGTGGGGATCTGCACGTTCCTCGGGAGGGCGTTGATCAGAGCCGCGACGCGCGCACCGTCGAGTCTCGCGGCACGTGCCAAGATCTGGTCGTGGAGGAGCACACGCTGCTCCTCGTCCGGATAGCGCGAGTCCGGCACACGGAGGCGGGCCGTGACGAGCGGAGCGCCGTCGAAGCCGGGGTCGGCGCTCTGGATCTCCAGGAAGCTCCGAACGAGCATCCCGCCCCCGCCGAGCGCGACGAGCGACAGCGCGATCTCGACGACCACCAGGCCCCGTGCGACGAGCTTGCGATCTCGCCCCAGGGACGACTTCCCGCCGCCTTCCTTCAAGGCTCCGATCTGGCTTACGCGCAATGTCTGACCCACAGGGGCGAGGCCGAAGATCAGGCCGGCCAGCACCGACAGTCCGACCGTGAACAGCACGACCGTGCCGTCGAGCGAGGGCGTGTAGTTCGGAGGCAGGAGCCCCGCGAAGTGGTTCGCCATGCCGCGAATCCCGAGCCAGCCCAACGCGAGCCCCAACCCGGCGCCGGCGAACACGAGAATCCCGCTCTCCGTGAGCAGCTGCCGCACGAGTCGCCGGCGGCCCGCACCCAACACCGTCCGCAGCGCGATCTCCTTCTGCCGTTCCTGCGCACGCGCCAGGAGCAGGTTTGTGATGTTCGCGCAGGCAATGAGGAGCACGAAGAAGACCGCCCCCTGCAGCAGGCCATAGAAGATCTTCGTTCGTGCGTCCGGGATGTCGTAGCGCGCGTTGAAGGCGTCGACGGTCCAGTCCCGCTGGACCTCCGGGTATTCGGTGGCCAACGCGGCGGCGATCTCCGTGAGCTCCGCCTGTACCTGCTCCATGGTCGTACTCGGGGCGAGACGCGCCATCGACAACAGGTCCCGACGATCTCGGGGGCTGCCCGCGGGCGACTCCGTGAGCGGCACCCAGATGTCGGCGGCGCTGAAGAGGAAGGTGAAGCTCTCCGGCATCACGCCGACCACCTCCACCGGCTCTCCGCTCAGCGTCAGCACCGAGCCGATCGGGTCCCCCTCTCCGCCCCGCGTCCGCTGCCAGAACTCCGGTGTGACGACCGCGACCTTGCGGGCGCCGGGCACGCCCTCTTCCTCGAGAAACGCCCTGCCGCGGAGCATCTCGATGCCCATGACGTCGAAGAAGTTGACCGCCACCTGTGCAGAGGTGATCGGCTCCGAGCGATCTCCGTCGCGCAGCCCGAGCACGGTCGGGCGAAGCGCAGTCCACGCGGAGGTCGTTCGACTCCGGGCCGCCATGTCCTCGTGGTTCGCAAGCGACGTGGAGAGTGTCGCCAGGACCGCCGGCTGCTCCACCCTGCGCTCCTGCAGCACGACCACTCGCTCGGGCGCCTCGACGCTGAGCGGCTGGAAGAGCAAGCTCTTGATGAGCCCGAACACCGCCGTGTTGCCCGCGATCGCGATCGAGAACGACAGCACGGCGACCAGGGTGACGCCCCAGCTCCTCCTCAGCACTCGCGTGGCAAACCGAAGATCCTGCAACAGCTCCGACATCCGCACCTCCCCTGATGGATCCGTCGGCCATGCGGCCACGGATACGATCAGCGGACGGCGAGGAAGCCGTCAGCCCTTCCCGATAAACGGGCGGATGAGGGTGACGAACGGGCCGAAGAAGCGCTGAGCGGCGGGCGACGCACCTCGGGTCAGTACCCTAGAGGCCCATCCAGAATCGGGTGCTTTTCGCCCGTGAGCTCCCATCGCGCCAAGACGGTCGGGATCACTCCGGCCGCGTAGTAGCGATCGAAGAAGTCCTTCACCGTGAAGTCGTCTCCCTCCTGGAGGGCGACCTCGGCCAACAGCTCCTCGATCTGGATCTTCCCCGCCACGTAGCTGGTGCCGTACCCCGGCTGTCGCAGATAGAGGTGTTGCTCGCCCCGCACCAACGCTCCGTCCGGGAGCCAGCCCCGCGGAGTCCACCGTCCGGCGAACTCCACCGCCTCCTCCATCTCGAACTCGTTGCCATGGAGCATGAGCCCCGAAGTGGCGCGCGCGGCACGTTGGGCGAGCATGATCCACACCAGCTCCCTCGCTCGGGGTGAGTTCTCGTCGAGCAGACCGAGGTGCATGAACATCTCCTCCACGCCGGTGGCGAGACCCTCGGAGCGGTGGTCGAAGATGTTGTACAGGGACGGCGTCGCCCGGATCGGGCTCGGGTGTGGAGCTTCCCGCATCCGCGCGAGCTCGATCCAATGGTGCATGTGCGGCCGGAACGCGTCGGGATCACGGTAGATGACTTCCTGGAAGAAGTTCCGGATCTCGTCCGGCTCGGCCGGGGTGAACGATCCGCTCACGGCGCGCAGGGCGGCGTCCATCCACGGCTCGATGGTCTCGACCTCCTGCTCCTCGAGGAACGCCATGTATCGGTCGACGGACTCGGTCAGTCGCCGATCGTACTCCTCCGGCGTCTGGATTCTCTGGAGCTCCGGGAGATGCCGGTTGCGGTTCTCCTCGAGGCGCAGCGAAGCGTGCGAGCGGGCCAGCTCCCGGCGCATGAGTGTCACCTGCTCCCCCCACGAATACGGCGAGAGGTGGACGTTGTGCATGTACCAGGTGTACGCGTCCCGCCCGATCCCCGAGGGCCCGGTCTTGGTCGCGAGCTCCTCCTCGATCCAGGCCGCGAAGTCGTCGGAGGCCTGCGCGGCCTCGCTCAGCGCCTCGTCGAGCGCCGCGCTCGTTCCACCGACCTGCTCGGCATAGGCGCGGAGATTCGCTCCCTGGCCCCGGAAGGAGCGGATCCCGGCTTCCCAGAGATCGCGGGCATTGCTGTCGGCGAGGTTCCCTCGCGCCTGCTGCAACAGTGCCGGAATCGCGCCGAAGCGCCGGGCCAACTCCGCGGCGTCGGTGTCAGAAAGCGGATGGTCGTACGTCCAGGTGTCGATCCAACCATGGATCACGGGCCCCTCGTGTGCGGGCACGTCGCTCTCGGCCGCATACATCGTGACGTAGAAGGCCGGATCGCGGGCCCACGGACGCCGCACCTTGTGATCGAAGTCGAGGCCGTTCATCTCCGCGCGAACCAGCTGCCAGTCGACCTGCTCGGCGATCGACCAGCCGCTGGTGTCGAACGCCCTGAGCCGGTCCATCCAGACCGAGAGCTCGACGAGCTGCCGCGCCATGGCGTTCCCCGTGTAGTCGGGAACCTCGCCGTCGAAGTCGGGGCGCTCGAACGCTCGCCACTCGCGCCATAGCTCGACGAGGGCCGCGTGCTCGCGCTCGACCGGAAAAGCGTCGGTAGTGCCCTGGTCGACACAGGCGGCCAAGCCGACCACCACGAGGGCCAACGTCGCGCCGCGCGCATGCGCGGCGAGCGGGCGGAAGCGGGCGAGCGTGACGCGCCTCATGCTGATCTCCTCGGCTCGGGTATGCGGCAGGGTACCCGGCTCGGGACGAGATCGGCAAGCCCGCTTCAGTTCTCCACGTTTCTCGTCGGGTTCCAGGTGAA
>JBDHDM010000346.1:0-4702 GCA_039591515.1 Gemmatimonadota bacterium | reverse complement strand
CGAGGAGCTCGCCGTACGAAACGCCGACCGTGTGTGTCAGAACGTTCAGCCGGCCCCGGTGGGCCATACCCAACACGACGTCGTGCCCGCCGCTGCGGGCCGTCTCTTCGATGACGAGGTCGAGCATGGGCACGAGAACGTCGTTGCCCTCGAGCGAGAACCGCTTCTGGCCCAGGTAGGTGCGGTGCAGGAACTGCTCCAGTCCCTCCGCCTCGCTGATACGACGGAGCAGCGCACGTCGGTCGTCGGCGCTCATCTCGGGCAGATGGCTTCCGGCTTCGACCTGCTCCCAGAGCCAGTCGACCTTCACGTGATCGTCGAGGTGCTCGAACTCGTAACCGATCGAGCCGGCATAGATACTCCCGAGCTCGACGAGCGCGTCGGCGACCGACCGACCACGGCTTTCGTCGCCGACCAGGATCAGCGACGCCGGTAGCTGGCTGAGCTCCTCGGTCGAGGTACCGTGAAAGGCGGGGGACAGCTGCGGGTGGCCGAGGGGGTCGCTTCCGAGCGGATCGATCTGGGCGAGCCTGTGGCCGTGGTCCCGGAATGCCTGGACGAGTGCCGTCGCACGGGAGACGGCGGGCAGCAGCTCGGTGAGGCGCTTCGCGGCGTTGAAGGGCGGTTCCGGGGCCGCGTCCGGCGCTTCGGAAGGGGCTTCGACCGCTGCCGACGGAGCGGCCTCGGCACCGGGCGCCGTGTCGGCGCCGGGTGTGGCCTCCACCTCCGTGGTGGGTGTCGGCGTGGGCGTCGTCTCCGCAGTCGGGCGCGGGGTCGCCGCGACCGCGGCTGGCTCACCGTCGGACCCGCCGGTGCGGCCCACGTCCATCTGGTCCGGCACGAGCAGCCCCTCGCCGATCGCCAGGGCGGCTCCATCGTCGAAGATGCGGCGCCACTCGGGCGACACCGCCTCGGGGTTGCGGGCGTACTCCTCGAACATCGCCTGGGCGTAGGCGGCGTTCTGACTGTCGAACAGGGTGTCGTCCGTCACGGTCCCATGCGCCTGATGGTGTGCCGACCGGCGAGCCTTGCCGGGACGGATAACCTATCGCTTTTCGCCCGACTGATGCAGGGTTCGCCGGCCCGATTCCGGCCCGAGCGCAAGGGGTGTCGAGCACGATCGGCGCAGGTGGGGGTACGCACGCGCGACCCGTACCACGAGCTTGCTTCGAATGAGCGTGTCAGATCGTCTTCCCGAGGGGGTCACACCGGTCCGGGAGATCCCGATCGATCGTCCCCCGGCCCTGGTGCATGCGGTCTGGCGGCGCTCCTTCCCCTGGCTGGTCCAGGGCACGACGACGCGCGGCGGCTCCGACCGGAACTTCGACCTCGGACTCTTCAGCGGCGGCAGCCCCACCGATGCGGTGCGGTCGAACTGGACCGAGCTCGCCGAATCCACGGGCTTCTCCGAGGCCGTTCACGCGAAGCAGGTCCACGGATGTGACGTGCACGTGATGTCGGGTGAGTCGGAGGACGAGGGCGCGGCCGTGCCTCGATTGCTCGACCCGGCGGACGGGCACCTCACCGACCGACCGGGGACGCTGCTCGCCGTCACCACCGCGGATTGTGTCCCCACCTTCCTCGTCCACCCGCGCCGCCGCGTAGTGGGCGCGATCCACGTCGGATGGCGCGGCGCAGCCGCGGGAATCGTGGAGCGGGGTCTGGACGCGCTGGAGTCTGCGTTCGACACGTCGGCCGACGAGCTCCACTTGCACTTCGGCCCCGCGATCTGCGGGGTCTGCTACGAGGTCGGACCCGAGGTCTTCGAAGCGCTGGGGCTGGAGCCGCCCGCGGGGCCCACGCCGATCGATCTCCGGCGGGCGCTCGCCGGCCGGGCTGTGAAACGAGGTGTGCAGCCGTCGCGGATCACCGTCTCGACACACTGCACCCGTTGTGGCGACAGTGGTCTCTACTCCCATCGCGCGGGGGACGCTCAACGGCAGGTCGGCTTCATCGGGATCCGCCCGTGAGCTCCTCGCACCCGGTGCCGGACCACCCGGCGGGGCTTTGCAGTGTGTGCCGTCACCATCGCATCACGGGGAACCGAAGAGGCTCGCGCTTCTATCTCTGCGAGCGGTCGAAGTTGGACGGCCGCTTCCGTAGGTACCCGCCCCTCCCCATGATTCGCTGCCCGGGCTTCGAGGAGGGAGGCCCGGACGTTTGGGCCGAGTACGAGGACGATCCCGAGGAGGACCTCTGAGCGTCACGACCGAGAGCACCGCCAGACAGCTGACCGTGCGTCGCTCGGCGGACGCGTTGGTGATCGCCGTGGCCGGTGACTGGAGCGTACACGACGGCATCCTGGGGGTCGAGGAGGTCGAGCGCTCGCTCGCGGGCGCAGACGTGCCGGTGCGTGTCACCTACGAGTCGTCTTCGCTCGGCGCGTGGGACAGCTCCCTGCTCACCTTTCTCCTGCGTACGAGTGCGCTGGCTGCCGGCCGCGGCATTCGCGAAGAGCGCGACGGCCTCCCGGGCGGAGTGCGCGGTCTGCTCCGGCTTGCAGAGGCGGTGCCGAAGAAGGAGGGTGCGGAGCGGGGACAGCAGGCGGATGCCTTCGTCACCCGGGTCGGGCTCACCACGATCGAGGTCACGCGCGGGCTACACTCGATCCTGGAGTTCCTGGGCGAGGTTACGCTCGCCCTCCTCCGCTGGATGGTCGGGAAGGCGAGCTATCGTCGCGCCGACCTCTGGCTCGCCATCCAGCAGGCCGGGGTCGAGGCGGCGCCGATCGTGGCGCTCGTGAGCTTCCTGATGGGGGTCATTCTGGCGTTCGTGGGTGCGATCCAGCTCCAGCAGTTCGGGGCGGCGATCTACGTGGCGAACCTGGTCGGAATCGCCATGGTCCGTGACCTGTCCGCGCTCATGACCGGGATCGTCATGGCGGGCCGGAGCGGTGCCGCCTATGCCGCCGAGATCGGTAGCATGCAGGTGAACGAAGAGGTTGACGCACTTACGACCATCGGCGTGTCGCCCGTGGAGTTCCTCGTCCTGCCCCGGGTACTGGCGTTGATCCTCATGATGCCTCTTCTCACCATCTACTCGGACGCCGTGAGCATCATCGGCGGGATGCTGGTGGGGGTGGTCATGCTGGATCAGTCCTTCACGGCGTATATCGTGCAAACGACCGACGCTGTCAGCCTCACGCACCTGATCCCGGGTCTCATCAAGGGCACGACGTACGGCGCGATCGTCGCCATGGCGGGTTGTCTGCGCGGCCTCCAGTCGGGTCGCAGCTCGCTCGCGGTGGGCGCAGCGGCGACCTCGGCGGTGGTCACGTCCATCGTGCTCATCATCGCGGCCGCCGGGGTGTTCTCGGTCATCTCCTACCAGCTGGGGATCTGACCGTGCAAGACCACGACACGACGGGTGCGGATGCGGTGATCCGGGTACGCGATCTCACCATGGCCTACGGGGACTTCGTGCTGATGAGCGGCCTGAACTTCGACATCGAACGGGGCGACGTCTTCGTGATCATGGGTGGCAGTGGGTGCGGGAAGAGCACGCTCCTTCGCCACCTCATGGGACTCAAGGAGCCGGCCGAAGGAGAGATCTGGTTCGGCGACGTCAACTTCACGTCGGCCGACCAAGACACCCGAGACAGGATCCTTCGTGGCGTCGGTGTGCTCTTCCAATCGGGTGCGCTCTACAGCTCGCTCACGTTGGCGGAGAACGTCGGCCTACCGCTCGAGGAGTACGTGCCCGAGCTCACGCCGCGGGAAGTCCGGGAGATCTGCTCTCTCAAGCTCTCTCTGGTCGGGCTGAAGGGCTTCGAGGACTTCTATCCCTCGGAGATCAGCGGGGGCATGCGGAAGAGGGCGGGCCTGGCGCGCGCGCTCGCACTGGATCCGGGAGTCCTCTGTATCGACGAGCCGTCGGCCGGCCTCGACCCGATCAGCTCGAAGCTCCTCGACGAGCTCATCCTCGAGCTCCGCGACAGCCTCGGCACGACGATCGTCATCGTCACCCACGAGCTCGCGAGTATCTTCGACATCGCGAGCACGAGCGTATTCCTCGATGTGAACACCCGAACCATGACCGCAATGGGACCTCCCAAGGAACTTCGCGACCACTCCTCCGACCCCTCCGTCCGCGAGTTCTTGAATCGTGGCGTCGTCTCGGGGGCGGACGTATGAGCTCCCGCGTGAGCCCGGCCATGATCGGGAGCTTCGTGGTGAGCGGCATCGTGCTCGTCGTCGCCGCGGTCATCATCTTCGGCTCGGGGACCGTCTTCGATAAGAAGGAGCGCTTCGTCGCCTTCTTCCCGGGCTCGGTGAACGGTCTCACCGTCGGTTCCAACGTGGCCTTCCGGGGCGTGAATGTGGGCAGCGTCCGGTCCATTCTGCTCGCGATGGGGGCCGACACGGCGAACCTCGCCGACAGCCGGGTCCCCGTCATCTTCGAGGTGGACGAGACGCGGATTCAGGCTCGGGGCGCTTCGCTCGATCTGAGCGACCCGGCCGAAATCCAAAGGCTTCTCGAGCAGGGGATGAGTGCACAGCTCGATACCGAGAGCTTGCTCACCGGGCGGCTCTACGTGTCGTTGGACTTCCGCCCCGGGAGCCAGCCACTGCTGCACGGGGGCGACTTCGACTACCCGGAGATCCCGACGGTCGGCTCGCCCATGGCCGAGGTCCAGGAGAAGATCCGCGAGCTGGCCGACCGGTTCTCCGACGTGGACCTCGAGGCCGTGTTCGAACGACTC
>JBDHDM010000345.1:0-4709 GCA_039591515.1 Gemmatimonadota bacterium | reverse complement strand
TCCGGGGCATTCGCATCTTCGACATCACCGACATCCGGAATCCGGAGTACGTGGCCAACGTGCAGACGTGTCGTGGATCCCACACCCACACGGTGGTCGAGGACCCGAACGACGATCAGAACGTCTACATCTACGTTTCGGGCTCGGCGCCCGTGCGACCGGCCGAGGAGCTCCCCGGGTGCTCGGCCCTGCTTCCGAGTGAAGATCCGAACTCGGCGCTTTTCCGGATCGAGGTGATCCAGGTGCCGCTGGCGGATCCGGCGCAGGCGGCCATCGTGAGCTCTCCACGAATCTTCGAAGGGCTGGTCGCGCCAGAGACGCACGGACTCGCGCCGGACGACTTGGCCGCGATCGAGGAAGCGCGCGCCAGCGGCGCGTTCGTGATCGAGTTCGGGGGCCAGGCGCAGCTGCTGCCCGACCGCTTCGTGGACGTGATGTTGGACAGCATCGTCGAGGCCCGCGGAGGCACCGGCGCTCCCACGAGCGCGGACAGCACCGCGCTCCGGGACTATCTGCCGACCTGGATCCTCCAGGTGACGGGGGGAGGGGACGGGCGCGAGCAGCTCGGGCCTACCCAGTGCCACGACATCACCGTCTATCCGGCGATCGGTCTGGCTGGGGGAGCCTGTGAAGGGTACGGCCTGCTCCTGGACATCAGCGACGTCGCCGATCCCAAACGGCTCGCGGCCGTCTCGGACGTGAACTTCTCGTACTGGCACTCCGCCACCTTCAGCAACGACGGGTCGTCCATCGTCTTCACCGACGAGTGGGGTGGGGGCGGGGGCCCGAAATGCAGGGCGTCGGATCCGCCCGAGTGGGGCGCCAACGCCATCTTCACCGTTGAAGGCGGCGAGCTGGTGTTCCAGCGGTACTACAAGATCCCGGCGGCCCAGACCTCGCTCGAGAACTGCGTTGCGCACAACGGTTCCCTCATTCCGATTCCCGGACGCGACATCATGGTCCAGGCGTGGTATCAGGGCGGGGTCTCGATCTTCGACTTCACCGATCCCACGAATCCCGTCGAGATCGCGTTCCACGACCGGGGTCCGGTCGATCCGGAGCGTATGCGCTCCGGGGGGAGCTGGTCGGTGTACTGGTACAACGGGTTCATCGTCAGCTCCGAGATCGCACGGGGACTGGACGTGTTCGAGTTGGTGCCCAGTGACGTGATCTCCCAGAACGAGATCGAAGCGGCCAATTCCGTGGTCCTGCACGAGCTGAACTCTCAGGGCCAGCCCATTTTCGAGTGGCCGCACACTTTCGCCCTCGCCCGGGCATACGTGGACCAGCTGGAGCGGTCCGGAGGCCTGCCCGCGAGCCGGGTCGCCGCCGTTCGCTCCGCGCTCGCGGATGCCGAGTCGGCGTCCGGGTCGCAGCGCATTTCGACGCTCACGGACTTGGCCCAGGAGCTGTCCGCCGACGTCGGCCGATCGGCAGACGCCGACAAGGTGCGCTCGTTGACGGACGCGGTAAGAGGTCTGGCTACCGGCTGATGAGCCTCACCCCGCCCGGCCGGAGGGCCGGGCGGGGGTTCGAGGAAACACAAGTTTCCTTGCGGGTGCAGGCGCGCGCGGGCATTGTGACGCTCGTCCTCGTCTGCGCCGGTGATCGCGTTGGTCAAGCATCGCCCATCAGGGACCGAGGCCGCGGTCCCGTCGTTTGCAGCGGGAGAGCGGATTGCTGCTCTCTTGCAGAGCAAGGTAGTGGGCCAGCCGAGCGCGCTGGAGACGATCGTCCCGAGCATCCATCTCCATCGCTCCGGACTCGCCCCCGAGGGCAGACCCGTGGGCACGTTCCTCCTGCTGGGGCCGACCGGCACCGGTAAGACACGGACCGTCGAGGCCATCGCGGAAGTCCTGCACGGCACGCCTCACGCGGTGCTGCGAGTCGATTGTGGTGAGTTTCAGAGCGACCACGAGATCGCCAAGCTCATCGGGGCACCGCCAGGCTATGTGGGGCATTTCGACTCACGAGCCCGCCTATCCGAGGAGATGCTCGAAGAGGTCCGGACCGAAAACTGCGGCCTCGCGCTGATCCTCTTCGACGAGATCGAGAAAGCCGCGCCCGCCATGGTGCCGCTGCTCCTGTCGATTCTCGATCGCGCCGTCCTCACGTTGGGAAGCGGCGATCGTGTGGACTTCAGCCGCACCCTCATCTTCTTCACCAGCAACCTCGGTGCGCGTGAGATGATGGACGAGATCCGCCCTGGAGTCGGCTTCGACCTCGGCGAGCCCCGGAGCCCGGCGGAGCTGCGGGCGCGTCTGGAGGGCATCGGGACCAAAGCGGTCGAGAAGCACTTCGCCCCCGAGTTCGTGAACCGAATCGATGCCGTCGTCACGTACCGACCGCTCGATCAGGAGTCACTGGTGGCGATCCTCGAGCACCACATCCACGACCTGCAGTTGCACGTCCATACCCGGCTGGGTCGTCGATCCTTCACGATCGATGTCGCGCCACCGGCACGCTACTTCATGATCGATCGTGGTACGAGCCTCGAGTACGGAGCTCGCGAGCTGCGTCGGGTGATTCACCGCCACCTCACGCAACCTTTGGCGGCGAGGGTCGCCGGGGGTGCCATCGCCCCGGGAGCGACCGTCACCGTCGATCTCGAAGAGAACGGAGACGGGCTCACCTTCGCGGTCTCGGAGGGTGGGGCGGAGCTGGCGAAGAGAGGCCGGACCGTCCTGGTCGTGGACGGGAGTGATGAGCTCCTGGCGTGGATTTCCCGGGTGTTGAACGAGCGTGGATGTGACGTGCTCGCCGTGCCGTCGAGGGCGCAAGCCGAGGAGAGGGCGGATGACACGATCGACTTCGCCGTGATCGACGCGGTCCTTCCCGACGGTGACGGGATCGCGCTCGCTCGATCGTTGGTGGAAGAGCATCCGGATCGTGCTGTCATCGTCACGAGCGGCTTGGCGTTGGACGACGAGGACGCCCTCGTGTGCGACGCGCACGACTTCAGCGTCCTGCTCAAGCCGTTCTTGTCCGATGAGCTCGTCGGAGCGCTGGAGGCCCGGGGAGCGAGACTTTCGAAGGTCACCGCGGCAGGAGGGTGAAGACCGAAGATCAGTGAGGGACATGGGACCCGTCTGCCGACCGCACCGCCTGCCCTGGGGGAGCGCTCGCGGATACCGCACGAGTCCCAAGATGAGAAGAGGCCGAAGCGGTAGCGGCCAATCGAGGGGGAGGTAGCGATGTCGACGCAAACGCAAACCCAAGCCGATCTCATGAAGAGGGTCGTGCGCAAGATCATCGAGGAGGGCCTCAACAGAGGCGATGTCGGTGTCTTCGATGAGACGCACAGCGTCGACTGCATGTGGCACGGCCCGGGAGGTCGGGAGATCCGTGGGCTGGCCGGCATCAAGGAGATGGTGTCGGGCTACCTCAGCGCGTTCCCGGACTTGAAGATGAGCATCGAGCACGAGGTGGCGGAGGGGAATCTGATCGCGATTCACTGGCGGGTCGTCGGGACGCACGACGGGCCGCTCGGCGACACCCCTCCCACCGGGAAGAGGATCGACATCCACGGGCACGTCGTGTCGCGCTTCGAAAGAGGTCGGGTGATCGAAGAGTTCGAGGTCTTCGACGAGCAGGCCATGCTGGTCCAGCTCGGCCTGATCGGGACCTGAGTCATGCGTCGGCCGAGGTCCGGCGTTGTGTCGGGCCTCGGCCGTGCGCCGCCGAGCGCACGAGTGCCCCCCAGCGACGCGGGCTCACGGCGTCACGCCCACTGGCTTCCCGGCCACCCCTTACCCCTGATGGAAGGAGGTAGACGTGTCGAATCAAACGAGACTCTTCATCCTCGTGCTGCTCGCGTTCGTTCCGACCCTCGCGCTGTACGCCCACGCGGGTCAGTCACTCAAGTCGGCGGAGGTCCGGCATCACGAGTCCGAGCTTCTCCATATCGCGAATCAGGCGGGTCACGAGTACCGACGAATCCTCCGCGATACGGAGTCGCTGCTCGCGGCTCTTGCCGAGATGTCCGAGTTCAAGACGCCCAGACAGCCCGCGTGCAACGACGCGTTGGCGGCCGTGATGAGTCACATGGAGCACTACACGGCGATCCAGCTGATCGAGCCGGACGGCTTCGTGGCGTGTGGCTCCCTCGCCCTGGACGGAGAGCTGTACGTGGGTGACCGCTACTACCATCAGGCGGTCGTGGCCAACAATCGCTTCGTCGTGGGCGACTTCGTGGTCGGACGTCTGACCGGCAAGCCGATCGTCGGTCTCGCCTATCCAGTCCACGGCGACGGACCGGCCGACGTCGTCGGAGTCATCGCAGCCTATCTGGATTTGGATGCGCTGTCGAACGCGATCTACGACCTCGACGTTCCGCGGGCGGCGACGCTCACGATGCTCGACCGCGAGGGAACGATCATGATCCGGGTCCCTTCGGGAATGAGCACCGAGCACGCGGACACGGTGGGCGCCACCGTACCCGATGTCTTCCCGGTGCCGACGGGTGAGATCTTGGACGCGTATCTGCTGACCGGTCCCGATCTCGACGGGGTGGCTCGGCGGTTCGCCGTGCAGCCGCTCGAGGCCGGTGGCCGGATGGCTTCCGGGCACCTGCTGATCGGAAGGACCCAGGAAGCCATGCTCGCCGATGCAGAGGTCTTCGGCACTCGAAGGCTTCAGCTCCTCGCCGTGGCCGCGGTGTTCATGTTCCTGTTGGCGTGGATGTTCGGCCACTACACGCTGCTCCGCGA
>JBDHDM010000344.1:0-4712 GCA_039591515.1 Gemmatimonadota bacterium | reverse complement strand
TGCCGGACTCTGCAGGACCTAAACAGCGGGAATAACGGAGGGAACGGCGGGAATAACAGCGGAAACCCCATGCCCTCGCGAAAGCGGTCGAAGTCCGACGCCTCTTGGGCGCGTCCCCTGCCTATCAACCGATAAGGCTCAGCCGGCCTGCAGCAACCGACTACTGTTCACCACTACCCGCGCGGTAGCCTCCGAACAAGCTCTCTCTCGATCAGCACCTGGAAGTGCCTTACTGCACTCAGCGCTAAGGCCGGATCCCTGGCGAGCAGCCCCATCTCAACATTCTTGTCGAACGCCGCCTCGGTGAGGTTCGCCGAAGTGACGAAGAGGATCTTCAGATCCGCGATCACCGCCTTCGCATGAAGCACGCCTGTAGGGCCGTCGAGATCGAGCGAGCGTGGGTCGTAGTAGACTTCCGGCGACCGAGAACCCGCACGGCACGGCGTCAGGGAAGAGACGACCCGGGGGTCGTGCACAGGCTCCGGACTGGGTCGGGTTACGTCTCCGCCACCTGTGAGCGGACCAGGTGTGCCGAGCACGAGCTCTCCCGACATCGCGAGCACCATGCGCGGACCGCCGCGGAGCCGCTTGCCACTCCAGCCGGCGCGCAGGATGTTGGCACCCATGTCCGACCCCGCCCCCCCCGTGAACGCTGCCCTCGACGACTCCGCAGCCTCGGGGCAGGCGAAATGGGGTTGGCCTCACCGTTCGTTGGGGTGGGCGCCGTAGCTACTCTCCCTCGGCGGCTTCCGAGGCCGCGCCAATTCGCCGGAAGGCCTGCCCACCCGAGCGCGCACCTCCCGGTCTGTTCCACACCATCCGCTTCCAGGAACCGCGTCGACCGCCACCGTCGCCTCCTCCTTGCTGTCGCGATCGCGATTTCCTCCGGATTCGTCACCGCCCCGGCGGCCTCGCAGGCGCCGCTCGTGCCGAGCTTCGGCGTGTCGCGCTGGACTACGGACGACGGGCTGCCCAGCCACTTCATCCCGGACGTCGTCCGGACGTCCGACGGCTTCCTCTGGATGGCGGCCGGAGGTGTGCTCGTCCGCTTCGATGGGGTGGAGTTCCGGGAAGTCGGCACGGACGCTTCGCGCGCCGGCCTCGGCTATATCCGGGGCCTGGAGGCGGGCGTGGGCGATACGATTTGGCTGATGGGGGCCACGGAGCGCGTCGTTCCGTACGCCGACGGGCGGTTTCTTCCGGGTGACTCGGTCGGCGTCGCCAACTCGGTGGTCCAGGGCGGACAGGGCGACCTCTGGGTCACCTCGACCACCCATGTGTGGCGGCGCGATCCGGATGGATTTCGGCTGGTGCTCGACATCTCGCTTCCCGGACTCCTGCTGCCTCAGGGCGTGAACCTCGCTGTGAATGCCGACGGGGAAGTGTGGAGAATGGGACCGGGACCCGTCGCGTGGCGCCTCGTATCGGACGGACCGCGCCTCCCGGCGGCCGTAGGCACGCTGGTCGAGGACCCGTCCCACGGTCGCGTCCTGATCGCGACCGGTGAAGCCGACCGACTCGCCGTCGGGGAGCCGGGTGGTCCGACGCTCTACTCCCTGCCGGCGAAGGACCGCATCCCCCGCAAGGTCGACAGCTTCGGACGCCTCTGGGTGACGGTCCCCGGAGGGCTCGAGGTCTACCTGCCTGAGGGAGGAGGGTCGCACGCCATCGACTTCGGCGAGCCCGACATATACGTCCATCAGGTCATCGAAGCACCCGGCGGGAGCTTCTGGGCCGGTACCGACCAGCACGGGCTGTTTCGCGTGCAGGAGCAGCCGTTCCGCACCTTCCCGACCCAACGCGACAGCCCGGGCCGTCAGGTGCTGTCCATCGGCCCCTGGACCGACGGTACGGTGGTGGCTGCCGACCTGGCGGGGGCCGCCACGATGCTCGACGGCACCCGCATCGAGCAGGTTCGGCCCCCCGCATCGGGCACGGTCGCCGCCCTCGTAGACAGTCGTGGCACGCGCTGGTTCAGTGAATACCGCGGCGGCACCTCCAACGGTGTGGTCGGGACCACGGCACAGGGCGCCGCGATCCGCCTCCCGATGCCTCCACGGCCCTTGAAGGTTCTCGAGGATCCGTACGAGCCTGGAGTCCTCTGGCTCATCAATCCTTACCTGGCGCGCTACCAGCCCTACGGTGGACAGCGCGTCGACACGATCTTCTCAGCCGACGAGCCGGTCCGCGACATCGCGTGGGTCGGACCGGACGACTTCTGGGTCGCGGGGGGGGATGGCGTCGCGCATATCGGTCCGCAGGGTCGGCGCGATTACCGGTCGGAGGACGGCTACCCGGTGCGGATCGGGCGAGCGGTTTACGTAGACCCGGCGACTGGAGACGTCTGGATCGGTACGTATCAGGACGGCCTGGTGCGGTTCCGGGATGGCGAGTTCGGCGTGGTCCGGGCCGAGGACGGGCTCTACGAGGACGTGGTGTCGGAGATCCTCCCGGACGACGCCGGCAACCTTTGGATGGCGGGCAACCGCAGCGTGCACCGGATTGGGCTCGACGAGGCCAACGCGTTCCTGGAGGGGAGCATCGATCGTGTTCGTGGCGTCGGGTACGGCCGCGAGTCGGGCCTTTCGAACGCGGAGACAAGTGGATACGCGGGCCACCGTGACGCGAATGGGCGGCTCTGGCTTCCCACCTTCGATGGCGCGGCGGTCGTCGACCCTGCCGAGGCCCTCCGGATGGACGCCGTTCCACCCCGACTGTCCATCGACGCCGTCTCCTTGGGGGGAGAGCCCTTCCTCCCCGGCTCTGGGGAGACACTGGCGACTCATCGGCGGCGTCTCGACGTTCGATACGGCGCGATCTACCTCAGGGACCCGGCGCGCGTCACCTACGAGGTGTGGCTGGAAGGTGCAGACGCCGGCTGGCGCGACGTCGGCTCGACGACCGAGCTCTCTTACTCCAGCCTGAGCCCAGGCGACTACGTGCTCCACCTGAGAGCACGCAGCCCGTACGGCGCGTCCAGCGAGGAGAACGCAGAGGTCGCTTTCACGGTGACCCCCTATTTCCGGGAGACCTTGTGGATGCCCCTCACCGGCCTGCTCGCGCTCGGTGCGTTGGTGGCGGTGGCCTGGCGGGCTCGGGTCCGGGGGCTGGAGCATCAGCGACTGCGGCTGACGCGCTTGGTCGAAGAGCGGACCCGCGACCTGACGGAGGAGCAGCGGCGGACCCGGGAGCAGGCCGAACGCATCGGCGAGCTGAACCGAGCGCGTTCACGCTTCTTCGCCAACCTGAGCCACGAGCTCCGGACGCCCCTGACGTTGATCCTGGGTCCCTTGCAGGACCTGCTGGACGCCGCTCAGGACGACATGCGCGACCTGGACCGCAATGCGCTGTCGGCTGCCCTTCAGAGCGGTTGGCGACTCAACCGCCTCGTGGACCAACTCCTGGACATGGCGCGGAGCGAGTCGGGGCGGGTCAAGCTGCGTTTGCGGACCGTGGACGGAGTGGCGCTCCTCGCGCGGCTCGCAGAGTCGTTCGAGCCCCTGGCCCTGGCGCGGTCGACGACGCTGGCTCTCGAACTCCCGGACGAGGTCGCGCCCGTGACCGTCGACACCGATCAGGCGGATACCGTGTTCTCGAACCTGTTGGACAACGCCTTCAAGTACACACCGCTTGGCGCCACGGTGACGTTGGGTGCCGAGATCAGGCGGCTGGACGACGGCGACTGCCTGGTGGTGTCGGTGGAGGACGACGGTCCCGGCATACCACCCGACGATCTCCCCCGGATCTTCGAGCGTTTCCACCGGGCCGCCCCCGGGGCCGCCCCGGGAGCCGGACTCGGTCTGTCGCTGACGAAGGACCTCGTGGAGCTCCTGGGCGGTCGGATCGACGTTGCCAGCGAGGTGGGCAAGGGCACGCGGTTCACAGTGGAGCTTCCGACGATGTCCTTGAGCGCAGCGGAGCTGGATGGCTTCCATGAAGTACCCCGTGCACCCCACCCGACGCCGTGGTCCGAGCCCCCCCGCCCCCACGGCCCCGACGCGGGTGATGTCGAGATCGACCTGAATCGCGACGAGCCGGTCCTCCTCCTGGCCGAGGACCATGCCGAGCTCCGATCGTGGATGAGCGCACATCTGGCGAGCAGCTTCCGAGTCGTGGCGGTCGCCGACGGTCGGACCGCGCTAGAGGAAGCCAGGCGGCTGGTCCCCGACGTGATCGTCAGCGACATCATGATGCCGGGCATGGACGGCGACGACCTGTGCAAAGCCGTGAAGATGGACCCGGAGCTCAGCTTCGTACCCGTGGTGCTGGTCACGGCGAGGGGCTCGAGGGAGTATCGGCTCTCCAGTCTGGAGGGCGGCGCCGACGACTATCTCGTCAAGCCGTTCGACATCGAGGAGCTGCTGCTCCGGGTCCGAAACATGGTGGACTCGCGGCGCAGGCTGCGCGAGCGTTACGCCAGGCGCAACCTCTCACTTCCCGTGCTCGCGGTGAAGCCCGCATCACCGGACGAGGGTGACGCCGAGCGCCTGCGCGCCCGGCTCGAGCGAATCGTCGTGGACGCCCTCTCCGATGAGGACTTCGGGGTCGACGCGCTGGCCAAGGCGATGGCCTTGAGCCGAGCCACCCTCTACCGACGTGCCGAGGCGCTGCTCGGCGAGTCACCCATGGACCTCATCTGGCGCATGCGGCTCGAGCAGGCCGCGCTCTGGCTCGACGAGACGGAGGCCACCGTCGCCGAGATCGCCTACGGG
>JBDHDM010000343.1:0-4746 GCA_039591515.1 Gemmatimonadota bacterium | reverse complement strand
GTAGGACCGGCCGTCGCGGGCGGGCGGATCGCTGACATCGCCGTCCACCCGACGGATCGCTCGACGTGGTACGTGGCGGTCGGCTCCGGCGGCGTGTGGAAGACGACGAACGCCGGAACGACCTGGACGCCCGTCTTCGACGACCAACCGAGCTATTCGATCGGGTCCATCGCGATCGATCCGAGCAGCCCGGACGTGATCTGGGTAGGCACGGGCGAAAACGTCAGCGGACGCCACGTCGCTTGGGGCACGGGCGTGTATCGGAGCCGAGACGGCGGGCGCTCGTGGGAAAATGTCGGACTCGAGTCCTCGGAGCACATCGGCAAGGTCCTCGTGCACCCCGAGGACGGGAACACGGTACTGGTGGCCGCCGAAGGTCCCCTTTGGTCCTCGGGTGGGCAACGCGGCGTCTTCATGACGCGAGACGGGGGCACGAGCTGGACGCAGGTCCTCGAGATCAACGAGGACACGGGCGTGACGGACATCGAGTTCGACCCCTCGAATCCGGACGTGGTCTACGCCGCGGCCTATCAGCGGCGACGCCACATCTGGGGGCTGATGGCTGGAGGCGAGCACTCCGGGATCCACAAGTCGACGGACGGTGGCGAGACGTGGCGCGAGATGACGACCGGCCTGCCCCGCGGCGACATGGGCAAGATCGGCCTGGCCGTCACACCCGCCGATCCGAACCTCTTGTACGCGACCATCGAGGCGAACGACGAGGAGCGCGGCTTCTACCGCTCGACCGACCGCGGGGAGAGCTGGGAGAAGCGGAACAGCTACATCTCGGGCGGCACCGGGCCTCACTACTACCAGGAGATCGAAGCGTCACCGACCGAGCCGGGTCTCGTGATCCAGATGGACGTCTTCTTCCAGATCACGCGAGACGGTGGGGCGAGCTTCTCCAACCTCGGGACCGGACGCGAAAAGCACTCTGACAACCATGCGCTGTGGATCGACCCCGACGACACGGAGCACATGCTCGCCGGCACGGACGCCGGCCTCTACGAGACCTTCGACCGGGGCGATACGTGGCGGCACTTCCCGAACATGCCGATCTCACAGTTCTACAAGGTCGCGATGTCGAACAACGAGCCCTTCTACGAGATCCTCGGCGGCGCGCAGGACCTCGGCACGCTCTGGGGGCCGGCCCGGACCACGAACGTCGAGGGTGTCCGCAACTCGGACTGGTACTTCCCCATGGGTGCCGACGGCTACGGGGTGCAGGTCGACCCGACCGACCCCGACATCCTCTACCTCATGACCCAGCAGGGGAACCTGTACCGGACCGATCGGCGGAGTGAGGAGTCGATTCAGATCCAACCGCAGCCGGCGCCGGGCGATCCACCCGAGCGATGGAACTGGGACTCACCGATCATGATCAGTCCCCACGACTCGAATCGTCTCTACTTCGGGTCGCAGCGCCTGTGGCGAAGCGACGACCGCGGCGACTCGTGGACGGCGGTGAGCGGCGACCTCACGACCAACACCAACCGCTACGAGCTGCCGTACTTCGGGCGCGTGTGGTCGCTCGACGCGATGCACGACAACGGTGCGATGTCCAAGTACGCGACGCTCACGACGGTCTCCGAGTCGCCCGTGACGGAGGGGCTCCTCTACACCGGATCGGACGACGGCCTGATCCACGTCTCCGAGGACGGAGGGGCCACCTGGACCAGGGCCGCCGATCTGCCGGGCGTGCCCGAGCGCTCCTTCATCAACAAGGTCGAGGCGGACGTCCACACGTCCGGCGCGCTCTTCGCGCTCGCCGACGCGCACAAGGTGGGTGACTACACGCCCTACCTCTTCCGGAGCACGGACAACGGTCGGAGCTGGACGTCGATTCGTGGGGACCTCCCGGCGGGGGTGATCGCCTGGGCGATTCAGCAGGACCACGTGGAGCCCGACCTCCTCTTCCTCGCGGGCGAGTTCGCGATCTACGTGTCGCTGAACGGAGGCGGGAATTGGCACGCGCTATCGGCAGGGGCCCCCACGATCGCCTTCCGCGACCTCAAGCTGCACCGCCGCGACAACGACATCGTGGGCGCCACCTTCGGCCGCGGCTTCTACGTGCTGGACGACTACACGCCCCTACGCGAGATGGCGAGCGACGCGTTGGCCGGCGAGGGCGGGATCATGCCCGTCCGCGACGCTTGGTGGTACGTGCCCAGTGTGCCGAACCAGGCGGCGGGGCGACCCACGCTGGGCAGCACGGCATACGCAGCGCCGAACCCCGACTTCGGGGCGACCTTCACCTACTTCCTCCCGAGCGTTCCCGAAGAGGCGAGCGAGATGCGCGCTGCCGCCGAGGGTGAGCTCCGCGCGGGCGGCGAGAGCGTTCCGTTCCCGGGCTACGACGCGCTACGCGCCGAGGCAGCGGAGCACGGGGCGACCGTGCTGCTCCAAGTCTCCGACGGCTCGGGCACCACGGTGCGCCGGGTGGGGGGTCCCGCCCGTGCGGGAATGCACCGGGTGACCTGGGATCTGCGTCGTCCGGCCCCGAACCCGATCGACCTGCGCGTACCGGCGTTCCGCCCACCATGGGCCACCGACCCCGTCGGGCCGCTCGTCGCCCCGGGCTCGTACGCGGTCCAGCTGCTTCTGGTGACCTCGGATGCCGTGAGCCAGATCGGCGCCCCGCAATCCTTCGAAGTGAAGGCCGTCCCGACGGCTCCGCCGGGCACCGACTTCATCGCGGTGGCCGATTTTCAGCACCGCACCAGCGAGCTGTCACGCCGAGTCGGAGCAGCTTCGGGCGAGATCGGGCGTGTGCGCGAGCAGGTGCGCTACATGCGGGCGGCGCTCATGCGCACCCCCTCGGCCGACCCGGCGCTCCGAGGCCGTATGGATGCGATCGACAATGAGCTCGGCGCGCTCTCGCTCCGACTCCAGGGCGACCCGATCCGCGGCTCTCTCAACGAGTCGACCGTCCCCACGATCTCGAACCGGGTCGGCAACGTGAGAAACGGCCATTGGTCGACACGCATGGAGCCGACCGAGACGCAGCTCATGAACATCGAGATCGCGGAGCGGGACCTGGTGGTGCTGGAAGGTGACCTGAGCGTGCTGCTCGACGGCGAGTTGGCCGCGGTCGAGGAGGCCCTGGTGGCCGCCGGCGCGCCGTGGACGCCGGGCAGGCGGAGGTAACCGACTGCCCGGCGCCTCAACCGTGGATCAGCTGGGCGGAGGCAGGGTCTGCCAGACCTCGTCGCGGTGCGCGGTGAACATCGACCAGATCGGACGGTCGAGCGGGACGGAGCTGAAGATGCGTGCCTCGATGTCGTCGAGGCTGTCCCAATCGTCATACAGGTAGACGATCTTCCAGTTGTATTGGCCTCCCGTGTTGTGGCCTTGAACGACGTATCCCTGGAGGAGGCCGTCGGTCATGGCCTGGTCGAGACCGGGGAACACGTCGTCCGCCCACGCCTGATTCCAGGCCTCCAGGTCCGCGAAGTTCACGCGGAACATCGCCGAGTACATGTATCTCGTGTCGGCCCCGTCGGGGATGTTGAGGACATCCAGGTTCCAGATCTCGTCGGCGTGGGCGAGGATCATCCGGTTGCCCCGCTCAAAGGCCACCGGATCCGCCTCGGCCAGCCTGGAGAGGTACGTGCTCCACACGGTCTCGTAGTTCGTGTCAGGCCCCGCGATGAAGCCCTGCCGGATCGTGTATTCGCCGCCCGTGTGGTGCATGCGGACGTTGAAGTTGTTCAGGATTCCCTCCGATACCATCGCCTCCAGGACCGGCACCGAGTGCTCGTGGTAGTCCTCGGTCCACTGGGGAATGTCGCTGTACCGGATGTTGTACAGCGCCGTGTAGATCCGATTGGGGGTCTCCTGTGCGAGGAGGGGGGACGACAGGATGCTGCACAGGGCGAGAAGGGTGGACAGTCGCCTAATCATGAATGGTCCTCCTTGCGGGTGATGATCGCGCTTACAGTGCGCACCGGAACGCCCCACGGCAAATCCGTGACGCTCCGTCATTCTGCCGCGCTCCGCCCACACCAGCCGACGTCCGCCTCTACGGCACCGTGGCTCAAGACCGGCGCGCGTGCTTCGGGAATGGCACCCGATTATCATCCAGGTTCACTCGGAGGCGAGCCTCCAAGACGCAGAGCGGAGCAACACGATGCGACGTACCATCCTGTCCATCACCCTGGCGACCCTGGTCGGTTGCGGTCCGGAGGGTGACGCCGGAGCCGGAGCTCCCGGAGGCGGCCCGGAGTCCATCACCGAGGCCGAAATCGCCGAGCACCTCGCGGTCCTTTCGTCCGACGAGTTCGGCGGGCGGGCCCCTTCTTCGCCCGGAGAGGAGCTGACCGTCGCGTACCTCGCGCAGCAGCTCGAGGCAGCCGGCCTCCAGCCGGGCAACGGCGGGAGCTGGTTTCAGAACGTGCCGTTGGTCGACATCACGGCAGACCCGGGCGCGGCACCCTTCCTGGTGGAAGACGCCGCGGGCGCCCTGAGCTTCTCGTACGCGGACGATTTCGTCACGTGGACCACACGGGTGGTCGAGGAATCGGGGGTCACGGACAGTGAGATGGTCTTCGTCGGGTACGGGATGGTGGCCCCCGAGATCGGCTGGAACGACTACGAGGGAGTCGACGTGGCCGGAAGGACCGTCGTGATTCTCGTCAACGACCCCGGGTTCGCGACCCAAGACCCGAACGTCTTCTCGGGCAACACGATGACGTACTACGGCCGCTGGACCTACAAATTCGAGGAGGCGGCGAGGCAGGGCGCCGC
>JBDHDM010000342.1:0-4746 GCA_039591515.1 Gemmatimonadota bacterium | reverse complement strand
ACTTCAAGTACGGAATGAAACGCGACTTCAACGCGTGGTTGGAATCGCTCGGCCCCTCGGCGCCCGTCACCACCCTCACCGAGCTGCGGGAGTGGAATCTGGCCCACCGGGATGCCGGCTCGATGAAGTACGAGCAATCCCGATTCGACATCTCGGACGAGATGGATCTGGAGGCGGACCGGGCCCGCAACGAGGCGGACATGGCGAAGGACACCGAGCTCGGCCGAACGCGTGGCATCGAAGCCGTGCTGGCCGAGCACGGCCTCGACGCCATCCTGACGCCGGGGAGCCGCGGCGCCGGCCTCGCCGCGCGAGCGGGGACCCCGATCATCGTGGTGCCGTTCGGCTTCGTTGCGAACGACGGTGGGCCTCCCTTCCCGGAGGGGTTCGAGCCCGGTCCCGCCCCGTTCGGGGTCGGCTTCAGCGGAGCCGCATGCAGTGAGCCGCGGCTCATCGAGATCGCGTACGCTTTCGAGCAGGCGACGCGGCGGCGGGTCGAACCGCCTGGCTTGCGATGAGGACGACCCGCTCGAGGTCCCTGCCGGGTGGCAGGACCTTCACCCTCGCGATCCTGTGGACGTCCCTTTCCGCATGCGGGCAACCCGAGCGGTTCGCGACCGTCGGGTCCGAGATCAGCCGTGTGGCCCGTTCGTATGAGGGCATGGTCGTCTCGGGATCGGAGCCGGCGACGCGGGCTGGGGCCGAGATCCTCGGGGCCGGCGGCAACGCCGTCGATGCGGCCGTGGCCACGGCCTTCGCCCTCGCGGTGACGGAGCCCACCCAATCGGGCCTGGGTGGCCGGACCCAGGCACTCGTGCGCAGGCCGGACGGCTCCGCATTCGGGGTCGACGCGACGACCGCCGTGCCGGCTTCGTACGATCCAGGCACTGCTCCGCAGGCCGAGGACGGGTATGCCGTGATCGCGATCCCCGGGACGGTGGCCGGCCTTGCCCGCGTCCTCGACGAGGCAGGCTCCCTTCCACTTCCCCAGGTGATGGCTCCGGCCATCCGCCTGGCGGAGGAGGGGTTCTCGTTGAGCGAGGGAGAGGCGCGACGATTGGCCGGCATCAGAGACCGACTGGTGCTCCACGACGCCGCGCGCACCATCCTCCTCGCACCCGACGGGAACGCGTACGCGCCCGGCGATACCCTCCGACAACCCGACCTCGCCCGCGTACTGCGAGCGATCGCCGAGGAAGGACCGTCGGTGTTCTACCGTGGGTGGATCGCGGAGCGCATCTCGTCCGATCTGGCCCGGAACGAGGGGTACCTGTCCGCGGCGGATTTGGCCGGCTACGCCGCCGAACCCGCAATCGTGGTGCGGGGCCGGTTCGGCGCCCTTCGCCTCATCGGCACATACATCCCGGCGTCCGGGGCCACCTCGATCGAGGCGCTCCAGATTCTCGATCATCTCCCGCTCGACTCGCTCGACCCGGAGGCTCGGGCCCTGACGATCGGACGGGCCCTGCTCATGGCGTTCGAGGACCGCGAGACCGCCTGGAACGACGACCGCACGCCGGAGGACGACGCCACGTGGATCGTCTCCGCAGAGCGGGCCCTCCAGCGCGCAACCGAGCTGGCAGGCGGTCCGTCCGCAGGTGCGTCGGATGCCGAGGGGCCCGACGCGCGCCCCGAGTCGCCGAACACGACGCACGTCTCGGTGGTCGACCGCAACGGAATGGCCGTGGCCATGACCCAATCCCTCGGGCCCACGGGCGGCGCTCGCGTGGCCACACCGGGGCTCGGGTTCCTCTACGCGACCACGCTGGGAGGGTATCTCGGACCGCTGGAGCCGGGCGCTCGGCCCTGGTCGTCGCAGTCGCCGCTCATCGGCGAGCGGGACGGCCGTGTCGCCTACGTCCTGGGTGGGGCCGGTGCCCGTCGAATCATCTCGGCGCTCGTGCAGATGCTCGTGCGCATCGAAGTGGACCAGGCGCCGGCAGAGGAGGCGATCGCCGCCGGCCGCTTCCACCCGTCGTCGGGTTGGACTTTCGAGCAGTTGTCGGACGCGGTGGATCCTGCGGGCGCGGGCGCCGCCGAGCGCGCCGGCTACGTGGTACGCACCCGACCGACGGGCACCTACTTCGCCCGCTTGAACATCATCACGATCGACGAGGACGGTCGCATGACGGGCGTCGCCGATCCACGGTGGAGCTGGGGAGCAGCGGCAGGCCCACGCTGAAGACCTCCGCCCGTGCGACTACTCGACGCCGACCGCAGGTCCTTACCTTGGAAACGAAGGGATCGTCCCCGGGGCGACCCGCCCCCCCAAGCCCGTTCCGAGAAGCCGGGCGGAGATGACACAGCACAGTACTGAGCATCGTCACCACCACGCCTGCGTCGCTTCGGTGCTGGTCCTCTTCGCGAAAGGCGCGGGCGGCTCCGGAGCTCCGCCCGTCGTCGACCTCCCCCGCGGCTTTCGGTTCCACCGGAGCTCCGACGGACGTAGCACCGTCGCCTTCCTCGCACGTGATCAGTCGAGTGAGGGGCACGACATCACGACGAGCGGAGTGCCGCGGCTGCTCGTGCTCGGGGACGACTTCGAGCTCGAGTGGCGTCGGCAGGACGGCGTGATGGGGAACGCCACCACGCTGGAAATCGACCTCGAGCGCGGGCGACTCGAGGCGGTCGTGGCCCTGCCGGGGCTCCCCGCGCTCTACGTGATGGAGACCCCCGAGTCGACCGTGGTCACGTCCGACCCCTTCCTTCTGCGGCACGTGGAGGGGCTCGCCCTCCGCTTCGATCCGGACGGGGTCTCTGACCTCGCCCAGGTCGGTCACCCGGTGGAATACCGAACACTCTTCAGGGGACTCCGTATGGTCGCCGGAGGAAGCCGGCTCGAGATCGCGGGCTCGGGTGCGCTGTCGACTCGGGTGGTGTGGAGCCCGCCGGCCCGGGACCCGATGTCGAGCTGGGATGAGTACACGGCCCTCCAGGCCGACACCTTCGGCGAGGCCATGTCACGCCTGATCATCAGGAGCTGCCAATTCTCCCTCTCGAGCGGCCTCGACAGCCGCGCGACCCTCGCCGGGCTGCTCCGCAGGGGGGCGAGCGTGCGGGCGCTGACCGTGAGCGGGGAGAACGCCTGTCTCGACGCGCGCACGGCGGCCCGCTTGTGCGCCGCGTACGGAATCGAGCACCAGACGATCGTACTCGGCGAGACGTTCCGCCGGAATCTGCCGGAGCTGTCCGCGAAGGCGTCGCTCCTCTCCGGGGGCATCAACTCCCTGTCCCACGCGGCCCAGGTCCATTGCTACGGGACATTCGGGGACCCGCCGCCCTTCAACGCCCTCAGCGGCTACCTGGGGAATCAGACCGGGCGCCTGGGCACCGAAGGCCTGACCCCACGGGGGGCGGGCGTTGGGCTTATCGACCCTTCGCTCGGGCTCGATTCGGATGGTGATCCGACATCGTGGTACCGCCAGGCGCTGCAGGACGACGGGCTTCTCGAGACGGCGTTCCTGATCCAGCAGGAGTCGACCTTCGGCAACCTGGCGGCCTATCAGGTCGGCAACAGCTATTCGGTCCAGCAGAGCGGCTACGCGTACCGGCCGCTCATCGAGAACATGTGGCGCCTTCCCGACCGCTCCACGGACGCTCGTGTCGACTCCCTCCTGTGGAATCTGAAGCATCGATTCCTCGGGGAGCCGCTCGATGAGTCGTTCCAGCGCCGGTACATCAACGAAGTGGGTGGCCTGGTCGCGACCTATCCCATCAACTGGGGATGGCGGAGCAAGGGTGGCGTGTCGCTCCCCGGCGTGTGGCGAGGCGGGCTCTCCCTCATCGACGCCTACGTGTCGAGCCGTCACCCCGAGGGCATGGCGGCACGCGTGACGCAGAAGCTGGGCATCGCCGGCATGGAAGACTTCCGGCCCGTCCACGACTGGCTTCGATTCGACATGAAGGAGTTCGTTTCGGACACCCTGCTGGCCGAGAACACCCGGACGTGCGGGCTGTTCGACCTCGACGTGTTGAGCCGAACGCACGAGATCTATCACCGGGAGGGGCGTGGGCTCGGGCAAATCCAGGTGGCGCTCGATCTGGCGCTCGCCGCGCAGAACTTCGGGGCCACCGCCTAGAGCCGCGCCCGCGGGAACCGCCGGATCTCGATTCGGTCGGGTCCTCCACTTGCCCGGCTTCTCGGCACCCGGCATGGTGCGGCGCAGACTCGTCCACACATGCATCACAGGCGTCCCATGTGCACACGGATCCTCGAGGCGACACGCGCGCGCGCCTTCCCGTCATCTCTCTTGCTCGTCCCACTCCTGGTCGTCGCGGCCGCTCCCGCAACCGCTGCCGGGCAGACCTCCGTCGAGGACGCGATCGGCGCCCTGCCGCTGCGTGAAGTAGGACCGGCCGTCGCGGGCGGGCGGATCGCTGACATCGCCGTCCACCCGACGGATCGCTCGACGTGGTACGTGGCGGTCGGCTCCGGCGGCGTGTGGAAGACAACGAACGCCGGAACGACCTGGACGCCCGTCTTCGACGACCAGCCAAGCTATTCGATCGGATCCATCGCGATCGATCCGAGTAGCCCGGACGTGATCTGGGTAGGCACGGGCGAAAACGTCAGCGGACGCCACGTCGCGTGGGGCACGGGCGTGTATCGGAGCCGAGACGGCGGGCGCTCGTGGGAAAACGCCGGACTCGAGTCCTCGGAGCACATCGGCAAGGTCCTCGTGCACCCCGAGGACGGGAACACGGTACTGGTGGCCGCCGAAGGTCCCCTTTGGTCCTCGGGTGGGC
>JBDHDM010000341.1:0-4775 GCA_039591515.1 Gemmatimonadota bacterium | reverse complement strand
GAGGGTCAGTCCGGCGCGGTCGGCGACGAACCACGTCACGACGACGGTTGCAGCGAGCTGAGCCAGGCGGGTCGCGAGCGTCTTCAGAGCTGCTCCTCGACTCTCATCGACTCCCCCCTGCCCCTCCACGCACCGAACCCCCAGGCTCCGATCAACGCGGCGAGGACGACCATGCTGAGGAGCCGCGACCGCTGGAGCAGTGGCGAGGCGTACCACACCTCGACTGTCGTCGACCCGGCCGGCACGGGGATGGCCCTCAGCGTGTGGTAGGCACGTAGCACTTCCGTATCGGCTCCGTCGACGCGTGCCTGCCAAGCCGGGAACCAGTTGTCTGCGATCACGAGAAGCGCCGGACGATCGGACAGCACGCCGAGCTCCAGACGGTCCGGGCCCCGCTCGACCCACCTCACCTCACCGACGACCTCGCCACCCCCCAGCTCGATCGGGGGCTCCTCTGCGAGAACCACTTCTCTCGACGGGTCGTGCGCCGCGCTCATGATGTACTCGACGGCCTCCTGGTCGGTCTTCACCACCGCGTCCGCCACCAGCCTCGCCCGCGGGAGTCCGTCGTCGCTCAGGAGCGTCTGGTACGGCCGCCCGTCGGCGAGCTGCGTCCGGGACACGACCGGGCCCTCGGGCGACGCCCCGAGCTCGAGGTCGGGCCACAAGATGTACTCGACGTTGAGGATCCGTCTCACGTTGGCGTTGAGCAGGTTCCGTGGAAGCCCGGAGCCCACCATGCCGATCAACTCCCGGTACCGGGAAAGGTCGTTCGGGTGGTGGCCGGCCGCGAGCTCGATGCCGTGCATGGCCGGAAGCACGTCCTGGCCCGCGCGGGCGAAGGATAGCAGACGGTAGGGCTCGTCCCTGCCCCGCTCCCGCTCGAGGAGCGCACGAATGTTCGGGTCGGCCTCGGACCACTGGTAGTAGTCGAGCGTCTGGATGAAATCCGCACCGATCCGTCCCTCGTCCAGGGCGACGAGCGCCACCAGCCCGAACAGGCCCACGGTCATGGGGAGCTTCTTGCGCGCCACGGCCCATACCACGCCCGCCGTGCAGGCCGCCAACAACACCGCGATCGAGGCGCCCCGCGCGATGTTGGGGAGGTGCGCCGCTAGGATCTGCATCCGACGCTCGTCGATCTGCGGGTACACGACGGTGGTCCACATCGAGGTGAAGACCCCGCTCGTCACGAGCAGGGCCAGCGCGCCCACCACGGCGGTGCCGACCCACAGGACCTTCTGAATGCGGGCGAGCGTGTCGGCCTCTTGCTCGCTCACGGCCTGTCGGATGCGGTCCACACCCAAGGCAGCCAGCGTGATCGCGGCGAAGCCGAAGAGGTAGATGACCATCCCCGGCGCTCGGAAGAGCCGAATGCCCGGAACGACCGTGTAGAAGATCCCCCACACGGGCGTGTGGCTTCCGAGGGCGAAAGCGAGCGCGAGCAACCCGAGCCCGGACAGGAACCAGCGCAGCTGCCTCCTCGCAGCACCGAGGAACGAGACCGCGGCCAGGAGAAGCACGACGAGACCGGCGTACTCGTGGTTGTCCTTGAGGGCGTTCCGTCCCCAATACGTGCCCGAGCTCCACTGCGATCCGTCTGCTTGATTCCCCGCGAATTCGGGCACGATCAGCGACATCGCCTCTTCCGGATGCATGGACCACGAGTTGGACCATGCACGCCCGGACTCGCCGGCGGCCACCCGCGTGGTCTGGATCCTCCGCGAGTGTTCCATCACGTAGTCCGCAGCCGGAGCGAACTGGTATGCGGCTCCGGCCGCACCGAGCACGGCACCGCACAGAAAGAGCCCGAAACGCGACCCACTGGCTCGAAGCCGGGGCGACGCCTCGACCGAGACGACTTCGTCCACGCCCCGGGCGACCTGGACGGATCGGAAGATGGCATACAGACCCACGCCTCCGAAGAGGAAATAGGCCATCTGGAAATGGGTCGTGTACAGCACCAGCGCGACGACGAGGCCGACGCCCGCGACCGTTCCCAGCTGTGGGCGCCGAAAATGCCTCTCCGTGGCCCAGAAGAGGAGCGGAGCGAGCGCCGTGACGAAGATCTTGCCGTCGTGGCCCGGGTGGACGAAGCCGATGAGGAAGGGAGCGAGCATGTACGCGGTGCCCCCGAGAAGGGCCGCCCCCCGGGATCCTCCGACTGCGCGGACCCATCCGAAGAAGAAGAGCCCCGCGAGGAAGACGTGCAAGACGAGCTTCCATCCGAGCGCGCGGTATGGCTCCAGCACGAGCAACAGAACGAGCGAGGGCGGATACAGCGAATCGCCCCCGCTGAGCGCTTCGAGGAAGGGTGTCCCCCCGAGGATGTGTGGAGCCCAGCGTGGCATCCGGCCGAGCGAATCGAGGGCCCCGGCATAGAAGGCCCTGGCAACGTAGCCGAGCGACAGCGTGTCGGAGCCGACGAGCATGCGGTCGCTGAACACGAACTCCCGGAAGAGGAAGATCGTGAGCACCCCGAAGAGCGTCGGGGGGACCCACATCGGGATCCCTTGGTTCCTGTTCATGTCAGGCTGCCCTTCGTCTCGCGATGACGTCCTCGTAGATCTCGACGTGTCGATCCGCGAGGCGCGCGTTGCTCCACTGTTCGACGACCCTCCGCCGCGCATGAGCGCCCACGGAGCGGAGGTCCTCTCGGTCCAGAAGTACCGTTACACAGCGGGCGAGGTCCTCGGGGTCGGCCGGCTCGAAGAGGCCGCCGACGCTCTCGTCCACGATCTCGGGCAATCCACCGACCCGAGACGCGGCGACGGGTACCTCACACGCCATGCACTCGAGAGCGGCCACCGACGTGGCCTCCATGAGCGACGGGAAGACGGCCAGGTCCGCGGAGGAGAGCAGCCCGGGCATGGCCTCATGAGGCTGAGCGCCAAGGAAACGGACGTGCTCGTTTACGCCGAGCTCGCGGACCAGCTCCTCCAGGCGCGGGCGCTCCGGACCGTCACCGACCAGCACGATCTCGACCGCCCGATGCTCGAGGATCCTCGGCAGCGCGCGCACGAGGTACTCCACCCCGTTCTTCGGGAACAGACGGCGTGGAACGACGATCCGAGCGCACCCGCCGGCAGGAGGCGTCAGCGACGGTTCGACGCGCCGAAAGACGGAGGTCTCCACCCCGTTCGTTACAGGCTCCACACGGTGGCCCGGGGCGAGGGACTCGGCCACCTCGGCGATCTCGCGGCTCGCAGCCAGGTTCGCGTCCGCGCTCGCGACCATGCGCCCGAGCAGATTGCTCCACCCGGGCCGGGCTGCCAGGCGCAGGAAGTGAGAGGTATGCCACGTGGCCACGAGAGGAGAGCCGCGCACGCTCCGCACGGCCTGCAGCGGCGGAATCGACTGGAAGGCCTGGGCGTGGAGAACGTCCGCGTCCTGTGAGGCACGAAACGCGCGAGGGAACGATCCCAGGGCGTGGAGCGCCCACCCGACGGGCGATTTGCTCGGAAACCACGTCCGCCACACCTGGACGCCGTCCACGATCTCACTCCTGGGCGTGCCCCCGATCGATCTCGACGTCACGACGTCCACGCGGTGACCGCGCTCGACCAGAGCACGGCAGAGGAAGTGCACGTGACTCTCCAGGCCCCCGACCTCCGGCGGATAGTACACGCAGTGCATGAGGATCTTCACGATCGCGCTGCCGGTTCGCATGGGCCCGGGTCGCGAGAAGTCTACCCGCCGCGTGCAGGGGGATCAACGATTGATCAGCCGTCCCAATCGAGGGTCCTGCGTGGCCGGCCGGTGAGCCGCGCAACGAGGATGTCGGCGATGCGAGCCGCGGCGGCTCCGTCACCGTACGGGTTCTTCGGAGGAGCGGACCGGTCCCGCGGACCGAGCGCGGCTCGGGCTCGGTCCAGGATCCGGTCCGGATCGGTGCCGACGACCTCGGCCACGCCCGCGGTCAGCCCTTCGGGCCGCTCCGTGACGGCACGGAGCACGAGCACCGGGACCCCGAAAGTGGGCGCTTCCTCCTGAATGCCTCCGGACTCGGTCAGGACGAGGCTCGCGGCACGCAGGGCCGCCACCAGGTCCACGTAGCTCAGCGGATCCATCAGATGGATGCGCGCGTGACCCCCGAGGAGATCGAGTGCGGGACCGCGCACCTCGGGATTCGGATGGACCGGATAGACGATATCGATGTCGTCGAGCTCGTCGGCCAGCGAGCGGACGGCCTCGAAGACCGCTCGCAGCGGAGCCCCGAAGGACTCGCGGCGGTGCGCAGTGAGGAGCACGAGCCGCCGGGACGGCGCTCCGAGCACGGTGCGCAGCGTCGGGTCCTCGATCGGGTGCTCCCGAGCCGAGACCTGGAGGAGCGCGTCGACGACCGTGTTTCCCGTCACGTACACGTGCTCGGGCGGCACATTCTCCCCGAGAAGGAGGTCGCGGGCGTTGGCCGTCGGCGCGAAATGGACGTCGGCGATGACGTCCGTGAGCCGGCGCAGCACCTCCTCGGGGAACGGGGCGCGCTTGTTGCCGCTGCGCAGTCCGGCTTCGACGTGCCCGACGCCGACCCCTTCGAAGAACCCCACGAGTGAAGCGACGAACACCGTCGTGGTGTCTCCCTGAACCAGGATGAGGTCGGGGCGGGCGTCCCGTACGACGTCCCGGAGTCCATCCAGTGCAGCGTGCACGACGTCGTACAGCGTCTGTCCTTCGCGCATGATGCCCAGATCGTAGTCCGGCTCGAGCTCGAGCACGTCGAGTACGCTGTCGACGAGAGTCGTGTGTTGGCCGGTGAAGACGACCTGCGTCTCCAC
>JBDHDM010000340.1:0-4841 GCA_039591515.1 Gemmatimonadota bacterium | reverse complement strand
CGTTCCCGTCCTGTGCCATGGCGAAGTAGACACGGGGCCCGGCGAGGACGATGCCCGCAAGGGCTCCGAGGGCAGAGAAGACCACCAGACCCGTCATCGCGACCCCTGCCCCGAACCCGAGCACGGCTTCGGCGGCATCGGCCGCGATCCGCTCGGAGGCGATCACCTGCTCGATCGGGAGGATCCAGAAGTACACGCCGTTGAGCGCCACGTAACAGACCGTGACGATGAGCACGCCCAGCACCAGGGATCGAGGGATCGTCCTCGCGGGCTCGACGGTCTCGCCCGCGTTGTACGTGACCATGTGCCAGCCACCGAACGCGAACAGACCGGCCGCCAGTCCACTGAGTAGCCCGGAGAGCCCACCACCTCCGAGGAGGTCGGAGCCGTCGCGAGCCACGGTTTCGGGAGATCCGAGCGCCAGCCCGATGGCGACCATGAGCACGATCACCGCCACCTTCACGACGGTGATGGCCGTCTGGAGCACACTCCCGTGCCGGACGCCGAGGTAGTTGATCCACGAGAGGGCTGCGACCGCGGCGATCGCAACGATCCGCTCGCCGCGGGGCCCGATCTCCGCCAGGAAGCCGACGTACGACGCCATCACCATCGCGATCGCCGCGATGATCCCGGTGTGCATCGTCCAGAACATCGCCCAGCCCCAGAGGAAGCCCGAGAGCGGGCCGAAAGCCTCCCGCAGATAGACGTAGACGCCACCGGTCTGTGGAAACGCCGAGGCGAGCTCCGCCGTGACCAGCGCCCCCATCAGCGTCAGCCCGCCGGCGAGCAGCCATACGAGCGCGGCCCCGGTGAAGGATGGGACCTGACCCGTGACCTGAGACGGCTGTACGAAGATGGATGCGCCGATGATCGTCCCCGCGACCATCGCGGTGGCGTGCGGGAGCCGAATCGCCCGACGGAGCTCCGCAGGAGCCGAGGATTCGGCCGGCATCTCCGTCGGACTCAGCCGACCAATCTCGGCCGGAAGATCCGAGGCGCGTACTCCCGGAGGTGCCGCTGCTTGTCGAGCTGCGGCACCCCGTCCGTCATCCAGCCGGGCGCGGGCACGCCCTTGAGATGGTGGTCGAAGAAGTCCTGCAGCCGATACTGGAAGTCGATCCGATTCTGGAGCTTCCGCAGGCCGTGCCCTTCGTCCGGATACGAGAGCCAGATGACCGGCTTCTCCAGAAAGCGGAGGGCGTTGTACCACTCGAGCCCCTGCTCCCAGTTCACCGTCGGGTCCGACTCTCCGTGGAGGTAGAGCACGGGCGTGTTCATGTTCTCGACGCCCGAGATCGGAGACTGATCCCAGTACAGATCGAAGTCTTCGTACGGGTCGGTGGCGTACCTGCCTTGACCGTAGATGTCGTAGTTGTGGTTGTTCTGGCCGCTACCCACGAAGAGCTGGTTGAATTCGCTGACGAGGTTGATCGGCGCCGCACCGTGCGCGATGGCGGCGAACATCTCGGATCGCGTGGCGATGTACGCGCTGCCGCCGCCGCTGTACGAGTGACCGCTGAGGCCGACGGCTTCCGGGTCCGCGTACCCCATCTCGATGACCTTCCGGGTCGCGGCCTCCACCGCCTCGAGCATGTCGGAATGTGATGACCCGATACGGAAGTGGACGTCGGGCTGCATCAGCAGGTACCCGTTGCTCACGAGCCCGGCGAAGTTCGGTTGGTGCCGATAGATCGGGGTCGGGTACGCGTGCAGATCCTGGGAGTACTTCTCGTAGAACCGAACGACCATGGGGAGCCGCTCACCTTCCCGGTACGTCTCGGGGATGGCGAGCGTCCCCTGGAGCGGCGTCCCGTCGTCGAGCGTGTAGTCGAAGAGGATCCGCGTGCCCCACAGGAACTCACCCTGCTGCGGATTCGCCACCGTGACTCGTCGGCGGTCGGCGAAGTCGCTGTCGCTGGTCCAGATGTCGGGGAAGTCGCGCCACGTCTGAACCGTGAAGAGGTACCGCTCGGCGGCTTCGGCCTTGATGGGGGAGCCGAAGCGTGCGTCTTCCCAGGTGATCTCGCGCACCTCTGGGCCGTCCAGCTCGAAGAAGCCCTCCTTCTTCGTCCACTCCCCATATGCCTCGAGCAGGATCGGCTGGTCGAGGTCGATCTCACGCTCATCGAGATCCGTCCGGACGTAGCGGAACCGGATCTCGCCGTCCGACCCGAGGCCATTCGTGAGGTTCTCGGCCGGGCTCGCGTCGAACGGCTGCAGCCAGACGTCGTATCGATGGTTGAGGAGCACGCCCTCACCGTCGGCGGCCCAGCCCGCGACCCCGTAGGGCGGTTTCTCGCCGAAGCGGTCGTACTGGGCGTTGGTGAAGTCGACGTCCGCGCGCTCGGTCAGGTTGACGTGTCGGTGGTCGGCGATCCGGTAGTCCCAAACGTGCCCGTCCTTCCAGTAGAGGTAATGCTGGCCGTCGGGCGACAGTCCGAACGTCCGAAGGTGCGCTTGCAGCACGGGTGTCCGCTCGCCGGTGCGTGTATCGATCCGGTAGTAGTCGGCGACGCGAGGCTTCCAGTCCGAGACGTAGTCGCGATCATCGCGTCCGATGGCCCACCGCCCGGTGCGTGCGATCTCGACGGTACGCAAACGCTCGTCGGCGAGGGGGACGAGGTGGGCATCGTCCAGGTGGAGGGCAGCCACGTACGTGCGATCCTTGTCGCGCTCCAGCTCCTGCTGCTGCTGGGACTGGATCCGATCGTCGCGCCAATGCCAGATATTGACGTCGGGAAGGGGAAGCCCCTCGTCGCCCCATTCCTCGAGCTCGGCCTCCTGAGGTCGTGTCGCGACGAACAGGATGGAGGCTTCGTCGTTGAAGACCACGTCGCCCTTTTCGCTCACGACCCAGCCGTCCTTCAGTCCCTCGGCATCGGCCGGGAGCTCGAGGCGCGGGGGTGCGTCCGCTCCGCCGACGGCCCCGAAGGCCAGGATCGCGTTGGCTCGCTCGACGAAGCCCTCCGGCTTCGTGCCGCGTAGTACGGCGAGCGCGTCGCCGCTTTCGGACCAGGTGAGGCGGGCGTATCGCTCTCGGCTGTTGTCGAGGCCGCGCCGGGTGCCGGCACGAAGATCCACGAGGTACAGCCCATTTCCGTCGGCGCCGTCGGCGTCGACCGTGAACGCGAGATGTGTCCCCGTCTCGTTGAACGCGAGGTCGCCGACGCTTCCAATCAGCTCCTCGTATCCCTCGATCAGATTCCGCAGGATCACGTCGGTGCCGTCGTGCTCCCGTGTGCCCTCGGGCCCGCGCTTCTTCACGTAGAAATGGCTGGACGTCTCCGAGAAGCCGAAGTCCCGGGCGTCGTCCCACGTCAGGGACTCGCCGGAGGCGAGATCGAGGAGCCCCACGCCGGCAGGTACCCGCTCGCCCTCGCGTTCGAGTCCCTCTGCTTCCAGGTAGCCCGGCTCGATCGAATAGGCGATCCACCGCCCGTCCGTAGAGAACACCGCGCGGGCAGCCCGGGCCAGCTCGTGCCGGACGTCATCGTCGAGGGAGCGGACGTGGAGCGTGTCGTCACCCCGCACCTTGGCGTACGTCCATGCCGCCCAGCGACCATCGTCCGAGATGGTCGCGTCTTCGATCGTCCGCCACAGGTGGTAGTCCGCGACCTCGAGTGGGCGCTTGTCCTGAGCGAATGCAGGGGAGGTCAGGACGGCCGCGGCGGCCGTCGCGAGGAGGAGGGACGAACGGTTCATGACATGCTCCGAATCGGGAAGACGTCACAATGTAGCGCGCCACGACCCGCCCGACCGCCGTCCTCCCCGCGAGTGTCAGCGTACCGGGATCACGACCGAGATCTGGTGAGTGACGACGCGCGCCGCCTCGAGCGTGAGTGGAGCGCCGGGCGCCAGGATGAAGTCGTTCGAAAGCCCCGCCAGCGTCTCGAGTCCGGGCCCGGGGAACTGTCGTGCGAGGCCCGGCGTGCCCGTGCCATTGGTCAGGCGCAACGCATAGCGGACGTCGAGCGCGTCGAGGAAGAGCGCCGCGCCAAAAGTCGGTGCCCACTCGGTCCACGCCTCGTCTTGCTCTCGGCGTGTGACGTCCACCCAGTCGTACTGCTCGAGCGTGTAGCCGTAGGAGCGGACGTCGAGTCCCGCCTGGAGCTCGACCACACTGACCCGGTGGGAGAGCCCCGTGCGCAGGATGAAGTTGAGGAAGGAGAACTCGTTCTCGATGGAACGGTCCCCTTCCGCGAGACGCCCTTCCGAGGCTTCCACGTCCGTGCTGTCCGCGTTCTGCCACGTGTCGCTCCACGTGGGCTGCACTCCGACGTCGAGTGCGAACGTCGTCCGCTCGTCGCTGCGCGAGACGCCGAATCCGGCTTCGAATGCCCACGTCGTGCCGGGATCTCGTGGGATGTTCTGGATGGAGTAGTTGGGGATCTTGGGGTGGTCCTTGTAGTTGAGCGTCGCCGACGCCCCGATTCGCCATCCGGGCGCCGCGAGCCGGCGATCCCAGAGGAGCTGCGTGGCGAAGGTGCGTGTGTGGTCCTGGTTCTTCTCCAGCCGCCGAACGACCGAGCCCTCCTGAAGGGAGTCGTTCCAGATCCACTCGTCGTACGTGACGTCGTGCGTCATCGACACGCGGTTCAGGGCGACTACCGCCCCGATCCTGTCGGTGTCTCCCTGTCGCTCGACCGAGGCGCGGAGGTCCAGGACATCTCCGGACTGTTCGATGCTCGTCGCCCCGGCGTAGAGGAGATCGACACCGTCCATCGCTTCCAGACGCGCCACCGAGGTACCGATGCCCACGCTCCAGGCTCCACCGCCCAGTCGTCGTCCCGCAAAACCCGATGCGTATACATTGCGTCCGAACTGGTCGTCGAGCGTTCCAG
>JBDHDM010000339.1:0-4887 GCA_039591515.1 Gemmatimonadota bacterium | reverse complement strand
GTGTCGCCTGAGCGTTCCGGAACGAGCCCGAGCCGCCCCTGCCCTGACACCTCGAGTCCAGCCAGGGTCGCGCGCACTGAATCCGCGACGATCATCCCCCGCACGATCCTGATCCTCGAAGCGAGGCTGTCCACGCGCACCGGACCCACCCTCGACGAACCAGCGACCACAGTCGCCGCCACGGTCATGGAGTCGGCCCTCACCCCGATGCCGGTCAAGTCGACCATCCCCGACCAGACCGTCCGATCCGGGAGTCGGCCGACGATATCATCGACGGGGAAATCGGTGGCCTCCGCCGCGATCCGGTACCCGGTCGCAGGGTCGGTGGCATCGACGAGCCCGTCGAATGTCAGCTGTCCGGCGCCGGACTCCAGCTCCGCCTGGACGGAAAGGGCTCCGACCGGTCCCCGGACGTGAGCTCGACCGGCGACGGCCCCCCTGAGCTCCAGGTCCGGGGCCATCGGACGGAGCACGCCCACGAAGAGCGGGCGAAGATCCACCTCCAGATCGGTGCGTAGGGGTGCCGTTGCGGAGTCGCGGCCGATCGTGCCGAGCACCGCGATGTGCGACTCCTCTTGAGACGCAGACCGGTGGAGGAACTGCCCGTCCACGAACATTCCTTCGCGCAGGCTGCCGTCCAGCTCGAGGACGCCGTCTCCCTGACCGGCCCAGGGAAACTGCGGATAGAACGCCTCCAGCACCCGATAGTTGAGCGGAGCCAGCGTCGCCCGGAAGTCCTCCGCACCCGGGTTCTCGTCGCGGCGGATCCGCCCCGAGAACTCGGCCGTGGTGACGCTCCCGCCGAAGCCCGTGGGAACGAGCGTGACCCTTCCCGTGGCCCGCACGTCATCGACAGTGCCGTCGAATCGGGCGTCGCCACTCAGCCATCCATCGAGCGGGAGCTCCTGCTCCAGCCACGGCTCGAGGCGATCCAGAACCACCGGATTGGCCCTCACGGACAGCTCCGACACCGTCATCTCGTCGCGGAACTCCGCTCTCCCGTCGAACACGAGGTGGCTCGCCTCGAGATCCACCTCCATCTCGCTGAGGTCGAGCCCGATCCCACCCTCGGCGGTCACCGCCGCCCCACCTCGGAACCGTCCGTCCGGAATTCGCGCGTCGACCCACTGAAGGTCGGCGAGATCACCCCACCCATCGGTTCGGAAGTCCGAGCGGAACGACCAAGGGGCGCCCCGCCTTCTCGGACCCACGGTCACGCCCCCACGCAACAGCGTGTTCTCCAGCCGGAATGCGCCGTTGGTCACGCGGATTCCCAGACCGCTGTACGTCACGTTGCCGTAGGCGCTGCGCAGGACGAGGGGGTCATCGAGGATTTCGATCTCGGCCGACATGGAGGCCATGCGGCCCTCGAACTCGATCGCGTTGCCGGGCGAGAGCGCGCCATCCTCCACGTCCAGCTCCAGATTTCGGAAGACGAGGCGGCGCAGAAGCTCACCTGCGGGACCGTGCACGAGCCCGGGCTCGGACGGGTCGTCGGCAGGCGTCAGGATCGTGACGGTCGCGTCGCGGATCCCCACGCGCCCGAGCGAAAACGGACGGCGAGCCCTGGCGCTGTCCGGACGGGGGCCACCGGAGGCGATGAGGCGAGAGAGATTGATGGGCTCGTCGGCCGTGTACTTCGAGATCTCCAGATCGAGGCCCCAAATGATCGTGGACCGGATCGGCGGTCCACCGATGACTGCCCACGGGATCGAGTACCGAAGGGTCACGGAATCGGCAGTGAGGAACGGCCTTCCGTCCGACGTGACGAGCCGAACGTCCGTGAGCGTCGCACCGCTGACCAGGGTCCCGCTCCGCACCCCCGCGACGGTGAGCTCGCCCGAAAGGGCCTGGTTTACCCGCACCAGCGCGACGTCGAGCGCGAAGGACTGTCCCCGGCCGGTCTGCACGATGACGACGATGCCGGCTACCACGAGCAGGAGTACCACCGCGATCGACCTGCGGAAGCGACGCAACCACCGCCTGACCCGGGCGGTGATCCGTAGCAGACGGCGGTGGAACTCGGAGCGTCTGATCACGCGCTCGTGCGAGCCCGTCGGAGGCGGGCGCACGAACGGGCGTCGCGGATCCGAGCCCTGACCGGGCATCAAAAAGCCTGCCCGATCGAGATGTGGAACTGCAGTCCCTGATCGTTCACGCCGAAAAGAAAAGGATCGTGGAGGAAGACCAGATCTCCCGTGCTGACCCAAGGAATGCGCTCGTCATCCACGATCAGGCGATCGTCAGGGTCGTCCCCCGGAGCGAAGGGCCGGATCTGCTCGGTGACCACGGGGAGATTCTCACCCCCGCGAAAACGATACGCCACGTCGAGCCGGATGGGTCCGACGGGGCTCGGGACGCGAACGCCGACCCCGGGTGTGAACTGCATGCTGGCAAGCGTGATCGACTGCTCCGCGCCCCAGGCCTGGCCCGCGTCCACGAAGACCACTCCCTCGAACAATGAAGCGATCGGGAAGCGCATCTCGGCGTTGGCCTCGATCAGCCGCGTGCCGCCTGTCGGCTGCGGGTTCAGCGCCGCATCGGTGGCGGGCACACATACCAGCGCGGCCAGCTCCGCCTCCGAGCACCCGCCACCCGTGTCGGTCCCGGACAGGAGGCGCTCCGGCTCCGAGAAGAGCACGCGCGGACCCAGCCGACTCTGCGCGAAGCCGCGCACGGAGTTGGCACCGCCAGAATAGAATCGTTTCTGTGGATGGATGATGTCCGGGGCCTCATCCTCGTCCCCGCCGCTCGTGCCGACGATCCCGGCGAAGCCTCGGGCTCCCACCCAACCGCCCCGGGCCCTGACCGCGAAAACCGCGCCGCCGACGGGGGTGTAGCTCGACCCCTCGCCCACCACGCGGTCATAGCGGAAGTCGGAGCCCGTGTACGGTGCCGCATGCTCGAGGTCAATCAGCAGGCGGTGCCCTCGACGCGGGTTCAGAAGATCGTCCGAGCGGTCCTGGGTGAGGTTGAGCCCCACGGGCGAGAGCCAGTTCGCCCCCTCGAGTTCTTCGATGTCCTCAGGGCTGCACACGAGGAAGCCCGTGCAGAACAGGACGTCGTCGGCATCGAGTCGTGACAGCTCGGGGCGGTAGAAGGCCGTGAGCAGCGTCTGCTGCGCGATGGTCCGCGAGAGCCCGACCTGCACACCCGCCGCCCGCCGCACGAAGATGTCGGGCAGGGACTGCTTCTCGTAGAAGACCGAGACGCTCAAGGCGTTGCGCGTGGAGAAGATCCACGGCTGCACGAAATCTACCGAGACGAGTCCGGTCAGCTCCGCGAACTCGCCTTCGCCGCTCTGGCGGCAAAGGACGTCCCTGAAGTCGGGCGCCAGGATATTGCCCAGGCGACCCCGGAGCTGGAGCAGTCGCCCGCCTCCGAGGAAGTTCCGCGCCGTCCACCTGGCCTCGGCCGTGAGGCACTCCGCGTTGCTCCAGCCACCACCCGCCCGCACACGATACGGGTCCCCCTCCTGCACCCGGATGGCGACCCCGACCTGGGGATCGCGGGAGAAGCCTGCCGTGTCCGGAACGACGCTCGCGCTGCGGACGATGTCGAGTCCGTACAGGCGGGACCGAGCCTCGGCGATCTGGCTTCGACTGTACGGCTCCCCGGTGGTCAGCTGGGCGGTCCGCAGAACGGTGCCGACCCCGAGGTGGCTGGTTCCCTCGACCGTGATGTCTCCGTACACCGTCGGCGGACCGGGCAAGATGTCGAAGGTCACGATCGCCCGCAGTGGGTCACTCGCCGGCCGAAGCGCGTTGCGGAGCACCTCTGCGTACGCATAGCCCTGGTCGGCGAGCCGTCGCGTGATCGTGTCCCTCGTCGCGTCGAGCGCGATCGTGCTCAGGCGATCACCTTCGCGGATGGGCAACTCCTCGAGGAGCCCTACCACGTCGAGCTCCTCGCTTCCCCGGAACACGATCGAGTCCGCCAGAACGGGAGGGCCCTCTACGATGTGGAACGTCACGTTGGCCGTCGTCTCCGTCCGTTCCACGAGGGCGGAGTCCACCTGGACGTTCCGGAATCCGCGCTGCCGATACCAAAGCACCAGACGCGCGCGGTCCCTGGGAAGGTCCCGCACTCGGAGCTGGGAGCGACTCAAGGAGAACCCGACCCCGAGAGGACACAGCGGGATCGGGAAGTAGAAGACCCAGGAGCGGCAGGCGGTCTCACGCGTGGCGATCGCGCGTGCGAGGGAGTCGGAAGGGAAGGCCTGGTTGCCCACGAACTCCACCGACTTGACCTCCGGCGCCTGCTGCTGAGCCGCGACCGGCGCAGCTCCGGTTGAGAGCGCGGACAGCACGACCACGACGGCGAACGGGCCGAGCAGACCGCCTCGACCCGAACCGGGGTGCTTCGGAACCGCGCCGCGCGCCTGCGCCTCCCGAGTCATGGCCCCCCTGCGAGGTCCGCCGAAGACAACCGCCCGGCCGGCGCAGGCGGGAGCTCCTTCGGCCGCTTCTCCGACAGGGGCTCACGGGAAAGCAGCAACCGTGTCACGTAGAACGTGAACGCAGCCGCCCCGACTCCGACGACGAGCGATACGGTTGCCGAAGCGATGGAGTCTTCTCGACTGAGGCGACGACGGCGATAGCGAGTCATGCCGACCTCTTCACCTCGTCGATTCGGCCGCTTCGCCCACGGTTCGATCGCGGCGTCGGCCCGTGAGCCGGAACTCGACGGATTCGAGCGGCTCGAAGTCGGCCGCTTCGGGGGCCCGACGGTACGGCGTGACCTGAAGCCGTTCGCCACGGAATCGATGGACGCAGAGGCTGTTCCACCCGGACTCCACACCGCGACCTCTCCGGGATGTCGTCGTCCCGGTCGCGAGGAACGGGACGTTTTCGAGTCGGCTCAGGTGCAGCTGGTGCACGTGCCCCC
>JBDHDM010000338.1:0-4897 GCA_039591515.1 Gemmatimonadota bacterium | reverse complement strand
GGCTGCTCGTGCGCATCCGGAAGTAGTGGTCCCGCATCCACTCCTGCTGCTCGGCCGTCGGAGCGCGCGTCCACTCATCGAAGCTGCTCGACGCGCTCACGTAGAACTTCACCGGACCGTCTGCCGGCCAGTTCTCGAGCGCCGGTGCGAGCGGGTGCTCCTGGCAGGACAGGAACAGCAATGCTGCGATCGCGACGCCGTATCGACGCATCACGACTTCCTTGGGGGGGATGAACGGGCGTACCGAAAATGCTGCACGCCTCGGGGCGGTGGCGCAATGCGGGTCCGGTGCGTGCGCCTACTCGACCCGCTCCTGAACCCCCCTGGCCAGAGCCATCAGCTGCTCGAAGAGGCGGGCCACCGCGTCGGGCTCGAGTCCCTCCGATTCCGCCCACGTCCGCCGCTCTTGAAGCAGGGCGCGCTCCCGGGCCGCGTCGCGCACGGGCAGCTCCCGTTCGCCCTTCACGCGGCCCGCCCGGGCCGCCAGCTCGGAGCGCCGAGCCACCAGGCGGACCAGCTCCCGATCCACATCGTCGATCAAATCACGTGTCTCTCGGAGCTCCGGAGCGGCGTCGCCCAGATCCGGGATCTCGAACATTTCGGGTCCCGAGATCGGTTGCAGAGAGGCTTGGGCGAGCTCGTCGTCGAGCCGTGAAAGGGCGGCGAGCAGCTCGCTTCGAGCCTCTCCAGAGAAGGGATTCAGCGCTTCGATTGCGTAGAACAGATGGCCCGCGTCCGAACGTACGGCCTCGATCGTCTGGAGCATGGCCTGGAAGGACGGGGGCACGAATCGCGTCCGGGCCGCAGCGTCGATGTCGAGCATTCCCTTCGCGAGGAAAAACGCGAGGGCGTGCGAGTAGGCCATGCTCCGATCGTGAGCGATCGCGTCTTCCTCGATCACCTCGCAGCCGATCGAAGCATAGAGCGAGGCTGCCCGGGCTGCCGCTTCCGGATGCAGCTCGTTCGGACAGATCACGACCCGGAGCGGCCGCTCGCCGATCGCGATCGAGGAGGGTCCGAACAGCGGATGGGTGCCGACCCACGGCACGTGATCGCCAAGCACGAGCCGCAACGCTTCTTCGACCGGACCGCGGACGCTCGACACGTCCACGACGAGATGGTGCGGTCCGAGTGAGGGAGACAGGGCCTCGAGGGCGTCCTTCACGGCCAGGACAGGTACGCTGAGAAGGATGACCGCCGAACTGTCGAGCAGGTCCGGGGGCGGCTGCAAGTCGGTCGGAACGGAAGCCGCCGTGTCGAGCGCCCACACGCGCCTCCCCGCTTCATGCAGAAGCCCGCCGACCGCCCGACCGAACCGTCCGTACCCGACGATGAGAATCGGTTCGTCCACGTCTCGACCCATTGGGGAAGGGGACAACTTAACATGCCGTACTCTTCGTCGAGCGGTAGACGGCCGGCCACCACGAGGTCAGCCGTCCGGCCGATAGAAACCCCACGTCGTGAAGGCGCCACCCACGTAACGGCGCCCCACGATCTCGTACCCGAAGTACTCGTAGAGCGCGACGTTCGCGGGGTCCTCCGTCGTCAGGGTCACCCCTTCGGATCGGTCGTCCGCCGCCGACAGGTCGTGGACCGCCTCGAGCAACGTCCGGCCCAGCCCACGGCCACGCGCGCTCGCGCTCACGCCGATCATGTTGAGGTGGAGGTGCGGGGCACTCACCTCGAACGTGGACGCCACCGCCCCGAAGGCCTCGTACCGAGCGCGCGCCACGGGACCCAGCCGAGCCCAGAGACGCTCTCGGTGCTCTCCGACGATCGGAGGACTGACGCGGGCGTCGAGGTACGAGACGAGGCCGGCGGCGAGGAGCCCGTCGTCGCCTCGGATCCCGAGCACGACCTCCCCGCGATGGAGCCGGGTATCGGCGAAGAAGGTCACGAGCCGTCGGAGGTCCGCAGGATACGCGTGCGACTCCGAAAGCACGAAGCGCATCACGGGATAGTCGAAGAAGGCCTCGCAGAGAACGTCCACGACCTTTGGCAGGTCCTCACTGCCGAGCTGTTCGACCACTCCCAGTCTCCGGCCTCCGTCGTCGATGCCACGGCGTGATCGCGTGTCTCTTCCGCGGCGCGGACAAGTTGAAGGTGTCGGACCCCATGCGCGAGCCGGCACGTGCGGAGCGGACGCTCGCCGTCGCGGTTAGAACCGTGGTGTCCGGCGAAAACAGTCCATCCGGGGGCTCCCCGGGGTGTATCGTGGAACGGAGCCTGACACCCGGATCGTCTATTGCCAACCAGGAGCGAGCCGCGTGAGCACATCCCGATCCGCGCCGACTCGTTCTGGCAGTGCCGTCTCGACGGTCAGGAGCGAGCTCCTCACGTATTGGATCGTGGCTGCGGCGTGGAGCGGGATGTTCGGCACCTTCGCGGTGCTGATCCTGATGGAGCGGATCCAGACGACCGCCCTGATCTGGGATCGCGTGCTGGTCGCACTGGCGCTCCTCGGTCCCGTCTTTCTCTGGCAGGCCGCCCGCGAGAGTGCACGGGCGTGGCGTTTTCGGCACGTATCTCTGGATCTCGATCCTCCGCAAGGCAGTCTCGGCGGCGAGCTGGGTGGGTTTGCCACGGTTCCGATGCGGCACGTGGACGCCGAGGCGTACCGTGTCGCGGTGTCGTGCGTCCATGTGACCGAGGGCAGTGACTCGACACGCGAGTCCGTCATCTGGAGTCGTGAGGTTCGCCCGGTGGTTCGAAGGGTGGCCGAGGGTGTTCGCCTGGAGTTCGCGGTCTCCTTGCCCGAGGGCCTTCCGCAGGCCTCGCGCTCGGACGGAGGGGGGCATCGCTGGGTGGTCCGCGTCACCGGCACGCTCCCGGGACTCGACCTCGATGCCGCGTGGGACGTGCCGGTTCTGCGTCACGATCCACCTCGAGTCTCGTCGTTCGAGGCGTCCGCCTTCAGTGAGCACAGGGCGACGGGGGACCTGGGCCGAGGTCTGCGAGCCGGTCGAGAGGGGGGTGCCCTCGTGCTGCATTACGGCGTCGCGCGCAGCGCCAGCATGGGGCTGGCACTCATCGCCTTCGGCGTGCTCTGCGTCGGGTCCGGCTCGTTCATCTTCTGGGGCAGCGTGGCGGACACCTCGTGGAGCTCACCGCTGGCGGCCCTCTTCACGGCTTTCGGCGGTGTGTTCCTGCTCGTGTTCGGGATCGTCGGTCTCTTGTTGGTGACGCTGGGCACATGGCTGTGTGCCAACACCCTCCGGGTCGAGCTGGAACCCCGCCGCATTCGGACGCGGCGGCGCTTCCTCGTGTTCTCATGGGAGCGAGAGCTGGCCGTGGAGGACGTCGAGCGGATCGAGGCTCGAGTCGTGAGCCAGGTCGGCGGCGGCGCGAAAGCCACCGTCGGGTACGAGATCAGTGCCGTGACGGCGGCCGGGCGAATCACGCTCGGAGACGGGATCCGGGGTCCGGGACGGCTGGACCGAATCAGCTTGCTGCTCGAGCGTGAGATTGGGTGCGAAGTCGAGGTGGCGGAACGTCGCTCGACGCTGCCCACGAGGCGAGCGGCAGGCGTTGCCGCGTCCGAGATCGTGGTCGAGCGCTGAGGGAAGGGGGCATCCGCCGTGTAGCGCACCCGTAAAAGCTGTTTCCACGCAGCGCTCTCGGTGTAAAGACTCTGGACGTGCGAGCCCTCCAGATCAGCCTTGGCCGAGGTCCTGAGAGCGATGGGGGACAACGACTTAGCGTGTGCCGTTGGGAGTGGCATGGGCTTTGCTTGATGCGTCGATGAAACACGTGCTCACGCCGCCCCCCCCCGCGGCAGACTTCGAAGTCAGGAGAACACATGAAGGCCAAGACGCTTTGGGCCCTGCTGGGACTTTCGGGTCTCGTCGGCCTCGGCTTCGTGGCGTGGCGGTATCGGGACGACCTCCTGGCCTGATCCACTGCCATCGCTGTCCGACACGAGCCGCTTCCCCGTTGGGGGAGGCGGCTCTCGTCGTCGGGGCCTCCCCGGTTCGGCGGAGGCGTGGCCCCGCTGCCTGCCCCGGGAACGCAACCTGGCAGGGTCAGGCGAGTACAAGGCGGCTTCTCGTCCTGCCCACTCCGATGGAGTCACTCCGATGAAGACGCTGAATGCGCTGAAGTTACTTGTCCTGCTCACCGGCTTCGCCGCCGCCGCCCCCCTCACCGCCCAAGAGGACCAACTCGAGATCCCGCCGGAGATCATGGAGGCGATCCAGGGTGACGTCGCGACGATCCACCAGGAGCTCATGCAGGCGACCATTTCGCTGGAGGCTGGGCAGGCCGGTCCGTTCTGGGCCGTCTACGACGAGTACGTCGAAGAGGTGAAGGCCCTGACCGCCGAGCGCACCGAGTTGCTCCGTGACTTTGCCATGGCGTTCGACTCCATGACCGACGAGGCTGCCACCCAGATGGGTCGACGTGCGCTCGACTTCGATGCGCGTCGACACGAGCTCGTTCGCTCGTATTTCGACCGGATCTCGAACGAGATCGGGGGCATGGTTGCGGGACAGTTCCTCCAAATCGAGAGCCGGATTCAGACGCTCAAGGACCTTCGGATGGAGTTGGAGGTGCCGATCATCGGGAACTGACCCGCGGATGCTCGGGGCTCGAGCCCGTGTATTACGTCGTGCATGGGCGTGGTGCGGGCTCGTGGCGTCGCTCGCGTGTGCTCCATGGATAAGCGCAGCCCAAGAGCCAGCCGATGTGACCGAGCAGGCGGAGGAGACGAGCCGGGGGGCCTGGTGGTCGCTCTGGTCGGAGCCAGCAGGCCAGGACCGAGTGATCCTGTACATGACGGCGATGTTCCCGTGCTGCCGTTCTTCCAGCCGATCGTCCTGGCGTATGCCGGGCCCGTCGGGGTCGACGTCGGCTATGCGTGGGTGGTCATGTCGGTGACCGTGGCGGTGCGGTTCTGAGG
>JBDHDM010000337.1:0-4907 GCA_039591515.1 Gemmatimonadota bacterium | reverse complement strand
GCGTTCGATGCCATGTTCGAGCGTATTGACTCGGCGAAGTCGTATGTCCTGGCACAGTTCTTCATCATTCGGGACGACGAACTCGGCCGGGAGTTTCAGCGCTGTCTCGTGCGGGCGGCCCGACGGGGGGTGAGGGTATACCTCCTGTACGATGAAGTTGGCAGCCGGGGGCTGTCACGTCGGTATCTGGGCGAGCTCCGGGCCGCCGGGGTGCGGGTACGAGGAGCGACCGAGCACAGGCGGGGACTCGGGCGTTTTCGGCTCAACTTCAGGAACCACAGGAAGCTTGTCGTCGTCGACGGGCGATCGGGATTCGTTGGTGGGCTCAACGTCGCGGACGAGTATGTGGGGCTTCATCACCGCCTCACACCGTGGCGCGACACCCAGCTGGAGGTCTCCGGCCCGGTCGTTCTCGGTCTCCAGTTCCCGTTTCTTCGCGACTGGTACTACGTCACTCGGCAGGTGCTCGAGCTCTCCTGGGCAGTCCACCCCAGCGGCGAGGACGAGCATGCGCTGGTTCTGGCCTCGGGACCGGCTGACCCCATCGAGACGTGCGCTCTGCTGTTCGCCCACGCGATCGACAGTGCCGAGGATCGTGTGTGGATCGCTTCACCGTATTTCGTGCCCGATGGACAACTCCTCGGCTCGCTCCAGCTCGCGGCTCTCCGAGGGGTGGACGTGAGGATTCTGATCCCTTCCATCGCCGACCACTGGATGTTCCGCTACGTCCACGATGCGTTCTTCCGGGAGGTCCACTCGGTGGGCGTGAAAGTCTACCGATACCAGCCGGGCTTCATGCACCAGAAGGTCTTCCTCGTCGACGACGACTACGCGAGCGTCGGCTCCGCGAATTTCGACAACCGGTCGTTTCGTCTGAACTTCGAAGTCACATGCCTCCTCGAGGGCTCCGAGTTTTGTCAGTCCTTGGCGGACATGCTCGAACGAGACTTTGAGCAGAGTGTGCTCATGGAAGCGGCGGATCTCGAGGGCCAGTCCTTCCGTCGGCGTCTGGCGATCGAGTTCACGCGACTCCTGGCCCCGACGCTCTGAGAGGCGGTCCCAACACCGGTCCCCACAATCGCGCTGACCCTCGCGGTTGAGCGCGGCAGGGCGGTGCTAGGCCAGGTCACTTCCACGGATCATCTCACGTGCATACTGCGCAGGTGTGCGCGGCCTTCAATGCATCACGCCGCAGCAGACGCTTCAACTCCTCGACCGGTGCCGACGTACGACCCTTGAGCGTTGCCAGGTACCAGGTCCGGTGCAGTCCTTCCTCCGTGAGCCGGACGGTCCTCAGCCTGCCTGCCTGCACCTCGGGGGCCACGACCCATTCGGCCATGACCGCGATGCCGAGGCACGACTTGACGCTCTCCAGCAGCGCCTCCGTCAGCTGGAGGGCGAACACGCGAGCCGGCTCCACGCCAGCCGGGGCGAGTACCCGCTCGTAGTACACGCTGTCCGTGTGGTCCGTGTGCACGAGCAGCGTCTGGTCTCGAAAATCCTCCGCGTTCAGGAAGCTCCTGGTGGCCAACGGGTGTCCGGGGGGCATCACGACCAGGAGCTCGTCTTGGAACAGCGGCTCCAAGTCCAACTCCTCGTCACTCGTCTCGGTCTCGACGATCGCCAACTCCAGGCGACCGTCTTTCACGGCCTCGAGGGGGTCGTTGGTGACCTCGGGGACGATCTGCAGGTCGACCTCGGGGAACGCCTCGGAAAACTCTACCATGATGCCGGGGAGCCAGTGGTAGCAGGTGTAGCAGCCCGTCGCGAGGTGCACGATGCCCCTGAATCCGGCCCTGAACTGGCCCATGTCGTGCTCGACCCTCGCGAGCTCCTCGAGCACGGTGCGAGCGGTTTCGTGCAGCCGCGTCCCCTCCGCAGTGGGGACCATCCTCCGTCCCTCTCGGCGGAACAGCGTGACGCCCAGCTTCGCCTCCATCTGACGCAGCCCGTGGCTCACGGCCGGCTGAGTGACGAAGAGCCGGTCGGCGGCCTTCGTGACCGTCCCGGCTCGGATGATCGCATCCACGATCCTGAGTTGTCGCACGTCCAGCATCACATTGGCCCATAAATCACGTTGATGCCTACAACAAGAAACTATCATTAGGCTTATACATGGCCAAGCACTACCGTTCTTCTCGTCGAGGCGGAGAAGTGAACGGGAGGGGACATGGACGACCTGACCAACGATCTCGCACGGGGTGCGCGACGTCTGATTCGCGAGAGGGGCTTCGCGGTGGTCGCCCTTCTCTGCCTCGGGCTGGGGATCGGGGCGAACACCGCCGTCTTCAGTGTCTTCAACGCGGTCCTGCTGAGACCTCTCCCCTTCCCCGAGCCCAACGGGATCGCTCAGATCTGGACGGTGTCCGCCTCGGCCACCACGGGCAGCACGGAGTACTTCTCGCGGACGCGGAACTTCGTCGAGTTCCGAAGGGCCCGTGGCTTCCAATCGATCGAAGGTCTCGTGGACATCGACTTCGATCTGGGCGGCGACCTCGGAGATCCGGAGCGGATCCGCGGTGGTCGCGCCACGGTGGGCCTGTTCGGACTTCTGGGCACCACGCCGTCAGCCGGACGCCTCTTCGATGCCGAGGATGGCGCCGCCGGCAACGGCGATGTGGTGGTGATCTCCGAAGGCTTGTTCGAGCGCCGCTACGGGGCCGATGCGGATGCGCTGGGCCGACGCATTCACATCGACGGACGGCCGCACACGCTGATCGGGGTGGTCCCCGAACGCAGCGGGTATCCGGTCGACGGGGACGTCTGGATCCCCCTGGTCATCGACGATCTGTCCGAGCAGGAGCTCAACCAGGGAATGCTGACGGTGCTGGGGCGTCTGGACGCGAACGGGGACCTCGCCCAGGCTCGCGAGGGTCTCCATGAGGCCGCCGAGGTCTTGCGGGAGATGTACCCCGAGCTGAACACCGACTTCGGCCTGGATGCGGCTCGGCTCGTCGACAAGCTCGTCGAAGACGTGCAGGGCCGCGTGCTGGCACTCGGGGCCGCGGTCGTTCTGCTGCTGGCCATCGCATGCGCGAACGTCGCCAACCTCCTCCTGGTGCGACTGCACCGCGATGCTCGAAGCGCCGCGCTGTGCTGCTCACTCGGCGCGTCCCGACGTCGGTTGATCCGTCAGTTCCTGACCGAGAACGCCGTTCTGGCCGCCGCCGGAGGCGGCTTGGGGATCGTGCTGGCGTACCTGGCCGTTCCTCCGCTCGTGGGACTCATGCCGGAGGGTGTAGCGGGCTTCGACCAGGTGCGGATCGACCTGCCCGCGCTGGCTTTCGGATTGTTCGCAGCAACCGGCACGCTGCTCCTCTTCGGTCTCGTCCCAGCGTTCAGCGGATCGACGCCCGACCTGAGCTCGCTGCTCCAGACGGGGGGCCGGACGGGGGGAACGAAGGGCTCCCGCCGGCTGCAATCGGCCTTCGTGATCGCACAGATCAGCATGGGCATCGTGCTCCTGATCGGCTCGGGCCTGCTCATGAAGAGCCTATCACGGCTGGGGTCCGTAGACCCGGGATTCCGATCAGGTGGCGCGCTCACGTTTCGGATCAACGCCGCGCCCGCACGTTATCCAGATCACGAGAGCCGCGTGGCGTTCTTCCGGCAACTGCTGGAAGAGATCCGGACCGTCCCGACCGTGACCGGAGCTGGAGCAGCCCACGTGCTTCCGATCGGCGACATCCCGTGGGGTGTAAGCTTCAGCGTAGAAGGCCGGCCGCCCGAGGAGCCCAACCAAACCGAGGTGGCGTTCTATCGCCTGGTCACGCCCGGATACCTCGGCGCCATGGGCATTCCCACCCTCGAGGGTCGGGACTTCGTCGACGGCGACGCCATGGGAAACCCGCGGGTGGCTATCGTCAGCCAGGAGGTCGTGGACCGGTACTGGCCGGGCGAATCCGGAATCGGCCGGAGGATCAAGCGTGGCGGCTACTACTCCGACAACCCTTGGATAACCGTGGTGGGCATCGTCGGTGACATCCACGACAACGGACTGTCCGAGACGATCGGCGGCGCCGTGTACTTGCCCCGTCGGCAGTACGACTTCGCGTACGCTTCGGTCATGAGCGTGGTCGTGCGGGGGAGTGAGGACCCCGCTACTCTCGTGGGCCCGATCGAGGACCGGGTTCGGGCTCTCGACCCGAACGCCCCCGTCTTCAGGGTGCGTACGCTCGATGACATCGTGACCGCGTCGCTTGGGGCCGAGCGCTTCACCGTCGTCTTGCTCCTCGTGTTCTCGGGGCTTGGCCTGACGCTCGCGGGCGCCGGCGTGTATGGGGTCATGGCCCACGTCGTCGGAGAAAGGCGCCGTGAGATCGCGATCCGACTCGCCTTCGGCGCTCAGGGGAAGTCCGTGGCCCACCTCGTGGTCCGCAGGGCAGCCGCACTAGCCGGTGGGGGCGTGCTGCTCGGACTCGTCGGCGCCACGGGCCTCACGCATCTGGCGAGCGATCTCCTGTACGAGGTGGAAGCTCTCGATCTCCCCGTCTACCTCGCCGTGTCCGGCGGGATGGGACTGGTCGCATTGATCGCCTGCCTCGTGCCGGCGACGACCGCGGCCCGAATCGACCCAGGGGTCGCGTTGCGCGCGGAGTGAGGGCGGGCGCCTCGACGCCGGCGGCACTCTAATCCGGCACGATTACGCTGGCGGCTCGTAGACGCGGGTCGATCGCCCGAGGCGGCGCCCGCGAGGGTGGGTGCCTATCCCGACCGCGATGCGCATGCCCCAGTACGGCTTCATCTCGGCGACGACGGCTGGTCGGACAGCACCTCTTCGCCGGTGTCTGTCAGGGGGCGCCCGCCTCGCTCAGCGCCATCCCCGGGCCCGAAGTGGGGCTTGCGTCCCCACGCGAACTCGACCGCCGCGAGGCCAGTGCGACGAGGCCGAGACCGATCAGCGACAG
>JBDHDM010000336.1:0-4927 GCA_039591515.1 Gemmatimonadota bacterium | reverse complement strand
TTGATGCCACCGGTGTACCCCCAGATCACGGCGTCGTCGGGAACTCTCGGCCCGGGATAGAAGAGGTCCCAGGAGACTCGATTCAGACCGGCGTCCGAGGGTATCCGAGCCGTCCGAAGATCGGCCGCTGCCGCCGAGTCGCTCGAGAAGCCTCGAACCGGGTCACCGCGAGCGTCGATCACCTCGACGCTCACGTCGTCGACGTCCCCGGCGAGCCAATAATGGATGAGTGCGCCCTGGGGGACGGCCTCGGGCGAGAGCTCGGCCAGGCCGCCCCCGGAGCCCCCGTTGTTAACGCGCCACGCATCCCGGGGCTGGAAGAGGTGCGCGTCGAGCTCCGTGGCACCCGTCGCGATCTCCCTCAGCGGGGTGATGTCGTCGAGGATCCAGAACGAACGGCCCTGCGTCGAGATCACCAGGTCGTCGTGCGCGACCCTCATCCCCGTGACCGGTGTGACCGGGAGATTCTGCTGGAGCGACGACCAGCTCGCCCCGCCATCGAACGAGACGAAGAGCCCGAACTCGGTTCCCGCGAAGACGAGGTCCTCGTGCTCTGGATCCTCTCGAACCGTGCGCACGGGGTAGTCGTCCGGAATCCCGCTCGTGACCAGCGACCAGGAAGCCCCCCAGTCGTCGGTGCGGAAGACGTAGGGGCGGAAGTCGTCCAGCCGGTACGCCTGCACCGCGACGTACGCGCGTCCCGCGGCATGAGCCGATACTTCGATCTCGTCGACGGTGCCGAGCTCCGGCATCGCGGTTGGGGTGACATCGGCCCACGTCTCCCCATCGTCGCGGGTCACGTGGAGGCGCCCGTCGTCGGAGCCCGCCCAGATCTCGGTCGGGTCCGTCGGGGATTCCGCGATCGAAAACACCACGCCGTAGATCTCGACCCCGGTCACGTCCGCGTTGATCGGACCGCCGGACTGGTCCTGATGGGCGGGGTTGTTCGTGGAGAGGTCGGGGCTGATCGACTCCCACGTGTCTCCGCGGTCGCGCGAGCGGTTCACGAACTGCGACCCGTGATAGACGGTGTTCGCATCGTGGATCGAAACCAGCATCGGTGAGACCCACTGGAAGCGGTGCACGAGGTCGCGGGTCGCGCTCCCCAGCTGGAGCTGCGGGTAGAGGTTCATGTTCTCCACCTGATCGCGCTCCAGGTCGTATCGATCGATCACACCGCCGTAGCATCCCGCGAAGACGATGTTCGGCTCATCCGGATGCAGGGCCACGGGGCCCGTCTCGCAGCCGCCCACGTTGAGCCAGTGCTCCTTCGGGTAGAGCGTGTTGCTCGACGTCCATGCGGGTACGGAGATCGTCGTGTTGTCTTGCTGGGCTCCGTACAGCCGGTAGGGGAATGCGTTGTCGACGATGACGTCGTACAGCTCGGCCGTGGGCTGGTTGTAGTACGTCGACCACGTGGCGCCGCCGTTGACCGAGACCTGTCCACCTCCGTCGTCTGCGACCACCATCCGGTCCGGATCGGCGGGATGGATCCAGAGATCGTGCACGTCGCCGTGCGGCACGGGGATCGCTTGGAACGTCGTGCCGGCGTCCACCGACCGGTACAGGCTCGTGTTCAGCGCGTACACGGTGTTCTCGTCCCGCGGGTCGGCCTGCACGTGCGTGTAGTACCACGCGCGCTGACGGAGGTTGTTCTCGGAGTTGGTACGGGTCCACGTCGCGCCGGCATCGTCGGAGCGATAGACACCACCGTCGGGCTCGGCCTCGATGATTGCCCACACCCGATCCGGGTTCGCCGGCGAGACACTCACGCCGACCTTGCCGACCACGCCCGTCGGGAGCCCGCCCTCCAGCTTGGTCCAGCTGTCCCCGCCGTCGGTCGTCTTGTAAACGCCTCCTTCTTCTCCTCCGGAGACCATCGCCCACGGCTTTCGCTCGCCCCGCCACATTCCGGCGTAGAGCTCCCGCGGGTTCACGGGGTTCATGGTGAGGTCGGAGGCTCCCGTGGAGTCGTTGAGCTGGAGGACGTGCTCCCAGCTCGCCCCTCCGTCACGGGATCGGAAGACCCCGCGCTCGGGGTTCTTCCCGAAGGGGTGCCCGAGCGCGGCCACGTAGACGAGGTCCTCGTCACGCGGGTGGACCTCGATGCGGCCGATCTGGCCGGCCTCCGGAAGCCCGATGAACCCCCACGTCCGGCCCGCGTCCATCGATTTCCACACACCGCGACCGGTGGAGGTATTCCCCCGGATGTCGGCCGAGCCCATACCCGCGTAGATGACGTTCTGGTCGGACTGAGCCACGGCGACGGCCCCGATCGAGCCCCCGAATGTCCCATCGGAGATGTTCGACCAGCTCACGCCGTTGTCGTCCGACGTCCAGACGCCTCCGCCTGTCGTGCCCATGATCCAGCGATCGGGGTCGGTCGAGAAGCCCGACACGGCGGAAGAGCGACCGCCCCGGTACGGACCGACCATCCGATAGGCGAGGTCCTTCAGCTCCGGGGCGGGGTCCGCCTGGAAGGCGTGGACAGCCGACGGAGAGGGAAGGGCTGAAGCGAAGGCGATGACCGCGGCGCCGAGGAGCGTGCGTACGAAAGGGACGCGCATGAGCTCAGATCCTCCGAGGGGCGACGAGTGGAGACGCCGCACCCTAGGAGGGGGGTGTCACGCGGTCAATCGCCCCCGGTCGATCCCTCCTGCATCCGGAACACGACGAAGGCGCCCAGCGAGCCCAGGACCGGCGCGACCCAGTAGAGCCACAGATTCCCGAAGCCGCCGCCTCCCACGAGCGCGTCGACGATGATCGGTCCGGTCCCGACGGCCGGGTTGAACGCCCCACCCGAGACGCCACCGACGGCAAAGGCGCCAGCCGCGACCGTGAAGCCGATGGCCAGACCGTAGTACGAGTTGCCCTCGGTCGCCTTCGACGTGGCCACGTTCATGATGACCAGAACCAGGGCGAATGTGAGCAGGATCTCGGCGAGGACGGCCTGCGCGATCGAGGAGTCCGCACCGGGCGCCGGAGCGAACGTCTGCCCGGTGAGAAGCTGGACCGCGCTGGCTGCGAGCCAGGCGCCCAGGATCTGGGCGGCGATGTAGGGAAGGACGTCGCTCTTTTCCGTGGCACCGCGCAGGTAGAGGCCGATCGTGACCGCGGGGTTGTAGTGAGCGCCGGAGATGTGGCCGCCCATGTACACCATGACCATGAGCATCGAGCCGATCGCGATCGGGGCCAGGGGGGTCCCGTCGACGACCACCATGCCGATGGTGAGCACCAGGAAGAAGGTGCCGATCAACTCTGTGACGTAGCGATTCACGGTGGACTCCTCGAAGGGGGTGAGGGTTCGAGTCCTGACGGGGTCAGGGCCGCGTCGGGTACCTGAGGATGCGTGGACGAGGTGGGTGGAGCTGGATCAGCGCACCGGCCGGCCCGCGATGTAGACGCGATCGAGCGAGGCCGTCGAGCGGATGTTCGCCAAGGGATCACCGTCGAGCACGAGGAAGTCGGCCCAGGCACCCGGCGTCAGCGCGCCGAGGTCCGCGCGCCCGAGGCAAGAGGCAGCCACGCTGGTTGCGCTCAGCAGTGCCTGTGCCGGCGTTAGGCCTGCGTCGACCATCATCCAGAGCTCGAGGTGCTCGAAGTACCCGGGGAAGCGACCGGCCGGGCCGGCATCGGTTCCCATCGCCACCGGCAAGTCCGCGTCGGCGATCGTCTTCAAGTTCTCCTCCGCCTGCTCGAGCGCGACACGGTACCCGGCCGCCGCCGGGCTCTCCGCCATCCGGGTCATGAACGCGGGATCGGAGACGCGCTCGACCTGCCCCGGATTCGCGTGGCGGGTGAAGAAGGCGTCGTCGAAGAAGTCGGGGCGTTCCGCGTACACGAAGGTGCTGACCTCGCGGGTGAGCGTCGGCACGTAGCAGACGCCGCTCGTCCGGAGTTGCTCGAGGAAGTCTGCGTCCACCGAGGCGTCCCGCACCGAGTGCGCGATCATGCCCGTGCCCATCTCGAGGAGCCGCTTAGCGTCGTCCAGATAGAAGAGGTGGGTCGCGACGGGAATCCCCCGCTCACGGCCGACCGCGAGCACGGCTTCGACCGCCTCCCACGGCATCTTCTCGCCGGTGCCGAGGTTGTCGTCCACACGGAGCTTGAGCCAGTCGACACCGGCGTCGGCGTTCGCCTCCGCTGTCGCGCGGGCAGCGGCCGGATCGGAGTCCGCGATGACCGGACCCGCGGCCAGGAGACGCGCACGCGCGTCCGTGGGCGTCGCCTCGTTTCGTGCCCGGATCACGACCTCCGTGTCCCCGAGGCTGTTCACGGTGGTGACGCCGTAGCGGCCGAAAAGCTCCAGGTCCCCACGCACGCGCTCCAACTCGTCGGTCACGTCCTCTCCGGCCCAGAGCCCGCTGACGTGTCCGTGGCTGTTGATGAGCCCCGGGATGATGAACGAGCCGCTGACGTCGACCTCCTCGACCACCTCCACGTCGTCGGGGACCGCGTCGCCGGCCTCCACGGAATGGACTCGGCCGTCGTGCACGTAGAGGGTCGCGTCGGCGATCGGGGCGGCACCGGTGCCGTCCCACACGGTGGCGCCGGAGAAGGCCATGACGGCGACGCGCTCCCCGGGCTGTGCGCATGCGGCGCACATCACCGCGAGGGCGGGAACGAGGGTGCGGAGCGTCTTGTTCATGCGGCACGGTATGAGCGTGGGCCAGAACGGGCAATCGCGTCCGCCGTTTTCGCTGGCTCGGCCCCGTTGGGGCGCCTAGAATGGAGCGGTGTGGACGCGATGACCTTGAAGACCCTCGGTTCGACCCTCGCCGTGGGGAGCGTGCTGCTCTCCCTCACGGCCGGGACCGGTGCGTTCCGAAACGTCGAAGTGCCAGAAGCTCGGATCCACGCCGCCGCCGAGCCGGAATGGTCGATGGCGACCGACAGCGCGCTCGTCGCCGAGTACTGCGTTCGCTGC
>JBDHDM010000335.1:0-4989 GCA_039591515.1 Gemmatimonadota bacterium | reverse complement strand
GTCGAACTCGCCGTTCGCGACGCGCTCGAACGACTCGATGGTGTCCTCGAGCTTCACGTACTTGCCGCTGATGCCGGTGAACTGCTCGGCGACGAAGAACGGCTGCGACAGGAAGCGTGCGATCCGTCGGGCGCGCCCGACGATGATCTTGTCTTCCTCGGACAGCTCGTCCATCCCGAGAATCGCGATGATGTCCTGCAAGTCCTTGTAGCGCTGCAAGATCGACTGGACGGTGGTGGCCACACGGTAGTGGCGCTCGCCCACGAACTGCGGATCCATGATGCGCGACGAGGAGTCGAGCGGATCCACGGCCGGGTAGATGCCCTGCTCGGCAATCGAGCGCGACAACACGGTCGTGGCGTCGAGGTGCGTGAACGCCGTCGCGGGGGCCGGATCGGTCAGGTCGTCGGCTGGCACGTAGATCGCCTGCACCGAGGTGATGGAGCCCGCCGCGGTCGACGTGATGCGCTCCTGGAGCTCACCCATCTCGGTAGCGAGCGTCGGCTGATATCCCACCGCCGAAGGCATCCGGCCGAGCAGCGCCGACACCTCGGAGCCCGCCTGCGTGAAGCGGAAGATGTTGTCGACGAAGAGGAGCACGTCCTGGCCCTCCACGTCACGGAAGTACTCCGCCATGGTCAGCCCCGACAGCCCGACACGCAGACGCGCACCCGGAGGCTCGTTCATCTGGCCGTAGACGAGCGACGTCGACTCCAAGACGCCCGACTCTTTCATCTCGAGCCAGAGGTCGTTGCCCTCGCGCGTCCGCTCACCCACGCCGCAGAAGACGGACTTTCCGCCGTGCTCCTGCGCGATGTTGTTGATGAGCTCCATGATGATGACGGTCTTGCCCACGCCGGCGCCGCCGAACAGGCCGGTCTTACCGCCCTTCACGTACGGGGCGAGCAGATCGACGACCTTGATGCCGGTCTCGAAGATCTCCGTCTTGGGCTCGAGCTGATCGAACCTCGGCGCGAGTCGGTGGATCGGCCACCGTTCGATCTCGGCACCCTCGCCGCCGACCGGGCCCATCTCGTCCACGGGCTCACCGAGCACGTTGAGGATGCGGCCGAGCGAGGCCTCGCCGACCGGCACCGAGATCGATGCGCCGGTGTCGGTGACCTCCATGCCGCGCGTCACGCCGTCCGTCGAGGACATCGAGACGGCCCGGACCTGACCGCGACCGATGTGCTGTTGCACCTCGGCGACGAGCTCGATCTCGTGGCCGGCCTCGTTCTGCGTCTTGAGAGAAAGCGCGTTGTAGATGTCCGGCAGGTGGGCGGCCTCGAACTCCACGTCGAGGACCGGACCGATGACCTGGACGACTCTTCCGATGTTATCAGCCATGATGTCCCTGTAATCCCTACTCGAGGGCAGCGGAGCCACCGACGATCTCGGCGATCTCCTGCGTGATCTGGGCCTGACGGGCCCGGTTGTAGGTACGGGTGAGGTGCTCGAGCACGTCCCCGGCGTTGTCGGTTGCGCTCTTCATCGCCGAGCGTCGAGCGCCCTGCTCGGCGGCCGCGTTCTCCACGAGCGCCGTGTAGACCGCGTTGCGGATGTAGGCGGGGAGAATCCGCTCGAGGATCATGTCCCCGGTCGGGCTGAGGATGTACACGTCCGCAGAAGACGCGCCCTCGTCACCCTTGATCGGTAGCAGCTCGCGTGTGTTCGGGGGCGTCGACATCGCCGACTTGAACTTCGAGCTCACCAGGTAGACGGCGTCGACCGCGCCGCTCTCGAAGCGGTCCCTGATCGGGCCCACGACCGACTCGGCGTCGTCGACGGTCGGATGGTCTCCGATGTCGACACGCTGTGTCATCATCTCTTCGCCACGGAAGCGGAAGTAGGCCACGGCCTTCTTGCCCGCGATGTGCAGCTCCGTCTCGATCCCCTGCCCGCGCAGCTCGCCCATGAGCAAGCGCGCTTCCTTGATGAGGTTCGAGTTGAAGCCGCCGCACAGGCCCCGGTTGGCCGTGAGCAGCAGGATTGCCGCCCGCTTCACTTCCTCGGGGCGCCGGAGGATGGGGTACTTCTCCGAGAGCCCGGGCGAATAGAGCCCGCTGACGATCTCGTCGAGCGCCTCCGCGTACGGGCGGGCGGCGTACACCCGGTCCGTCGCGCGCTTGAGCTTCGAGGTCGCTACGAGCTCCATCGTGCGCGTGATCTGTCGGGTGTTCTCCACCGACTTGATTCGGCGTTTGACTTCCCGCGAGCCAGCCACGTCGTCTTACCTCCTCAGGGTCAGCGCGGGGTCAGGCCGAAGCCCCGGACCCGCCACCGACGGTGGCGAGCGCCCCCTCGTGCTCGGCGGCGAAGGTCTTGTTGTAGCTCTCGATCGCGTCGATCAGCTGCTGCGTGAGCTCGTCGGTCAGCTGCCCGCCTTCGCGGATCCCGTCCAGGAGGGGCTGGTGTCTCGCGGCCAGGTCCTCGTGGAAGCCGAGCTCCCACGCCCGCACCAGCTCGATTGCCAGGTCGTCGAGGTAGCCGTTGGTCACCGCGTAGATGACCGCCACCTGGTTCTCCACCGGCATGGGCTGGTACTGGGGCTGCTTGAGCACCTCGACCGTGCGCGCTCCACGGGCCAGCTGGCGCTGCGTCGCGGCGTCGAGGTCGGAGCCGAACTGGGCGAACGCCTCGAGCTCACGGAACTGGGCCAGGTCCAGCCGCAGGCGGCCGGCCACTTTCTTCATCGCCTTGATCTGCGCCGCGCCTCCCACACGGGAGACCGAGATGCCGACGTTGACCGCCGGCCGCACGCCCGAGAAGAAGAGGTCCGGCTCGAGGAAGATCTGGCCGTCGGTGATCGAGATGACGTTCGTCGGGATGTACGCCGACACGTCGCCGCCCTGCGTCTCGATGATGGGCAGCGCGGTCAGCGAGCCCCCACCGAGCTCGTCGGAGAGCTTCGAGGCCCGCTCGAGCAGGCGCGAGTGCAGGTAGAAGACGTCGCCCGGGTACGCCTCGCGGCCCGGAGGGCGGCGCAGCACGAGAGACAGCTGACGGTAGGCCTGAGCCTGCTTCGAGAGGTCGTCGTAGACCACCAGCGTATGCTTGCCCTGCCACATGAAGTGCTCGGCGAGCGCCGTCGCCGCGTAGGGGGCGATGTACTGCATCGGCGCGGGATCCGAGGCGTTGGAGGCCACGACGATCGTATACTCCATCGCACCGTGTTCGCGCAGCGTCTCGACCACGCTGCGGACCTTACCGGCGCGCTGGCCGATGGCGCAGTAGATGCAGATGACGTCGGTGCTCTTCTGGTTGATGATCGTGTCGACCGCCACGGCCGTCTTGCCGGTGCCGCGGTCGCCGATGATCAGCTCGCGCTGGCCACGGCCGATCGGGATCATCGAGTCGATGGCCTTGATGCCCGTCTGGAGCGGCTCGCTGACCGGCTGCCGCTTCACGATGCCGGGGGCCACGATGTCGATCTGGCGGGTGCCCTCGATGGGGTCGATCGCCCCGTGTCCGTCCTGAGGTACGCCGAGCGGGTCCACCACCCGGCCCAGGTATCCGGCGCCGACGGAGACGTCGAGCACGCGTCCGGTGCGACGCACCTGGTCGCCCTCGTGCAGGCTCGTCCACTCGCCCATGATCACCGCGCCGATGTTGTCCTCTTCGAGGTTGAGCGCGAGCGCGGTGACGGTCTCACCGGACCCGGAGGACGTGATCTCCAGCATCTCCGACGCCATCGCCTTCGTGAGGCCGTAGATGCGCGCGATGCCGTCCTTCACCTCGAGGACTTCGCCGATCTCCTCCGCCTTGAGCTCGTCCTCGTAGCGCTCGATCTCGTTGAGCAGGACGTCCTTGATCTCGCTGGCGCGGAGCTGGGAGTCGTTGGCCATCGTATTTCGGTCCTATGAATGAATGTCGGATCAGGCGCTGCCGGTCCCGCCCACGGCGGGGATGTTCGCCTCGAGCAGACGACGTCGCATCGTCTCGAGGCGCCGACGCACCGACCCGTCGTAGATCGTGTCACCGGTGCGCACGACGAGCCCGCCGACGATCTCCGGCTGAACCCGCACGTGCGGAATCACTTCTTTTCCGAGAACGCCGGACAGCTTGCCGGCGATCACGCCACGCGTGTCCTCGTCGACCGGGCGCGCCACCGTCACCTGCACGTGCTCGCGGCCCATGTGGTCGTCGAGGAGGAGGTGATACTGCTGCGCGATGTCGCGCAGCAGGCGCTGACGCCGCTTGTCGATCGTGACGAGCACGAAGTTGACGACGTGCTTCGGAAGCTCGTCGGCGAACGCCTTGCGGACCGCGTTCTTCTTGTCCTCGTCGTCGATCCGGGGAGTCTCGAGAAAGAGCCGCGCTTTCGGATGCTCCTCGAGCACACTCGCGACCGTCTCCATCGCCGCCCCGTACGCCTCGAGCGCGTCGTTGCGCCGCGCGAGCTCGAAGAGCGTCTCGGCGTAGCTTCGCGCGACAATCACGTCCCGCACGTCAGGCGCTCCCCATCTCGCTCAGATAGCGCTCGACGAGCTGACGGTCCTTCTCCTGGTCGAGGTTCTCCTGCATCAGCCGGGACGCGGCGGCGAGCGCCAGGTCCACCGATTCCCTACGCAGCGCCTGGATGGCCTGTTCGAGCTCGCGCTCGACCTCGGCCCGGGCCCGCTCGACGATGGCCTGGCCCTCCGCGCGTGCCTTTTCCTCGATCTCCTTGCGGACGTTCTCGCCGGCGGCCTTGCCTTCGGCGATGAGCTCGTGCGCCTGACGTCGCGCGTCGGCCAGCTGCTCCTTGTGCTCGGCGAGCAGCTTGGCAGCCTCCTCGTTTCGTGCAGCGGCCTCGTCCAGCTTGCCCTGGATGCCCACCTCACGGGCCTCCACGGCCGAGAGGATCGGACCCCAGGCGTACTTGCCGAGAACCCAAACGAGGATGCCGAACACGAGGAGCGTCCAGAAGCTCAGGCCCGTGTTGATGTCGTACAGGCCACCGCCGCCTTCTCCGCCCTGCGCCCACACTGTGGAGGGCGCGGCGGCAGA
>JBDHDM010000334.1:0-4993 GCA_039591515.1 Gemmatimonadota bacterium | reverse complement strand
CGGTCGATCATCCTCTTCGTGAATCGATCCGACAACACCGACCTTGACGACCTCCAGTGGAATGGAGTTCTCGGCTTCCCGCCGGTCGGTCGGGTGGTTCACGGGATGGAGGTCATCGACGCACTCCACGACGGCTACGGTGAGGCGCCACTGCAGTGGGAGGACTCGATCGCCGTCCTGGGCAATGCCTTCCTGGCCCGACAGTATCCGCAGCTGGACTCCATCCTCGCAGTCTCGCTTTCGGAGCCGGCGGGGTGACGCGACGACCGCGGGTCAAGAAGCAGGAAACGCGAGTTGACTACACGGTGATCGTCTGCGACCGTTGCACCATCGTACTTCCAAAGAGGTGCGACTATTGGCGCGTGAGCCCGGGTGGGCCACGCAACCCGCGCGGGGTTTTGCCGCGCTGAACATGTGGTCGGTACGGGGCGGGACAACCGAACTCCAACGATCGCAACACCAAGGAGCGCGCGTGATGCGTACCAGAGGCACCGTGAAGTGGTTCAACGATCAGAAGGGCTTCGGCTTCATTACGCCGGAGGATGGGAGCAAGGACTGCTTCGTGCATCACAGCGCCATTCAGTCCGAGGGTTTCCGCACTCTCGCTGAGGGCGCCACGGTGGAGTTCGACATCGTTCAGGGGGCCAAGGGTCCCGCGGCGGAGAACGTCGTCACGGTCGCCTAGCGCCGACCAAGACGAGCCACGGAGCGGGCCGCCTTCTTCACGGAGGCGGCCCGCTTTTTCGTATCCGGGTGCCAGATCCGAGAAGGCGCGTTGCGGGGTGGGGTTGCGTCACACCACTGTGGGGCGACGCCCGTTCCGTTCCACGCTCGAGGAGTGCTCATGACCCGCTGCCCTTGGGCTGCTGCCCCCCTCCCGCTCTTCCTCACCCTCCTGCTCGCCGCATGCGGCGGCGCAACGGCCGAGGCTCCGGGCGGAGCCGCCGCCGCGTCCTCCGAGGCGGCGGACCTCTCGGCCGACGACGGCCTGCGCCCAGAGAACCTCGAGCGCACCGTCGAGATCCTGCACGGCAAGATGACCGCTCTGGCCGAGGCCATGCCCGTAGAGTCGCTGGGGTGGCGGCCGATGGAGGGTGTCCGGTCGGTCGAGCAGGTCTACATCCACGTCGCGGCCGACAACTGGTGGGTTCCGGCGATGATGGGGTGGGACGCCCCGGCCGCGACCGGCGTAACGGCCGATTCGGAGACGTTCTCCACCTACCAGGAACGGACCATGAGTCGCGAGGAGATGCTCGAGGCCCTCGACGCTTCGTTCGTGTTTCTTCGGGACGCGATGGCGGACAGTCGAGGAGATCTGGATCGGCCGGTGTCGCTGCGCGGCAACCCTGCCACCGTCGGCGACATCTGGATCCGCGCCGTCGTGCACCTCCACGAGCATCTGGGCCAGAGCATCGCCTATGCGCGCTCCAACCGGGTCGTGCCGCCTTGGAGCCGCTAGTCGCTCGGGTTCCCGAGGGTCGGTGAGCCACGCGCCGTGAATCCGTTCGCCCCCCTGCTCGAGGCGAAAGGGCACGTGCTTCTGGACGGGGGGCTGGCAACTGCCCTCGAGCACCGAGGGCACGACCTGACGTCGGAGCTCTGGTCGGCGCGGCTCCTGATCGATGCTCCGGACGAAGTGACCGCCGTGCACGACACCTACCTCCGGGCGGGCGCCGACTGCCTCACGACCGCTACATATCAGGCGACCGTCCCCGGCTTCGCTCGCGTTGGCCTGGAACGTCGGGAGGCCGAGCGCACGCTTCGCTCGTCCGTCGAGATCGCGGTGTCCGTTCGGGACCGCTTCCTCGCCGAAGGCAATGCGCTTGAGACGAGAGGTGGTGAGCGCTTGCCACCCATCGTCGCCGCGAGCGTCGGGCCGTACGGGGCGTATCTGGCAGACGGTTCCGAGTACGACGGTCGATACGGATTGAGCGACGCCGACCTTCGCGACTTCCATGCGGACCGGTTCCGATTGCTGGCAGGTGCCGGGGCTGACCTTCTCGCGTGCGAGACGATCCCGAGCGCGCAGGAGGCCGCCGTGCTCCTCTCGATCTTGGACGGGACCCCCGGCGCCTGGGCGTGGCTCACCTTCAGCTGCGCGGACGGACGGCGCATCTGGGACGGTTCGCCGATCGAGACGGTGGTCCGGCTCTGCCACGGACGAGAACGGGTCGCGGGTGTGGGGATCAACTGCACCGACCCACGTCATGCGGGCGAGCTCGTCCGCCGTGTGCGGAGTGAGTCCGACCTCCCGATCGTGCTCTACCCGAACTCCGGTGAGCAATACGACGCGGTCTCCAAGACCTGGGCGCCGCCACGAGACGACCCCGACTCGATGACGTGGCTCGAGGGCGTGCGGGCGGGCTGGGACGTGGGCGCCCGGGTGGTCGGCGGCTGCTGTCGCATCGGCCCCGAAGACATCGCCGAGTTGCGAGCCCTTCTCGGATGCGGAGATTGGTCGACCTGACCAACGATCGGGGGGTGGGTGTGGACGCTACCGAGAGGAGTCGAGCGTGGGGCGTGCTCCTGCCGCGCGTGGTGCTCGGGCTCGTGTTCCTGCAAGGGGCACTCTGGAGGGTGTTCGTGCTCGGCCCGACCGAGCATGCGCGACGGTTCTTCGTAGGGCCGTACGCGGACACTTTCCTTCCGGAATGGGCGCTCTGGGTCGCCGGGGTCGGCGTGCCGTTCGCGGAGCTCGTCGGCGGGGCTCTGGTTCTCGTGGGAATGTGGCGCACACCGGCTCTCGTACTCCTCGGATCGGTGCTCGTCGTTGTCACCTTCGGGCACCTGGTCGCCGAGCCCATTTTCGCCTTCAATGCCCACGTCATGCCGCGGCTGTTCCTCGTTACCTTCCTCTTGCTGGCTCCGCGCGAGTGGGACCGATTCAGCGTGGACGAGTGGTCGACCCGTCGGAGGAACACGTGAAATCCACGGCGCGCACGGTTGCCGAGTACTTGGGCGAGCTGCCTGAGGACCGCCGAGCGGCGATCGACGAGGTGCGCGCGACCATTCTCGACCACCTCCCGGAGGGCTACGCGGAGGTCATGAACTGGGGGATGATCACCTATCAGGTGCCGCTCTCCCGGTATCCGGACACGTACAACGGGCAGCCCCTCCTGTTGGCGGCGTTGGCTTCCCAGAAGCGGCACATGGCCGTGTACCTCTCCGCGATCTATGCCGACGAGGAGCGACGCGAGCGCTTCGAGGAAGAGTATCGTGCCAGCGGGAAGCGTTTCGACGTCGGCAAGTCCTGCGTCCGCTTCCGCTCCCTCGACGACCTGCCGCTGGACGTGATTGGGCGGGCGGTCGCGATGACCCCGGTCGAGGCGTTCATCGCGTCCTACGAGAGGGGCCGGAGCGCGGCCCGTCGTCGTGGGGGGGATTCCTGACCGAGCCGGAGTTCGATACGCCGACGGTTGCCGCCGCCGCGGTCATCGCCACCGTCGTCGCGATCGACATGCACGAATCGCTACACGCGCTCGTCGCCTTTTGGATGGGTGGGAACGTCGTGACGGTGTCGAGCACCGGAGTGGAAGGGTCCTTGTCCGGGTTCCGCAACGCGGGCTGGGTGTTGTACGGCATCAGCGGGAGCGCGGCCAACGCCGTGCTCGCGCTGGCCGGGTGGCTCTTCTTCCGCCGCTCCGTCGGCAATCCGGGGACGAAGGCGGTCGTGGCGTGGGCGTTCTTTGCGATCAACGCGTGGATTCCGACCATGTATCTCATCGCCTCACCCGCTCTCGGCTTCGGCGATTGGATGGCCGTGGTGGATCGCTTCGCGGCCCGCGGCCCCGTTCGGGTCAGTGCCGTCGTTACCGGACTGTTCATCGCCGGCCTCCTCATGCGCGCGACTCGCGACTCCCTCGCTCGGTTGGTTGGCAACGGGAGCCCGGAGGACCGGATGCGACGGGCCACCCGCGTCGCGTCCGTCATCTGGGTGTCGGCTGGCGCCGTAGCTCTCGCCGCCGGGGTCTATTCGCCGGAGGGGCTCGCCCGGGGTGCCGCGATCGCGCTCGGCACGACGCTCGGGGGCACCTGGCCGATCCTGATCGCGGCGCGTCGGGTCGGTGATACGCCGGTTCCTGGTACGCCTCTCGAGGTTCCACGCTCGCCCGCCCTCATCCTGGCTGGCACGCTCGCGGCCATGTGGTTCATCGCCTACTTGGGGCCGGGGCTGAGAATCGACTGAGTCGTCCCGCCTTGTCGTCGCAATGCCCCTCTCCTAGGCTGTTCTTCTAGCCGAATCGCGCATCCCCGGAGATTTCTCATGCGTCTGTCGTTTCCAGCTCGCTTCCGCGCTGGTGGCGGGGCGGCTCTCGCCGTCGCCGCGCTCGTGTTGGTCCCTGTCTCTGCCATCGCCCAGGAGGCCGAGATCCCCTCGCCGGAGGCCTTCTTCGGGCACGCGATGGGAGCGGACCGCCAGCTCGTGCGCTGGGACCGTCTCGTCGCCTATTACGACACACTCGATGTGTTGAGCGACCGCCTCGTGGTGGAGCAGGTAGGCCAGACCACACTGGGGAACCCCTTCCTGGTGATCTGGGCGTCGTCGCCGGAGAACCTCGGGCGGCTCGACGAGATCAAGCGGCGCAACGACGTCCTCGCGGATCCGCGGGGCCATACGCAGGTGCAGATCGACGACGCGATCGAGAACGGTAAGGTGGTCTTCCTGCAGGGCTACGGTCTCCACTCGACCGAGGTCGCGGGGACACAGAGTGCCGCGGAGGTGATCTACCACTTCGCGACCAGGACCGACGACGAGATGATGAGGGTCCTCGACGAGACCGTCTCCATCCTCGTGCCCGGCATGAATCCGGACGGCACGAACATCGTCACGGACTGGTACGACCGCTGGGTGGGCACCGAATTCGAAGGTGCAGGCCCGCCGGAGCTCTATCACCACTACGTGGGCCACGACAACAACCGCGACGCGTTCATGCAGAACACCGTGGAGTCGCAGTACGTGGCGCAGTTCCTCTTCCGCGAGTGGATTCCACAG
>JBDHDM010000333.1:0-8881 GCA_039591515.1 Gemmatimonadota bacterium | reverse complement strand
CGTCGGTGTACGTCGAGATGTACCAGGTGGCCGTTTGAGCGGAGGCGTGATTGGCGCAAACGGCGGCGGCGGCCGCGAGCACCGCGGTCAGGAGCTTCGAGCGCATGGGCGGAAGGCCTAGGGGAAGATCAGGTCGAGTTTGCGCCAGTCCTTCTGGGCCGACGCGCACTTGCCCGTCCAGTCGGGGGAATGATTGAGCTGATCGGGCACGTGGGCGGGCCAGAAGCACGAGATGTGACAGTCGAAGATGTCGCGTTCGATCGGCTGGCAGAGACCCGCCGTTCCACCGCGATTGTCGACCTCCCACCCCGGCGAGAACTGGAGCGAGCAGCCCAGCGGGTAGTGCGGGCCGTCTTGCTCGTGGGGCGGGGTGCGCAGGCCGACGACGTCCAGCTCCTCGCCACGCTCCTTCGCCGCCTCGTGGGCCACGTAGGCCTCGATGCGGCTGGCCTTCTGATTGATCGGTTTGATTCGTTTCATCCGTCGCCTCCTCCGAGCGGCAGCGGGTGAGCGGGTCCGACGCTACGCGTCGAAGCGCGCCAGGAACTTGGGGTTCTTCTCCGCCAGGGCTCCGTAGATCTCCAGGCAGGTGTGAGTCCACGACCGGACCCAGGTGCAGTAGTGCAGGTTCGCGTGCGCCGAGTTGCCGTACTGGACGTGGGCCTCGTGGTAGCAGCCTCCCGAGCAGATCGGTCGCGCCCAGCACTTGTGGCAGTCCGTCTTCTCGGCGATGTGGTGGTCGACCAGAAACGTCTCCTGCTTCTCCCGGTCGATTCCCCCGGTCACGGAACCGATCGTGTGCTCCTCCGAGCCGGCGAAGCGGTGGCACAGGGACACTTCACCGTCGGTGGCGACGCCCATCAGCCCGAGCCCGGCGCCGCATCCGTACGCCTTGCTCACGCCCTTGTGGATCTCCTCGATCGTGTCGGTCACGTTGGTGAAGCCGTGGTGCTCGTCACGCAACGCGTGCTCGAGCCACTCCTGCGCGAGCTCCTCGAACTGCTCGAGCATGCGGTTCTTCGATTCAGGCGTGATCGCGTAGTCGCGATGCTCCGCCGTGGTGACGGGCGCGAGCCCCACCTCGAAGAAGCCGATCTCCTCCGTCAGGTGCCGGTAGATCTCGAGAACGTTCAGGTGCTTCTGGGTCAGCGTCACGCGGGCCCCGATCGGGCGAGAGCGGTGCGTTGCCAAGAGCTCCTTGATCTTCGGCAGGACCACGTCGTAGGTGCCCCGACCGTTGTGAAAGACGCGCAGGCCGTCCTGCACCGGCTTCGGTCCGTCGATCGAGATCGTGACGCCGATGTCGTTGTCCGCGAGCCAACGGATGATCTCGGGCTGCAGCAGGGTGGCGTTGGTCGTCAGCGAGAAGGTGATGCGCTTCCCCTCCTCCTCCGCTCGCCGGCGAGCGTAGGCCACGGTCTTCTGCAGGACGGGGAAGTTCAGTAGGGTCTCGCCGCCGAAGAAGGTGCAGTGGGCGCTCGGCTGAGCGCGCGACTGTTCGAGGAGGAACTCGATGCTCTCTTCGGCCGTCTCGTCGCTCATGAACTTGGGCTGCTTCCCATACTGCGTGTCGACGATCTTGTCCTCGCCGTACTCGTAGCAGTACGTGCAGGCGAGGTTGCACTTGTTCGTGACGTTCAAGACCATCGTGTTGAGCGGGAAGTCGGGCGGCGGCAGGTCGTTCGGTGCTTCGTCCTTGGGCGCATCCGGGTCTCCGATCGCACGGATCTCCGTGAGCTCCTCGAGGGTCTCGAGGAGCTCATCGACCGCGAAACGGTCCGAAAGCTCGTCGACCAGGGTGTCCTGCGCGTGCGGCCCGGCCGTGAGCGCGTCGAGGATTGCGCCTCCGCAGCTGTCCACGCGGAAGATGCCTGCCGACGGCACCATGTAGAGGAAGCGCGCGCCGTAGGCCTCGAAGGCGTGGAAGTCCCGAAGCGCGAGCACCGGCGACGCGCCGGTCGCGCCGGGGGCGCCCGTAGCGACCGGAGGGTTCATCGATCGCCCCCCACGGGCCGGCGTGTGTCGTCGATCTCGGCCCAGGGCTCCCAGCGCATGTAGAGGGGCGGTGCGACGACCAGGTGGGCGCGAGCCGTCAGCTCCCGGCCGGTGGCGCTCCGGTGCATCGCGACGACCCAGACGTCGCCGATGTTGTTCCGGTTCCCCGACCGGTCGGGGTTCGGACCGTCTGCCGCGGGATCGAAGGTGCCGTCCTGGCGGATCGTCCCGACGAAGTCGATGTCGTCGTCTCCGTAGGTCGCGGCGTACTCCTCGATGTGCCAGGAGACGTCCACGCGGCCGAGCTCCAGATCGTCGTCCGTGTTCGCCTCGCCGTCGGGCCCGTCGTTCCAGCCGATGGCATCGAAGGCCTGGTAGCCTTTGGGGAAGCGCGCCCCGCCGGTCCGCGCCATGCCGGTTGCCGGAGTCACCTGGATCCGGTCGACCCCGTCGTGCACGACGATCGCGCCCTCGAGCAAAGCGGTACCCGCGAAGAGATCTCGGCCACCCAGGTCCGCCTCGGCCGCGACCTCGAGTTGTACCCGCAGCGCACCGTCGCCGTCGCTCCGCACGGAGGACACCACGACGCCTGCGCCGAAATCCAACTCGTCCGCCTCGGAAAGGCCGACGCCGTAGAGCCGCACTTCGGTCGTCTCACCCCGTTCGACCGCACGCGGGTGTGCGCCGGCCACGACGGTGCCGGTCGCGCGGCGCAGCGTGACGTCCGGCCCGACCTCGTCGTAGTCGCCCCGGAACCATCGCCCGGAGATCACCTGCTGATCGCGCTCGACGAACATGACCTCACGGAGCTCGTCCGCGGCCTCCGGGTTCGATCGGCCCCGCCACTGGTAGCCGGTATACACCGCCACCTCGCCGGAGCGCTCGACACGCTCGCCGGACTCGGCGTACACGTACGACGCCGTGGTGGTGAATCCATTGGGATCGCCGGGATTCGCCGTGACCGTCACCGTCCCGTACACGGGTCCCTTACCCACTTCGTGACCGCTGAGGGCCCACGTGCCCTGCAGCCGTGGCGACCGCTTGGTCGCGGCCCATGCGGACCATTCGGGCGTGTCGAGCGGGTAGACCTCAGCGAGGTGCGCGATGGCGCGCTCCATCGGATGGCGCGGATCGTCCTCGTCCGACGCCGGCCCGCCGTAGCGGAACGCCTGGAAGTCGGAGAGGGGATAGAGCGACCGGTGCGTCGCGATCAGGAGTCCCCACTCTTCCTCGGTACGGCGCTGGGTCATCACGCGGCCCATCGAGTGGCACTGGATGCACGTGAATTCGACGTCGGAGTCGCCGTCCCAATCGAAGTCGTCGGAGCGCCGCTCGACCTCGAAGAGTCCGGGGCGCAGCTCCTCGGGGGCCAGACCCTGCTCGTTGGCGAGATAGTGGACGACCTCGCGAGCGTCGGCCTGGTTCAGCCGGGCGCCGTGCAGCGCCATCATGCGCCGGATCGACGTCTGCCATCCCTCCGGCGTCTTGCGAAGGTAGGAGACGCGCGACATCCGACCCGACTCGTCCACCTCGTGGCAGCGCGAGCACCGGTCGATGACGGTCTGGTTCGTGACTTCGTAGCCGTCGACGAGCGGATAGGCGGGCCCCGAGAGGGCGCTTGGCTGGGGGCTCCAGGCGAGAAGGACACCGAGCAGGGCAATCCCTGCCACGGTCACGGGGAAGCGTGCGCGAGACGCCATCGGCTCCGGGCGGGTTCGGGAAGACCTCATGCGTCACATCCTGCGCTTCCGCGAGCGGATTCGCCAGAGTGCAAGCCGGCTCCGGTCTCAATCCCTCGGGTCGTCGGCGTGCTCCAGGAGGCCGGCGGCGAAGGCGGTGGCGAGCGCGGTCAAATAGTCCGGCAGTGTTACGGGCGGCGCCCTCGACCAGGGCCGAGAGGTCGACGTCGCGCACGTATCGAAGTCCGGCGGGGAGTCGGTCGCTCGCGAGGTGGGGCCGCATCACGACGCGGTGCCCTTCGATGCCGGGGCGCTCGACGGTGCGGAGCGAGCGACCGGGCACGGCGCGCAACGCGTCTCGAACGCGAATCACGTCGAAGGCGGCCTGAACCTCGGCCTCCGGCAGGGGCGGCCCGAGCGGGTCGGCAGGCTCTCCCTCGGCGCTCGCCTCGGACGAATCCAGGCGTGCGGCCCTCCGGGCGGCTTCGGCCCGACGTGTCCAATAGGGCGTTCCGTGCGCACCGGCAGCCTGCTCGAAGAACTCGACCGACGACGCCCGGTAGCTGCGGTACATGGCTCGCTCGCGGGCATCGTGGAAGTCGAGCGCGGTTTGTGTCATCGACGCGTCGATGAGCGCCGTGTGGATAACGATCCCCGCGAGCCATCCCGAAGAGAGGGCCTTCTTCACGCCGAACGAGGACAGAGGATCGATGAACGATCCGGCGTCCCCGGCGAGCACGAGTCCTTCGCGTGCGAAGCGGGGTGCCGTATACAGAGAGGCCGGGCAGGCCCAGGCGTCGCCCATGGGCTCGGCGCCCTCGATCAGCGCGCCGAGGTGCCGAGCGCGGGCGAGCTCGTGGCTCAGCATCGTGCCCACGTCGCTCCCCTCGAGGCCTCCCTCGCGCCGATCGACCATGGCTGTGAAGCAGCGGACGTCGTCCGCGATCGGCACCGACCATGCCCAGCCGTCGGCATAGCTCTCGATGAGGGTGTGTCCGCCGAAGGCATCGGGCCAGCCACCCGGCCGTCTCCACCGTCGTACGAGCGCCACCGTGGTCGTGCTCCGGTCGGCCTCGCGTCCTTCGCGTCGTGCGAGCAGACCATGGCGTCCGGTCGCGTCCACGACCCACGCGGTACCGAGATGCAGCTCCGTCCCGTCGCTCCGCGTGGCTCGGATCGACCATCCGCGCTCCGACTCCATCGCGGCTCGTGCGGTGGTCCCTCGGAAGACGTGGACGCCGCTCGTTTCGGCGGCCGAGGCAAGCGTCTGCTCGAGCCGGCCCCGGTCTGTGTGCACACCGATCCGGTCTTCCGGGAAGGTCTCCACACGAGCTTCGGCTCCTCCCCACCAGACCGTGTTGCCCTGGTTCGCGTGTAGGCTCGCTGCGCGCGCGGCGTCCAGGAAGCCGAGCTCTTCGAGGATCCTCTGGGCGGACGGGGGAATCGACTCCGCGAGTGACGCCGCGGGCGGGCCGTCGGGCGTGATCAGGGCGACTCTGTGACTGCGGCGGGCGAGCAGAGTCGCGGCAGCGCAACCTGCGGGGCCGCCGCCGAGGACGATGACCTCGAAAGTCGCCTCGCTCGAGGCGGTCAGCTCTGTGGTACGCAGGCGCAGCCGGAGCCGCACCCCTGGAATCCGGTATCCTGCCCGGAGCCGGTCAGCGGGACCGGCGTGCTCAGAAGGCGTTGCACGGGGGCATCCGCGGGCGTGTCACCGGCCTCCATCCCAGCGCGCTCGGCTACCTCTCCCCAGGTCGACAGGCGTTCCGACATCGAATGCCGGACCTCCAAGGTCCGTCCGTTCGACGCGCAGCGGTATTCGTAGTACGGCATCGGGTTGCTCCGTCGGTTCGTGTCTGGGAATCTTAGGCCGATGATCCCCTTCCGTTCCAGCCCGTCCCTCCCCCTCCCGTCGGCAGGGCTCCGCACCGGTCTGCTCGCGGGGCTCGCGACGATCCTGCTCGTCGGCCCGGCAGGACCGCTGTGCGCCCAGGTCGAGCCCCGGGACGGGGACCTGCTGCTGGTCGGTGGACGTCTGTGGGATGGGACGGCCATGACCGCCCGGCCCAACCCGGGCATCCTGATCCGGGCCGGTACCATCTTGCAGGTCGGGGCCGTCGACCCGCGCGGCACGGAGGTGGAGGTCGTACGCCTCGGCGGGGAGCACTTCGTCATGCCGGGGCTCTTCGACCTGCACGCCCACTACGCGGTCGACCTCTTCGGAGAAGGGCGTGTGGACGAGTACACGGTCAACCCGGTGCTCTTCCTCGCCAACGGCGTGACCTCGACGTTCCCGGCCGGCGAGGTGGATCCGGAGGAGGCGAGGCGCGGCCGGGCGCGGGTGGCGTCCGGCGAGATCCCGGGACCGCGGATATACATGTCCGGGCCCTATTGGGGGACGGCCCGCCCGGGATGGCGGCACGAGGCGATGACCCCGGACTCGATCCGTCGAGAGGCTACACAGTGGGCGCTTCGGGGGGCGCGGGGCTTTAAGGCGAAGGGCATCAGGCCGGAGCAGCTGCGCGCGCTCATCGACGTCGGGCACGGGCACGGCATCACGGTGACGGGTCATCTCGATTCGGGCTTCCGAAACAGCGTGAATCCCCGCGACGCGATCCTCATGGGGATCGACCGTGTGGAGCACTTCCTCGGCGGTGAGGCGCTCCCCGGCTCGCAGTCGGCGTATGCCTCGCTCGAGGCACTCGATCTCGACGACCCCGAGACCGCGAGGCTGATCGCCGCCCAGGCCCGTCTGTTCGTGGAGCAGGGGGCCTACTTCGACGCGACGCTCACGGCGTACGGGTACTTCGCCGATCGAGAGCCCCGCGTATTCGACTACTGGGTGGACGAGATGGGTTTCCTCACGCCCTACGCGCTCGGGATCGTCGAAGCGCGGCTCCCGAGGACACCACTCGATCAGTTCGAGCGCATCTACTACGTGAAGCGCCAGACGGTGAAGGCCTTCTACGACGCCGGGGGCGCCGATCACCTCACGCTCGGCACCGATCACCCGAGCTGGGGGGAGTTCTTCAGCGGCTTCGGGTCGCACCGCGAGTTGTACGCGATGGTGCTCGCGGGTATCCCGAACGCCGATGCTCTGCGCGCGGGAACGATCAACGCGGCGCACGCCCTCGGCGTGTCGGATCGCCTCGGCACGATCGAGCCCGGGAAGTACGCGGACCTGCTCGTCGTTCGGGGAGACCCGCTCACGAGCATCACCGACACGCGTAAAGGGCATGTCGTGGTGCGATCCGGTCGCGTCTACCGGCCGGAGGAACTCTTCGAGTCGGTGCGGGGCGCCCTGGGACCCGAGGGACCGGACGACGCCGACTGGTGGAAGGGGAACCTGCGGCTCGGGCGCTGAAAGCGCGGGATGCGGACTGGCGCTGTACAGTGGTAGCTGGAACGGAGACGATACGCTCCCTTCACCACCACCGACCGCGGAGATCCCATGAAACGGGTCACTGGCATTGGCGGCATCTTCTTCAAAGCCAAAGACGCTACGGCACTACAGGCTTGGTACAAGCGGCACCTCGGAATCGAGGTCCAAGAATGGGGTGGCACGGTCTTCACCTGGACCGACGGCGAAGGCCGGCCGGTTGCCGGAACAACCGTCTGGTCTATTGGCTCGGCGGAAGGTGACCAGTTTGCGCCCAGCACCGCAGCGTTCATGGTCAACTACCGGGTGGAGGATCTCCACGCTCTGCTCGAGGCCTTACGCGAAGAGGGCTGCAACGTTCTCGAGAAGGTCGACGATTCGGAGTACGGGAAGTTCGGCTGGGTCATCGACCCAGAGGGAAACAAGGTGGAGCTCTGGCAACCGCCTGCCGGCCAATGAGGCGGGCAGGGGTGGGGCCAGTGCGGGGTCCTTGACGTTGCCATCGTGGAGAACGTGGTTGGCTGTATGATGCGTCGTTAGACTGCGGCGGGTGGGCGAGGGTATGAGGGAAGTACTGGAACGCATGGCGAGGAAGGCGCGCGGGATCGTCGGCCTGGGGCTCGTTGGAGGGGTCGCCGGCTTCGTGCTCGGCGGAGTCTGGGGTGTGGTGCTGTCCATGCTCCGTTCTGGCGTGGTCCTGGATCCCGGCTACCTCCGCTTCGTCGGTCGCATGGCCCTGGGCAACGCCATGGGCTTCGCGATGATCGGAGCGTTCACGACATCGGGGTTTGGCGCCCTACTGGCCAGCGTGGACTCGAAGCACTCGCTCGACGAGCTGCCGTTGTGGCGGATGGGCCTCTTCGGCGCTCTGGTCGGCGCTCTCTTCCCCCCGATCTTCATGGTCGGGCGCCAGGGTCTTACCGAGTACCTCGAGGTTGCGGTCTCGCTCCTTCCAGTCAGCGGGGTTCTCGCCGCATTGAGTGGCGTGGGGACTGCCGCGTTGGTGGCGGTGGCGCAGCGCACAGGTCGAACCGACCTGAGTGCGGGCCGAGAGGCGAGCGGAGAGCTCGAGGGTGGGTAAAGGTGGCGTGACCACTTCAACCTCGTGATCTCCTTCGCCCGTTGCCGCGCAAGATCCAGGTCCCGACGTCGGCGTCTTCTGGCGCCTACCGATGCGCCTGCGCGTGGTCCCCATGGTCAGCGAGTTGGGCATCGAACCACTCGTGGATGGCTTCGATAAGCACAGGGTCCCGCGACTCGTAGCTGATCTCGGCTCCGTATTCAATCTCGCGGTAGGCAATCGTGAGCTCGTCGTGCCCGTTGACCAGCGTGTGCAGCCCGGCCATGTCCTTGCCGTGGATCATCTCGGGATCGTGGAAGTCGCCACGTGCGAAGCGCTCTGCTTCTTCGGCTAGGTGCGCCCGGATGAGCGAGATTTGCCCCGGGTCCTCGTCGTCGGATACGACCGTCTGGAGACCGCCTCGGTCGCCCTTCTCGAAGGAATGCGTGGTGCGCTCCAAGTCGAAGGGCATCACCGCGCTTCCCGTCTCTGCGACCTGAGGGGCCCGACCATCTGCGTTGCTTCTCTGTCGCTGGATCCAACCGTGTCGCTCGACCAGTGCGAGCCCTCACCTGTCTGGGATCTCGAAGTCCACCTGCCAAGTGCCAATCCACGGTTCCCCAATGGGGCTGCAAAGGACGCCGAACACCCAACCCTCATCAAGAAACCCGAGGAGCGGAACATCGATGTCGTAGCGCGTGATCAACTCTCCGTCTGAGAGGGCGATGACGTCGATCGCGGTCCGGAAGTCCTCCAGTGACCGGGGAG
>JBDHDM010000332.1:0-5018 GCA_039591515.1 Gemmatimonadota bacterium | reverse complement strand
CTCTACACGTTCGTTCACATGTTGACGGTAGCCCGGTCCTGGGTCGTTCTCGACTCACCAACGTTCGCGGCATCTGACGGGACTGGCTCGCTTGTGACCGGGCAAAGCCACATCTTCCGCTCGTGAAGCCTCCCGACCCGATCTCCCGCCTCAACGGCGCCCTCGAGGGCCGCTACCGCAACGAGCGTGAGCTCGGCGAAGGAGGGATGGCGACGGTCTACCTGGCCGACGACCTGAAGCACGAGCGCAAGGTGGCGCTGAAGGTGCTGAAGCCGGAGCTGGCCGCGGTGGTCGGGGCCGCGCGCTTCCTCGCCGAGATCAAGACGACGGCGAACCTGCAGCACCCGCACATCCTACCGCTGCACGACTCGGGTGAAGCCGACGGCTTCCTCTACTACGTGATGCCCTACATCGAGGGCGAGACGCTGCGGGACCGTTTGGAGCGTGAGAAGCAGCTTCCTGTCCACGATGCGGTGCGCATCGCGACGGATGTGGCCGAGGCGCTCCACGCGGCCCACGAACAGGGCGTGATCCACCGGGACATCAAGCCGGCGAACATCCTGATGAGCAAGGGCCGCCCGCTGGTCGCCGACTTCGGGATCGCGCTGGCGGTGAGCCAGGCCGGTGGCGGCAGGCTGACCGAGACGGGCTTGTCGATGGGGACGCCGTACTACATGAGCCCCGAGCAGGCGTCGGCCGACCGCGAGCCTGCCGCGGTGAGTGACGTCTACTCGCTGGGCTGCGTGCTGTACGAGATGCTCGTGGGTGAGCCGCCCTATGTCGGTAGCTCCGCGCAGGCCGTTCTGGCGAAGATCCTCACGGGCGACGCCCCCACCGCGACAGCGGCCCGGCCCTCGATTCCGGCCAATGTCGACGCGGCCATCAGAAAGGCCCTGGAGAAGCTGCCCGCGGACCGCTTCACGGGTGCACAGGACTTTGCGAAGGCGCTGGCTGATCCTGGCTTCAGGCACGGAGAGTCGGGTGAGCGGGTGTCAGAAGCAGCCCAAGGCCCGTGGAAGCGGGTGTCGATGGTGGCGAGCGCGCTGGCGCTGACGCTCGCGGTTGGACTCGGCTGGTCGCTCCTCCGCCCCGAACCACCGGCTCGGGTCGCCCGCTTCTCTTCACCGTTCCTGGAGGGTCAGGCCCCCATCGGTCCGATGGAGATCACCCCGGACGGGTCCGCGCTGGTCTACACGGGACCGGACGCATCCGGTACGGGCGGTCAACTATGGATCAGGCGTTGGGAGAATCTCTCCGCGACGCCAATACCGGGAACGGAAGGTGCCCGGACGCCGGGACTATTGGGCGAGACAGGGTCATTGGCTCAACTGAGCTTTTCGCCCGACGGCCGTGAGGTGGCGTTCACGCTCGGGAGCAACTCAGGGCCACTTCGCGTGGTGCCTCTCGGCGGTGGGCAGGGGCGGACGCTCGTCGAGGCCGCGTCAGCGGTCGGTGGATGGGGCGAGGACGGGTGGATCTACTTCCAGACCCTGGCGGACGCGATCCGGCGGACATCCGAGACGGGGGGGGAGCCAGAGGTCCTGACAGAGTTGGCGGACGGTGAAGTGTACCATGCCTTCCCTAGACGATTGCCGGGGGGGCGAGCGCTACTGTTTCAGGTCTTGCGTACTGCGGATGGAACCGATGCCGAGATCTGGTCTCTCGACCTCGAAACGAGCGAACGGACGATGCTCGTCCGCGGCAGTAGCCCCCGATACGTCGCTTCGGGTCATCTCCTGTTCGGCACTCCCGACGGGAGGCTCATGGCGGCGGCCTTCGATGTGGACCGCGCGGCTTTGGTCGGAAATGCTGTCGCGGTGGCGGAAGGCTTGGCCACCGACCCACTCCGTAATCACGTCATCTACACCGTCTCGGACGACGGCACCCTGGTGTACCGTGCGGGTGGGGCACGAGATGCCTCAGGACTCCAGTTCGTATGGGTGACTCGGTCCGGGCAAGCGACGCCGGTCGATCCCGGGCACACGTTCGTTTCGGCTGAGACTGTCGGTTGGAGGCTGTCACCGGACGACGATATGGTCGTATTCAGTAGCCTCGTCGACGGAAACGAGGACGTTCGGATCAAGCACCTACCCAACGGGCCGGAAGAGCGGATCACGTTCTCCGAGGACGTGGACGTCAGACCCTCTTGGACGCCCGATGGACAGAACGTCATGTATTTTTCGGGCCCACTGGACTATTCCGACATGGACGTGTGGTCGAGGCGTGCCGACGGGACCGGTGATCGGGTGCTCGTACTCGACGCTGGGTCTTTTGCGCAGGGCTCCTCGAGCGCCGACGGCGAGTGGCTGGTGCTTCGCACAGGGGCGACCGTGGCGATGGGTCTCGGTGTGCGCGATATCATGGCCTTTCGTCCTGGCGTGGACAGTGCGGCCGTGCCACTCGTGGCTTCACCCGACTTCAATGAAGGCTCGCCGTCGCTCTCTCCGGACGGGGCTTGGCTCGCGTACACGTCCGACGAGACGGGTCGGTCCGAGGTGTTCATACGTCCGTTTCCCGATGTGGAGTCGGCGAGGCTCCGTGTCTCGACGGATGGAGGAGACGGACCCGTGTGGGCGAAGAGTGGGCGAGAACTGTTCTTCGTGAGCCCCGGACGAGGGCTCGTAACCGCACGCTTCGATCCGGCCTCCGGTCGGGTCGTGGCGCGTGAGACCCTGTTCGCCTTACCGACTGGAGTCGTGGGCCCGGCGGAGGCTTCGGGGACTGACTTCTACGACGTCAGCTCGGGCGGCGAGCGCTTCCTGATGGCGCGGTCGTACAGGGCTGGTGAGGACGAGACCGATGCTATCGGGTATGTCCTCGTGCAGAACTTCTTCGAGGAGCTGAAGAGGCTCGTGCCCAACTGACGCGCCGTAGATCGACCGGTACCGCGTGGGGGGCGTTCTCGGACTCGTTCGGGCGGCTTGTGGTCGTGCCGGCGACGGACAGCCGTGATCAGACTCTCCATGTTCCTCTACATGTTGAGTTTCACCAATCCGGCGAACTTCTGACCCGAACATCCATCAAATCGGCGAACATTTCCCCAGATCTTCGCCAAAACGGCGAGAATGGGTGTGTTTTCAAGGTGCCTTACAAGCAGGGGTCGGCGGTTCGAGTCCGTCAGCGCCCACTTAGGGAAGAGCATGCCCCGCTTGAGGTTACGGCCTCAGCGGGGCTTCTTCTTTGCCGCCGAACTAGCGATTCCCGCCGTTGAGGCCCTCCTGCGGTCCTGTAGGGCCTCTCGAAGGTGCCCTTCGTCAGGATGTTGGTAGCATTCCACGACGGTACGGTGGGTCTTCCAGCCTCCGAGATCGCAGAGGACCTTGAGCGGCTTATGCATGTAGTCGGAAGCGAACTTGCGCCTCAAGGAGTGCTAGCCACGGCGGACTTCAACTCCGGGCTCTGGACTAACCGAAGATTCCCGGTGCTCATCAGGTCATCGATCGTCTCGCGAGAGTAGTCTGGGTAAGCGAACCACATCGCGAATTCAACAGAGCGCGCGAAGTCGGTCGGCTCTCCCACGAACGATCCGCGGTCGTACGTGTCCACAACGACCTGGGCGGACCGACTGCGGCTCTCGGTTTGCTCGATCAACTCAGACAAAGCAGCGGTATCGCGCTTCAGATCTTCAATGAGCCGTTGCACATAGTCCGCCTCCAGAGATCGCTCCGCGGCTCGTTCCCGCAGACCGTCTGCGGCTAGCGCGATGAGGACGCCGACAACGACGATGACGAGTTCACTGATTCCGTAAGCCCAATCCAATTTCAGCTTACGAAAGAGCATCTGCATGTCCCCGGTCACCGGTGTGGCCTAACGGATCGGAATTCTGCTGCCGCACCCTGATATCCGCCAGCGAGCGTTAGCTAGCTGCCCGCGCAGTTTACGCGGACAGTAGCAATTCCTTCCTTGTTAGGTGGTGCGCGGTAGCAACCACATGACGGCTACGGCGTAATCCCCAATCGGCTCTCAAGGAAAGTCCCGAACGTCTCGCTCACGACAACGGCGTCGCCCCCAGCGTCGAACCAGAATTCCTGGAAGTACGGGGTCCGGAGGTTTGAGTCACTCCACCCGTAGCTATCGAACACCTCTTCACCGACGACGCCTGACTCGTACTGCAGCCAAACGTTTTCCAATTGCCGAACTAAGCCCGCGTGGTATAGCCAGAGCTGCATTCTCTCTGGCGCCGTGAAGTCTGCCAAGACGCCTCTGTCGTAGAACACTCTCGCGAGAAGAGTCGAGAATGACGGGTCGCGTGCATCCTCAAAGAGGCGTGCCGTCGAGGCGTCGGCCAATGACTGGTATGTGGCTCCCCGAACCGCCGCCGTATTCTGCCGAAGCTCGTATGCCACCAAGAGGAGCGAGCCGACAACCCCCATCAAGCCAACGAACTCGACGATGATTCGTCGATTGGTCACTTTGGTCTCCGGCAAATCTGGACTCCGCAGCTGGGGTCCCAGGAAGCACCACCTTGTATGTCGACGAATCGACACATTTGGGGTCAGAATAGGGTGCGGCAGCCCGATCCGCCTAGGGTATGCGAAGACCGTGCGTTAGCCGGGGCGCCGCGCTGATGTGTCGGTTCGTTTGATCCCGAACAGTTGTCGGGGCCCTGAGCCCGTATCGTGCAAGGTTGGGAGCGTGCGAACCGTCCTCTGACAGGGAGGTTCGTGTGGAAGAGCCCATCGTCTACGCGGGAGTCGATGTCTCGAAGGCCCAGCTCGACTACGCGCTGAGTCATGAGGAGACGGCCCGTGTGACTGTGCGAGAACTCAACGAATACCTGGACTCAGCTTGAAGAGGCTGGGTGGGGCGCGCCGCACAACGAGAAGTCTGTAGTCCGGCGGTAGCGTATTAGGTGCGCTGCGCGCTCTTGGTTCGGGCGTCTCGTTAGGAGAACACCGCTCCGCAGGGCAGAGTATCAGGCCAGGTCGACGATATGTTGGGCCCGTTCATGTGTCCATTGGGCCCGGTTTTGGGCCCGTGTGACCCGGCAGCTTCCGACATCGTCTTCCAGCAAGAAC
>JBDHDM010000331.1:0-5023 GCA_039591515.1 Gemmatimonadota bacterium | reverse complement strand
CAGGAAACTCCACAATCGAGCTGGTGCCGACCCCTTGGGCCCGATCTCCGCGAGCCATATGCGACTCACCTTCCGTACCGAGCTTTCCGACCACAGTCCCCAACGGGTGTTCGACTGGCACGAGCGGCCGGGCGCGCTCGAGCGCCTCACGCCACCTTGGGGCGACGTCGAGGTCCTCCACCGGTCCGGGGGGATCGAGGACGGTGGGCTGGTCAGCCTCCGCGTCAAGCGAGGGCCGACCAGCTTTCGCTGGGACCTCCAGCATCGTGACTATGAGTACGGTCGGCGATTCCGTGACGAGCAGGTGAACGGCCCGCTCCGGAGCTGGGTGCATACGCATACCTTCGAGCCGCGCGAGGGTGGAGGCACCGTCGCCCAGGACGAGATCGACGTCGAACCCCCCTTGGGCGCCGCCGGCGCGGCTTTGGGGCCGGGGTTCATCAAGCGTGAGCTCGAGCGCCTTTTCCGCTTCCGATACCGGCGCCTCTTCAGCGACCTGGCTCGGCATGCTCGATTCGAGGGCGAGAGGCGGCTCAAGGTGGCGATCACGGGGCCCTCGGGGCTGGTCGGGAGCAGCCTCAAGCACTTCCTGACCACGGGCGGTCACGAGGTCGTATCGATGGTTCGCGACAGTCGCAAGCTCGACGCCGACTCCATCTTCTGGAATCCGGCGGCCGGCGTCCTGGACCCGGCGGACCTCGTGGGCGTGGACGCGGTCGTGCACCTCGCAGGTACGTCCATCGCCTCGGGCCGCTGGACCGAGGCACGGAAGCGCGCCATCAAGCAGAGCCGCGTGCGAGGGACCGAGCTGCTCTCGCGCACGCTCGCCGGCATGCGCGACGGCCCTCGAGTGCTGATCTCCGCGTCCGCGGTGGGCTTCTACGGAGATCAGGGCGAGCGGACGATCACGGAGGCGGCTCCGAGCGGCCGTGGGTTCCTCGCCGAGGTGTGTCGAGCCTGGGAGGGCGCGACGAGGCCCGCGGAGCGTGCGGGGCTTCGCGTGGTGAACCTCCGCATGGGGCTCGTGCTCGCCGCGAGAGGGGGGGCAGTGGGCCAGATGCTGCTTCCGTTCAAGCTGGGAGCGGGTGGCCGCCTCGGGTCCGGCAAACAGTACATGAGCTGGATCGACCTGGACGACGTCACCGGTCTGATTCTCCATGCGCTGTACGACGGCAATCTCGAGGGCCCGGTCAACGCGACGGCCGAACATCCCGTCACGAACGCCGTCTTCACCTCGGCTCTAGGTCGGGTGCTCGGGCGTCCGACCGTGGTCCCGGTGCCCGCCATCGCCGTCCGGGCGGCGTTCGGCGAGCTCGGCCAGGAGGCCCTCTTGTGGGGGCAGCGTGCGGTTCCGCAAAAGGCGATCGACGCCGGCTTCGAGTTCTTCCACCAGGGCGTCGAGGACTCCCTCCGCTTCCAGCTCGGCAGGATGACCTGACGCGGGGTCACCGGATCCCCACGGCTACGAATCGGGCAGGAGCTCACCCTCCGGGGTGAGCGCCGGGTACGTTCGACCGCGCGCCCGGCGTGACGCGGCGATCGAGGGGTACGCCCACTCGAAGAGCCGGCGCTCGAACTCGTCGGGTTTGAGCCTGCTCGCCTCGTACATGCCGGCGACCTCGCGCTGACGCATGGCCTCGAAGAGGAGGAGAGCCGTGGCGACCGACACGTTGAGCGAGTGAGCCATGCCCATCATCGTGATCGAGACCTGAGCGTCCGCCAGCCTCAAGCCTTCGGCCGATACGCCGTGCAACTCGGCCCCCATCAGGATGGCCGTCGGCCGGGTGTAGTCGACCTCGCGAAAGTCGACGGAGGTCGGGGAAGGGTGGGCCGCGACGATCCGAAGACCCGATGCCTTCAGGTGCGCCACTGCCGATCCGATGTCGGGGTGACGGACCACCTCCACCCACTTCTTGGTGCCGGCCGACGTGCCGTGATGAAGGTCGATCCCTCCCTCGGAGGGGACCACGTGGGCTTGGAGCACTCCGGTCGCGTCGCAGTTCCGGAGGATCGCAGAGAAGTTGTGGGACTTGTGGACCCCGTCCATGAGGACCGCGAGGTCGGGCTGACGCCGAGCCAGGGCGCGACGGAGGCGGGCGAATCGCTCGGGGGTCATCCGGGAAGGTACGACCCTCGGTGGCTTCGCGGGACATGTCTCGGGTGGGGGTCGATCCTCCGGGCGCCCCCACCCGAGGATGGCGTCAGAAGGTGAAAGTGAGTCCCACCACCGCGTCGAGGCCTTCGAGCTCGTCGTCCAGAGGGATCTGCACGAACGCCCCCGGCCCGCCGCCGATTCCGTCGACCGCGAGCAGCAGCCGATGCAGGGTGCGATCACCGAAGGAGAGATCACTCTCGCTCAGGATGGCGAGCCCCTCCAACGCCCCGCGCAACCGTACCGTATCGAGCTCGTGCTCGACTCCGAGGCCGTAGCGTGAGAAGAGCTCCGTGTCGCCGTCACCGGTCGGGACCAACGCCGAGAGGTAGATATCGGCCATGAGCTGGGTTCGCTCGCCGAGCGCCGTGGACGGCGTGACGGCCGCGTTGATGGACATCACCTCGTCGGCGTAGCGTTCCGGCCACAAGACATCGGTGATCGCCCCGGTCGCGACCGACGCGTCGTCGTCCCCGACGCCGAACGCGAACGGCAGCACGACCGTCAACAGTGCTCGGGTCTGGCCCTCCTGGTTGCGAAAGCCGATCCCGACCTCGGGGTTGGCGAAGGTGGCGTCCGTGCCCCCGTCCGTCCCGGCGATCGAAACACCCCAGTCCGCGATCAGGTGGGCCGACGCTCCGAGAGGAGCCAATAGTCGACCGCGCACCGTGGAGGTGTACCACTTGAGTCCGCTGTCGCCGATGAACGCTTTCCCCACCTCGAGCCCGAAGGTACGGTCCGACCCACCAGCCATGTGGGTGAGTTGGGCCCCGACGGCCGTGGGCGTGGTGGTGATCATGATGGCGACCGCGATGCTCGCGAGCCTCTTCATGTCTACCGTCCCGTGCTTGGGCCCGGGACCGAGGGCCGGGAGCGGCCTCCGGCGGTCCGGGCGTTTTCGTCACGTGTAAGCTACGGAGGGGGTCTGGGCGCGGGCCCTACGACAACTGACGTAGTGGGTGCGTGACGCAACGGATGCGTCCCGTAACAGGCCTGACTTCGGGCCCGTGAGCTCGGCTGGGTCAGCCGAGCGCTCGATACACGCGAACGATGGCTTCTTCCGCTGCGAGCATCACGACGAGCACGAGGATGAGCGGCACGACTCCGTGGAGCGCCCCGTCGAAGTGAACGGCCTCACTGAATGTGAAGTCGAGGGCGTAGAGGATCACGAACTTGGAGCCGAAGAGGATACCCCAGGCGCTCAGGATCCGACCGAGCTTGGCTCCGCCGCCACTCTTCTTCTTCCAGAAGCCGGCCACGCTGTGCTCCAGGGCCATCGTCAACTTCAGCAGGATCTGGAGGATCAGCGCAGCCAGCAGCGCCGTGCTGAAGGCGTCTACGTGGACTCGGTCCCAGTACTGCGCGAACATGCCGAGCACGACGAGATCGACGAGGATCGCCGTGAAGTAGCGGAGGAAGAGCCGTTGTGCCGTCGTGGGTGTTTCGGCCGAGGCCACGGTCGTGAAGTCGTGCGCCGAAGCGGTCTGCTCGCTCAAGTCGATCTCCCGGGGCGACGGGGTCCACACTCGTGAGGGACTTCACGGTGGTCATCCCGCGTGTGGTGGTATCCATGCCCGGGAGCGCGCCCGCCGGGGGCCCGAGCCTCGGGGTCACCACCTTGGCGCGGGACCACGTGTGGGTCAAGTGGCTGGGACCGTGCCCGCTCCGACTAGGCGGCGCTCCGGTCCGAAGGGTCTGCGGTGGCGACCACCCTGTCGCCTTCCCGGGCGTGGGCTCCGGTCGCCTTCCGGTAGAGCCACACGCTCACGTCGGAGAAGCGCCGTTCGAAGCCCTGTGACCGTGAGGCGACACCGCGGGTGAACGCATCGCTGAACGGGACGGCCAGTCGGTGAGGGAGGATGCGCTTTCCGAAGACACGGAGGGGACCGAAGCCGATCCCCCAGAAGTCGTGGTACTGGAGTCCGACCGCACGACACCGGTCGTCCACCTCCCGGTAGTCGAGGAATCGACCGATGTGCGTGTTCGGGGCCAGCGGGCGCCGGAGGGCGGACCGCACGCAGAGCTTCAGTGTCTGCCACGGGTCCCACAGGATCAGGTTGAACCGGTTCCTGAAGCTGATGATGGCCGTGCCTCCGGGACGGAGGATGCGAAAGATCTCCTTCAGTACGGCCGTGTAATCCCGGATGTAGCTGATGACACCGAGGCAGATCACGCCGTCGAACGAGTCATCAGGGAAGGGGAGGCGTGTCGAGTCGCCTCGGATCAGCCGGTCGGGTCTGACGCCGACGCTCTCCATGCGCTGCCGCGAGAAGCCGAGCATATCCGCCGAGTAGTCGAGCCCGACACAGGAGTATCCCTGGTCGCGCAACGGCGTGATGACCGGACCGGCTCCGCACCCCAGATCGAGGAGCTTCGAATCCTTCGTGAAGTGCTCCGCGACGAAGGCGAGCGTGCGGTCCCGGCGGATACGAAAGAAGTGGTCGTCGAACGTACCCGTCTCGGCGCCGTACATCTTGTTCCACTTCGTCGCGTCCCCATCGGTGGAGAACCGATGAAGGACCTCCTCCTTCCACGCGACCGATGAGTCGCCGCGATTCGTCACCCAGCCTCCGGCGTTGGCTTCGGGGGCACCTCGAAGGGAGGTGGCCCCACAGGCTCTTCTACTACGAAAGGTGTGCTCACGTGGGTGGGGTGAGGAAGAACTTACTTCGGCAGCGGTCCGACCGTCGCGGGCGGGGAAACCGAGACGCGGTGGTCACGGCTCCAAGGCGCGCGGTACGGGCGCTGTAACGGGGGAGGGGGTCGGGCGGCTCGGGTGGAGGTCGCAGCCCGAGTCGGAGCGGGGCACGTCGATAGCAGCTTACCAGCGCTCTCGCGGGAGTGCGGAGCCAGTGAGGGTGCGCAGAGGGG
>JBDHDM010000330.1:0-5096 GCA_039591515.1 Gemmatimonadota bacterium | reverse complement strand
GGGGGACGGAGAGGACGTGGAGCCGGCGGACGTGCAGGTGTGGCATTGGAACGACGACCGGATCCTGAGAGCCCAGGAGTTCGGCGCGGACCGCATCGCGCGGCAGACCCTGGCCACCGCCTGGCACGTGCGAGAGGACAGGGTCGTCGTGTTGGCCGACGAGCTCGAGGAGCCCGTTCGGGTCGTGGCCGGTGGTCGATGGGGGCTCGTGCCGGACTACTCGCCGTACCTCTTCGAGCGGCGGTTCGGGGCGGGCACGGCCGACTGGTACCGCGTCGACGTCCGCTCAGGGGAACGCACCTTGATATGGAAGGGTCTCGAGAACGGCCCTCAGGCCCACGCGGATCTCGACCGAGTTCTCGTGCACGACGAGGGTTGGACCGCGATCGGGCTCGAGGCGTTGGAGCAGCAGGCCCTCGGTGACGGCCGCAGCTTCACGCGAGGGATCGAGGAGTACGACTATCCCGGCCCACGGCCGTCATGGGGGCTCGGTGGGTGGACCGCGGACGGCTCGGGCGCACTCCTCTACGACCGCACGGACGTGTGGCTCGCCGATCTCGAGGACGGAACCCTACGCCCCCTCACACGAGGAGTCGAGACGAACACACGCTACCGGGTCGTGAACCTCGATCCCGAGCAGCCACGCTTTGGCCCACCGCTCCTGGACGAGGTCGTGAACCTGAGCACGTTCGACCTTCGGACCAAGGCGTCCGGGTACGCGACGATCGATTGGGACGGCTCCGTCCGGCGCGAGACGAGACGGGAGGCCCTCGTCGCGGGCCTGACCAAGGCCCGGGATGCGGACGTGCTCGCGTATCGCGTCGAACGATGGGACGACTCGCCGGACGTCTTCGTGTCGAGCCCCTCTCTGGACGATGCGGTCCAGGTGACACACACGAATCCGTTCCAGGCCGACTTCGCCTGGGGGCGCGCGGAGCTACTCGACTACGTGACGGATGCCGGTCACGAGCTCCAGGCGATCCTCGTGTATCCGGCAGGCTTCGAGCCGGGACGTCGGTATCCGCTCATCCTCTATCAATACGAGCGGCTGTCGGATGGGCTGCACCGGTACGACCCGCCCAGCGAGCGGGAGTACTACGATTACCAGACGTGGTCTCAGGCCGGGTACTTCGTGCTCATGCCGGACATCGTCTACGAGCCCGGACGTCCGGGGCCTTCGGCGCTGGATGCGGTCGAGCACGCGCTCGACGCCGCGATCGCCACGGGACACGTCGATGCCGACCGAATGGGCCTGATCGGTCATTCCTGGGGCGGATACCAAGCTGTCTACCTGCCGACCCGGACCGACCGGTTTGCTGCGTCCGTCGCGGGTGCGGCGATCACGAACTTCATGAGCTTCATGGGTGCCGTGCACTGGAACGGTGGGCTGCCGGAGACGGGGCACTGGGAGACCGGACAGGCCCGGATGGCCGTGCCGTACTGGGACGACCTCGAGGGGCATCTCGAGAGCTCTCCGGCCCACCACATCACGGACCTGAGCACGCCCATGCTGCTCATGCACGGAGACAGCGACGGCGTGGTGGACTTCTATCAGGGCCTCGAGTTCTACAACTACGCGCGCCGTGCGGGGAAAGAGGTCGTGCTGCTGGTCTACCCCGGCGCCGACCATGGACTACGGGAAGAGTCCCAGCAGGTGGACTACCACCGGCGCATCCTCGAGTGGTTCGGCCACTACCTGAAAGGTGAGGCGGCAGCGCCCTGGATCACGGACGGCGAAAGCTGGGTGGAGCGAGGGAAAAGGCTCGGTCGTTGAGCGAAAACCCGAAAGGGGTGGCCGAGAGCCCGGCGGAGACGGCCGAGCGCGAGTCGTGGTGGACGATCTTCGTCCACGCCGTGCGAGGCACCGGGGGCGACCCCACCAAGGGCCCGATGATGAGGGCGATCGTCTTGTTGGCGGTCCCCATGGTCCTCGAGATGGCGATGGAGTCCGTCTTCGCCGTCGTCGACATCTTCTTCGTCTCGCGGCTGGGAGATGACGCCGTCGCGGGCGTGGCTCTGACCGAGTCCGTGTTGACGCTGGTCTACACGGCGGCCATGGGGCTCGGGATCGGCGTGACGGCGATGGTCGCTCGACGAATGGGCGAGGGAGATGAAGAGGCCGCGGCCCAGGCGACGGTGCAGGCGATCATCCTCGGGGTCGTGCTGGCGGCTGCATTCGGGGTCGCAGGTATCGTCTGGGCCGAAGACCTGCTCCGCATCATGGGCGCGAGCCCGGAGACGGCGAGCGTGTCGCTCGGTTATACCCGGATCCTTCTCGGGGCCAACGTGGTCATCGTGCTTCTGTTCCTCCAGAACGCCGCGTTCAGGGGCGCCGGGGACGCGGCGACCGCCATGCGTGTGTTATGGCTCGCCAACGGTCTGAACATCGTGCTCGACCCCTGCCTGATCTTCGGGCTCGGTCCGTTCCCCGAGCTCGGCCTGCGCGGAGCCGCGATCGCCACCACCATCGGCCGAGGCACGGCCGTCGTCGTGCAGCTCTACACCTTGCTCCGGCTGAGCGGCCGCCTTCGGGTCCGCCCGGCCCACGTTCGTCTCCGGCTCGCCGTGATGGCCCGACTCGTTCGGCTCTCCGCCACGGGAACGCTCCAGACCTTCATCGGGATGGCGAGTTGGATCGGCCTCGTGCGCATCACGGCGGAGTTCGGCGCCGAGGCGCTGGCGGGTTATGCCATCGCGATCCGGATCGTCTTGTTCGCGCTGCTGCCGGCCTGGGGACTTTCGAATGCGGCGGCGACAATGGTGGGCCAAGCTCTCGGAGCCGACGATCCGGCACGCGCAGAGGCCTCGGTGTGGGTGGCCGCGAAGCTCGATCTCGTCTTTCTCGGCGCCGTCGGCCTGTTCTTCATGGCGTTCGCCCCGGCGATCGTCGGCCTGTTCGGCGGAACCGGGGAGGCGAGTCGGTACGCCGTGGACTGCCTCCGCATCGTTGCGGCGGGGTTCCCGTTCTACGCGTACGGCATGGTCATCACCGCGGCGTTCAACGGAGCGGGGGCCGTGTGGACGCCGACGATCATCAACTTCTTCTGTTTCTGGCTGTGGGAGATCCCGCTCGCGTGGGTGCTCGCACGGTCGATGGGGCTCGGCCCGAACGGCGTCTTCATCGCGATCGCCGTCTCGTACGCGACGCTCGCCGTGGTGAGCGCCGTCCTCTTCCGGCGGGGGCGGTGGAAGCAGGCGGCCGTTTGACGACCGCCGCTTGCCGGCTTCGGGTCCGCCCTGCATCCTGACCGTGATTCAATCGCCGGAGCCGCACATCTACGGCTCGACCGCACTGCGCATTCGGAGACACGCCATGCGACGCCCATTCGCCGTCCTCACAGGACTCCTGCTCGCTCTGGCCTACGCGCCGTCCCTCCAGGCTCAGGCCGACCCTCGGCTCGAGGACCTGAAGGGCGAGGCCCTCGAGATGGTTCAGGCGGATGCGAAGATGGTGCAGGAGATCGTCGACATGCTCTTCAGCTTCGGCGAGCTCGGCTTCCAGGAGTTCGAGACGCAGCGGTATCTGACCGGCATCCTCGAAGACGCCGGCTTCGAGATCGAGCTCGGCGTGGCGGGGATGCCCAGCGCCTGGACGGCCCGGTGGTCGAACGGAAGTGGGCAGCCGATCATCGCTCTGGGCTCGGACGTCGACGGGATCCCGCAGTCGAACCAGAAGCCCGGGGTCGCTTACCGCGACCCGATCCTCGCAATGGCGCCGGGGCACGGTGAGGGGCACAACTCCGGGCAGGCCGTGAACGTCGTGGCGGCGTTGAACGTGAAGGAGCTCATGGAGCGTGAGAACATCGACGGCACGCTCCTCCTCTGGCCGGGGATCGCGGAGGAGCAGCTCGGCTCCAAGGCGTTCTTCGTGAGGGACGGCGTGTTCGACGGTGTCGACGTGAACCTCTTCACGCATGTGTCGTCCGGCTTCAACACCTCTTGGGGCCAGTCCGGTGGGAACGCGCTCGTCTCGGCCCAGTTCCGCTTCACGGGTGAGACGGCCCACTCGGCGGGCTCGCCGTGGCGAGGGCGCTCAGCACTCGACGCCGTGATGCTCCTGGCGCAGGCCTGGGAGTTCAAACGCGAGCACCTGCGCCCCGCCGAGCGGTCCCACTACATCATCGTGGACGGTGGCGATCAGCCCAACGTCGTGCCGCAGACGGCGACGATCTGGTTCTACTTCCGCGAAACTACGTACGATCTCGTCATGGAGTCGTACGACGCCGCCAAGCTCATGGCACAAGGTGCGGCGCTCATGACGGGTACGCAGGTCGACACCATCATGACGGTGGGCTCCGCGTGGAGCCGGCATTTCAGCAAGCCGGTGGCAGAGGTCACCCATGCCAACATCCAGCTTGTCGGCATGCCGGAGTGGTCGGACGCCGACATCACCATGGCGAACGGACTCCAGCGTGAGATGGGTCAGGAAGAGCGTGGGTTGCCGATGGAGGTCGGGGAGCTCGGTGGACCGGTGGACCTGTCGCGCTCGCTCGGGGGCGGCTCCGACGACATCGGGGATATCTCGTGGAACATGCCGACAGTGACCATGCGCTTCCCCGCCAACATGCCCGGTGGACCGGGGCACAACTGGGCCAACGGCATCGCCATGGCCACGCCCGTCGCGCACAAGGGCTCCCTGGCCGGGGCGAAGGCCCAAGCGCTGACGCTCCTCGACCTCTTCCTCGACGGCCAGACGGTCGACGCGGCCTGGGAGTACTTCAACGACGAGCAGACCGCGGAGACGACGTACACGCCCTTCATCACCCCCGATGACAAGCCCGCGATTTGGCTGAATGCGGACATCATGGACCAGTGGCGGGAGCGGATGCGGCCGTACTACTACGACCCGTCCCGATTCGACACCTACCTCGAGCAGCTCGGAATCGAGTACCCCACGGTCCGCACGACACCGGTGAGCGAGGACGATACGCCAGGGTCGACGGAGCGGTAGGAGCGCAGGACCTTCTGCAGCATCGACCCGAAGCGAGCCCGCATCCTTCGGGCCTTGTACCGCCGCGAACTCGCTTTTCGCAGATGGTGCGGCGGCCGTGGTCGGGCGGGCCGGGGCCGGTGAGCCGGGAGGGGGAGGAGCGGAC
>JBDHDM010000329.1:0-5121 GCA_039591515.1 Gemmatimonadota bacterium | reverse complement strand
ATCCTGCCCGGCCTCATCGATCTCCATACACACCTCACCGACGCCGAGGACGCGTATTGGGAGGAGGTGTTGGTCACGACGACCCCGCAGCAGGCGGCTCTGTACGGGGCGGCGAACGCCCTCACGACGCTGCGGGCCGGCTTCACGACGGTCCGTGACATGGGCCCCACCTGGTCGTTTACGGACGTGGACCTGCGGGACGTGATCGACAAGGGCGTTCTGCCGGGTCCGCGCATGCTGGTGGCCGGCAACTACGTTTCGGCCACGGGCGGGGCCGGGGATGCCCGCCAATTCTCGGTCTACGTCGACGTCCCGTCCGTCCAGAACCTCGCCGACGGGCCCGACGAGGTGCGCAAGGCAGTCCGCACGAACCTCAAGCACGGGGCGGACTTCATCAAGATTCTCGCCACCGGTGCGGTTCTGTCCCAGGGCATTTCCCCGGGCGCGCAACAGTACTCGGACGAAGAGCTGGCGGTGGCCGTCGTCGAGGCGGACCGGTGGGGTCGATTCGTTGCGTCGCACGCGCACGGCCCCGAAGGGATCAAAGCCGCGATTCGGGCCGGCGTGCGCACGATCGACCACGGCTCGATGATGGACGACGAGGGCCTGCGCATGCTGCTCGAAAGCGACCAGACGTTCTACGTGCCGACATTGTACGTGGGGGTCATCGTCCCGCGGGACGGGGCCGCTCTCGGCATCCCGGAAGAACAGATCCGACGCTCGACCGAGATGATGCGGTACCGCAACGCCACCTTCCGGCGCGCGGTCGAGGCGGGACTGACGGTCGGTTTCGGGACCGACGCGGGTGTGTTCGAGCACGGGCACAACGCACGTGAATTCCAGATCCGAGTCGAGAACGGAGAGCGGCCGATGGACGCGATCACCTCGGCGACGAGCGTCAACGCCCGCATCCTCGGTTGGGAGGCGGACGTCGGCAGCGTGGAGCCGGGCAAGTTCGCTGATCTCATCGCCGTGCCGGGGAGCCCGCTCGACGACATCACCGCGATGGAGAGGGTACACTGGGTGATGAAGGGTGGCGAGGTGTACCGGTCCGACGGGGAGCGGTAAGCGCCGATGCCGGATCTCGGAGTCGGACAGCGGCCCGGGGGCGGGCGGACGAGGTGGATCCGTCGCCTGCGGGTGACGCTCGTTGCTCCAGGCCTCGCAGGTGCGCTCCTCCTTTCGGCTTGCCGCTTCCTCCCGGAAGCGTCGACGGACGCCGAGCCGGACAGCACGGCGGTCGTCCCGGATTCGCTCGATGGGGTGGAGGCGGTCGGGCCCGAGGCCGCGGGTGAGGACGTGACGGGCGCCGCGCCTGCGCAGACGGGCCCGGCGCCGCCCGAGACGGACCCGGCTGGGGAGCCTCCCGCACAGGAGGAGGCGATTGGGGACCAGCTCGATCGGCTCCTGGCTGGGCAGCAGGCGCTCAACGCCCGCATCGACTCCCTGACCGGGTCGGGGGCCCTCGAGGGTGGCATCCCCGCGGACTCCGCTTCCGGGCGTGGCTCCGGCCAGGTGCTCGGTGAAGCGAGGCGTCAGTTCCGCGGCTTCGGCGTCGGGGTGATCCTCTCGATCGTGGTCCTGGCGATCTTCAACGCCCTGATTTACGGACTCGTCTGGCTGCTCGACAACCTCGCCGAGCGGAACGCGAAGCGCCGGCTCTTCTTCAAGCGGCTCGTGCCGATGGTGCGCATCCTCTTCTGGAGCTTCGCCGCATACCTGATCGTGCGCGTGATCTTCCGCGTAGACGCCCAGGGAGTCATCGCAGCCGCCGCGGCGATCGGGGTCGCGGTCGGATTCGCCGCCCAGGATCTGCTCAAGAATCTTTTCGGCGGTCTCATCCTGGTGTTCGATCAGCCCTTCCAGGTGGGGGACAAGATCTCCATCGGGGGCACGTACGGCGAAGTCAAGTCGATCGGGCTTCGCTCCACCCGTATCGAGACGTCGAGTGACAATCTGGTAACCGTTCCGAACGCGCAGGTGGTGGATCAGCAGGTCTCGAACGCGAACGCGGGCGAGCTTCACTGCCAGGTTGTCACAGATCTTTATCTGCCCGGCTGGGTGGACGAGGCGGCCGCCAAGAAGATCGCGTTCGAGGCAGCGGGCAGCTCCAAGTACGTCTACCTGAACAAGCCCATCGTGGTGTTGGTCTCGGACGTCTTCAAGGAGACGTTTCTGACCCGCGTGCGGGTGAAGGCTTACGTACTCGACCCGCGCCTCGAGTTCCTCTTCCAGAGCGAGGTGACGGAACGCGCTCGCGCGGGTTTCAGGGAGGCGGGGCTGCTCCGCCCGGAGGATGTCGCGGCACACCGGTTCTTCGTTCCGCCGCCTCAGCGTGAAGACCAGCCGGGGCTCGACAGGGGCGTGGCCGATGACGGAGCCTAGGCCCGTGACAGACCCACTCTCGGCTGCTGTCGCCGCCTGCCACGATGCGTTTGACGAGGAGTCCGCCGCACTCGAGGAGCATTTTCGTAACGGAATCCTCGCGACGCTCCAGGCCGCGGTGGCGCATCACCGAGAGGCGCTGACGGCGCCTGGGCTCCAGGCGCTTGCCACGGCGTCGGCGTCCGACGACGCGCCGGACTCGACGGTAGAGGATACTGGGGAGGACCAGGCCTTGAAGGAATGCGAGGTCGAGGACGGCCGGGGAGGCGAGGCCGACGAGGGCCACGAGAAGGAGGGTCAGGAGGACGAGGCCGAGGAGGGGCACGAGGACGAGGGTCAGGATGGGCACCAGGACGAGGCCGAGAGCGAGGTGGGTGATCCGGGAACATCGGAGGCCACGCTCGAAGAGGGCTCGACCCTCGACCCGGAGTCCGTCGACGCGCTACTCACGTATCGGCGCGTCCTGATGTCCGAGGTGTTCGAGCCCCTTCGGGCACATCTCAAGCCCGGCCCGTGCGCAACGCTCGTGGAGAGCTTCTCGACGGCGTCGACTGCGGCCGGAGATGCATGCCGAGCGCTTCCGCAGACGATCGACATGGAATGGGCCCGCGACGCTTTCGTGTCGCAGCCCACGGACGGGCGAGCTCGACGGCTTGGAAAGGGGATCGCCCGATCCCTGGGCTGGGCGCGAAGAGCGGGGAAGACGCGTCCGGTCGAGCTCCGGACCGTGGCGACGCACCATCTTCTCAGGGTCGTCGTCCCGGCGGAGGCGTCCGCCCGGATACGGCGAGCGCAGAGCTGGTCGGAGTGGTCCACCCGCCTCGAGGTCGCGTTCATCGGGTGGGCGAACGACGCGATGGCTCCGTTGGCGCGCATCGAGGCCCACGCCGAAGAGTTCGACCGGGATGTGGCAGTCGGGATCGTCGCGGCAGGAACGGAGCTCACCCGACAGCTCGAGGAGCTCGTATGTGACGCGCCGTTCGAGGTCGAGGCCGATGCCGCCGCGGGTCGGTTCGGGCGCTCGGCCGAGGTTCTCGCGAACGACTTCGCTGTCTCGGGCTCGTTTCTGTTCCGGCCCCAGGACCCCGGCCCCGTACGACCCGATCTGCAGAAGCTGCGTGGTACGGTCGCCCGGTTCGAGACCCAGGAGGAGCGGTTCGAGGCGAGGGTGCGGTTGTACTTCGCCGTGCTCGCTCTTCTCACCGGCATGACGGAGGTTCGGGATCGCCTCATTGACCGGTTCCGCGAGGAAAGCCTGCCAGCTGCCCGAGGCCTCCTCGAGATCGCGGATGAGCTGGAGTCGATCCTGAGCGTGCTCGAGACCACGGGGGGGGCCAGGGAGATCATCGCCGTCGTGACGGACACGGTTTCCCCGATCCTGGGACGGGCCGTCTCGCTCGTACCGAGTGCGGCGGAAGTGGAGCCGGAGGTGTCCGCGAGGGCGGTGCAGATGGTCGACACCTGGTACGCCATGCTTCGGCAGATGCCCGCCGTGCTCGTGCTCAACTCCGCCGATGGGCTGAGGAAGGGCCGGGTGCGCAAGCTCGATGGTCGCACGGTCCCGCTCCAGGAGGTCGTCGGTCAATCCTTCGACGCCCTCCGGATGGAGCGAGCGCGAGCCGCTGCGGCACGCCTCACGATGGTGCTGGATCAGCTACGACATTCCGTCGAGGAGCTCCCAGCGGCTCTGACCTACGCGCGCGAGAGCGCGGAGTCCGAGCTCGCGGAGGAAGGGGCGGAGTCGGACACCTGGGCATCGGCGCTCCTCACCGACGCGGTCCGGAACGTCACGGAGTCGCTTCGATCGGCCGTCCAGGATGCGGATCTCGTGATCGAGGAGGTGAGGAAAGCCCTCGCCGCGGAGAGTCGGGATGCCGTGACGAGCCTCCTCGACCGGATCGAGGCTGGGCTCATGCAGGCCCAGCTTCTGCGGGCTCAGTCCCGAGTCGCGAGCACCCGCGTTTGGATCAACGAGACGTGGGGACCGCCCGTGGAACGAGGCATGCGGTGGCTCCGTCACCACTCGATCCGTGTGCGCCGTGTCGCGACCCACAACCTGCGGCGGGGAGCCGAGATCGTGGCCGGCCCCACGGGAGAGCAGTCTGCCTCTGCCAGGGCCGTCAAGCTATTGGCGGAGTCGGAGGCTGTCATGTCGAGGCTGCCGCTCGTGTATCAGCGGCTCTTCGCCTTCGAGCCCGTGTCCGACCCCGCGCTGCTCGCCGGTCGTCGAGCGGAGTTGGCGGACCTGAACGCTCGCTGGAAGCGCTGGCAGCACGGCGACGGTGTGCCCGTCATCGTGAAGGGCCTACACGGGATCGGCATCAGCAGTCTCTTGAACGTCTTTGCGGCGCAGGTCGAGGGGGAGGGCGAGACAATCGCGCGCATCAGCATGACGGAACGGATCTCCAGCGAGTCCGATCTGGTCGAGCTCCTCGCGGGTGCGTTGAGCCTCGACGGCGTGTCAACGATCGACGAGGTCGCGGCTGCCGTCTTCGACGCGTCGGAGCTCCCCCGTCTGGTCGTGATCGACGACCTCGAGCACCTCTATCTCCGTGTTCCTGGCGGCACCGACCTGATGGAGCGCCTTCTCACCCTCATGTCCGAGGTAGAGCCGCGCATCCTCGTGATCGGTGGGGTCGCCGGATCCGCCTGGCAGCTCGTGTCGACGTCGGAAGCGACGGCGGTTTCGCAGGTGGCGGTCATTGACTTGGCCCCGCTCTCTCAGGCCGCTGTGCG
>JBDHDM010000328.1:0-5139 GCA_039591515.1 Gemmatimonadota bacterium | reverse complement strand
GGGGCCGCCGGAACCACGCCCGGACCGCCGGGGTTGGTATCCCGAGCCTGATGCCCGCCACGCCACGGCACCGTGAGTGCCTCCGCCGGAGAGCTTCGATGATCATCCGACGCCCACCCGACATCCCGTCCTCGGAGATCACTCCCGAGCGCGTGTACGTGAACCGTCGGAAGTTCATCAAGTCCGCCGCCGCCGCCGGGGCGGCCGGAATGGCGATGGGCCCCGCAGTGCTCGCCGGGGCCGAGGCCGCCCAGAGCCAGGAGATTCCGGAGCGCTTCACGAGGCTCCGCTCGGAGCTCGACGAGCCGCTGAACTCGTACGAGGCGGTCACCACCTACAACAACTTCTACGAGTTCGGGACGGCGAAGGACGACCCGCACAAGAACTCGGGCGACTTCAACCCGGCGCCGTGGAAGGTCCGGATCGGTGGTGAGGTCGACAAGCCGGGCGAGTACGACCTCGACGATCTGGTCTCCGGTCTCACCATGGAGGACCGCGTCTACCGGCTACGGTGCGTCGAGGCCTGGTCGATGGTCATCCCGTGGTACGGCTTCCAGCTCTCCAAGCTCATCGAGCGGGTCGAGCCCACCGGCAACGCCAACTTCGTCGAGTTCAAGACGGTCGTGCGGCCCGAAGAGATGCCGGGTCAGCGGTACCCCATCCTCAATTGGCCGTACGTCGAGGGGCTCCGCATGGACGAAGCGATGCACCCGCTCACGATCCTCGCGACCGGCGTGTACGGGATGGACCTGCCCAACCAGAACGGCGCACCCCTCCGGCTCGTCGTCCCGTGGAAGTACGGCTTCAAGGGCGTCAAGTCGATCGTGAGCATCGACTTCGTCGAAGACATGCCTCTCAACACCTGGCAGCGTCAGAACGCGGTCGAGTATGGCTTCTACGCCAACGTCAACCCGAACGTCACCCACCCGCGTTGGAGCCAGGCGCGAGAGACCCGACTCCCCGGGCTCTTCAAGGACTTCGATACCATGATGTTCAACGGCTACGCCGACCAGGTGCAGCACCTCTACGCCGGCATGGACCTCGAGCGCTGGAAGTAGTCGGACGGCCACGAGCGCCCACGCCGCCGGGGGACGCTCGACCCCCGGCGACCAAACGGTCTTCGCGATGACCAACAAACGAGCTCTCCTGGCACTCAAGGTGATGCTGTGGCTCGGCGCCCTGGCACCGGGCGCCTGGCTCGTGGCCGGTATCTTCACGGGCGGGCTCGGCGTGAATCCGATCGAGAAGCTCACCCACGTGACCGGGATGACCACGTTGGTGCTTCTCATGCTGACGCTCTCGGTGTCGCCGATCCGGCGGATCACGGGGTGGAACCCGGTGATCAAGCTCCGTCGACCCTTGGGCTTGTTCGCCTTCTCGTACGGGGCGACACACTTCAGCATCTGGTTCGTGTTCGACATGGTCTTCGACTTCGGCTACATGATCGCCGACATCATGGAGCGCCGGTTCATCACGGTCGGCATGGCTGCACTCCTCGTGATGCTCCCGCTGGCGCTCACCTCGACGCGCGGATGGATCCGGCGACTCGGCAAGAAGTGGGCAACGCTGCACCGTGGCGTGTACCTGGCCGGCTTGTTGGGTGTGGTGCATTACTTCTGGCTCGTGAAGGCGGACACGCGACTCCCGTGGCTTTTCGCGCTGCTCCTGGCGGGCTTGATGGTCTTCCGCCTTCCGCAACTCAAGTCCCGAGCGCGCCGAGCGCGCAGCGACAACACCTCGAAGACCGAGCCGGCCACCCAGGTCGGCTGAATGCCCGCGGCCGCCCCGTGGAGCCCTGCGATCTCGGCTCGACGTGGCGCCCGGATCCGGACCCGGTTATCGATCAGGGGTCGGAACGCCCCAGCCCGCGCCGCTCGTGAGACTCACCGTCGAAGAGCATGCAGTAGCGATCAAACGCTACGCGCACCTGAAACCGGTGCGCGGCTGGCGCGCGCGCGCCTGTTATGCCGGGCTGGAAGGGACGGGCCGCACCTGCACGAGGGAGTCGGGGCACAGGGGGCCCCACGTCGCACACGGGCGGTTCGCGAAGATCCTGGCCGTGTGGGATTCGGGCCCTGGGTCCGCCCCCTCGACGGCCCGGCGGCGGGTGGAGCAAAGCCGCGCTCGCTCCGACTCGCGCGGGAGCCACCGACAGGTCGAACGGCGCCCCGTCGGATTGAAGGACCGGGAATCTCACAGCCCCGTGGAACGTGCGTTCCGGGGCCTCCTGCAGTTTCTCAAGGCGCCCGACGAGGTGGCGTTCGTCTTCCTCTTCGTGCTCTTCGTTTACTGGGGCGTCCAATGGATCCTCATGATCATGAGCTGAGCGACGCTTGCGCTCGTCCCCACAACTCGGAATCGTGTGGATCCGCGCGCACGTAGGGTGACGCGACCATCACCATGATCACGGACGGTGCCATGTCTGATCTGACCATGTTCTCCAAGGTCGAAGCCGATCGGATTCTCAAGCGCGCCGCCGAGCTCGAAGGATCCGACGAAGCCGGTCCGGTCACGATCGAGGAACTCCGCTCCATCGCGGGCGAAGTGGGCTTCAGCCCACAGGCGATCGACCGCGCGATCTCGGAGGCGAAGCAGGCCGCCGCGATCTCGGCCGAGCGCCAGCGGGTCCAGGTCACCGGGCGTGTGATCCGTCACGTCACCGCGGTGAGGTCGATTCCCGTGGAGATCACGGCCGACCAGCTCATGCAGGCGGTGAGACTCTTCCAACCCTACCGCGACGGGCAGGCCCACGTGAAGCTCGGCCGCGCCGCGATCACCTGGCAGGACCGCAAGGGCCTCACGTTTCGCGTGACCTCCGCGGGCGGCGTGACCGAGGTCGCCGTGACGGTCACCTGGTTCGTGATCCGCCGTAAGCGCTGGACCAGCTGGGTGCAGACTGCCGCCGACCGTCTCGAGAGCCTGATCCTCCTCATGGCCGCGCGCGATCTGGGGGTGAGTCGAACGCGGCAGCTCGCACTCCCTGACGTACCGACCGAGTCCGCCTCCGAGTCGCCACGGGCCGTGGCCGCCGCCCGCGCGGCCCAGCCAGGTCTGGCCGGAGCCTGACCGGCACCGAATCGGCCGACGGAGCTCCACCCCCTGCGCGCGGTCGACGCGCCTGTGCGGCTCTCGGGTTCAGTGGCTCAGGGCATAAAGGACGATGTTGATCCCGAGCGCGTAGGCGGCGGGTGAGAAGGCGAAGAAGAAAGCGTCGTCCTCCCCTTCGCGTTCCCAGCCATCCGCGATGTCCGTATTGTGCGTCATGATCACGAGCGGGCGGCCATGATCGTCGAAAATGGCCCTCAAATGTGGCGTGGCGCTCTCACGTCCTCGCTCCGAGGTCTCCCGCCCGCCGCTGCGCCGCCAGAACTGGATCGACGGCACTTGAGGCACCCCCGGCACGTGGTAGAGGGCTTCGAGAAGCCCATGATCCTCGCCGACATCGACGATCGGGAAGCCCGGTAATACGCGTCCGATCTCGTAGACCCAGTTCTGCCAGGCCCAGTCGCCCCAGAAGTCGTCCACCCACAGGAGGCCACCCTTCAGGAGGTAGATCCGCAGACGTTCGACCTCGTCGTCGCGGAGCCCTGCGCTCCCCACGTCCGACGCGAAGAGGAAGGGGCACTCGAAGAGCTCGTCCTGGCTTGCGCGCACCACCGCGAAGCCCGGCTGCCCGTCCGTCCAATGGGCCGGATGTACAGTCGTGAGCTCCTCCAGCCGCTCCATGAAGTTGTAGTCCGATCCGGGATAGTCCGTGTTCCAGCCGTGGCCGAGAGGTTCGCGCCTGACGCTCTGATAGAGGAGTCGGCAAAAGGTGAAGCCGCGGTCGGTCACACCGTTCTCGCTCACTGGCAAGCCCTCGCGGTACGGATTCGGCCGCCATCCTCCCCCGCCCCAGTATCGCCGCGGGCGTTCCTGAAAGCCGGCGAGCACCGCCGCGAGTGCCACCAGGAGGAGCACCTTGGAGGTCACCGACCCGCTGGGCCGGCCGTCGGTTCCCCCGCTGCGACTCACGTGGTCACGCGAGCGCGAGTGCCTGCTCCAAGAAGCGCCGCAGCACACCCACCGTGTGAGGCGTCTCGGGCGTCATGGCCTCGAGCTCATCGAGCGTCGACGCCCCCGTCAGAGGCAGGTACGAGGGGTACATACCGATTCGACGGACCAGCCCCGCCTTGTCGAGCTCCGGATGGAACTGCGTGCAGTAGATCGGCCTGCCGGGAAAGTGGAAGGCCTGGTTCTCGGAGACGGGACTCGAGGCGAGCAAGACGGCCTCGTCGGGCAGGGTGATGACGTGGTCCTCGTGTCCAGCAAGCACCTGGAACCGCCGCCCCAAGGGTCCGAATACCGGGTCACCGGAGCCGGCCTCCGTCAACTCCATCCACGTCACGCCGACTTCGGCCCGCGACCGGTCGGTCAACACCTCGCCGCCCATCGCTCGCGCCATCGCCTGGAATCCCCAACAGGAGGCGAATGTCGGCTTCGCAGACTCGTAGAGACCCACCATCGCGTCGAGCGCCGCCCCGAGCCAGGGGCCACCGCGCGCGACCGAGTAGTCCCCACTGCCCCCGAGAAGGACGATGTCCACGTCGTCGATGAGGCGCTGCGACGGGGCGCCACTCAGCAGATCGAAGATCGCGACCTGACCCTGCTCCAAGCCGAAGCATCGCTCGAAGCACGCGATCTCGTGCCCGCTCATCGGATCGTCCGGGTTGCGCACCTGGAGAAGCAGGAAGCGGAGGTCGGAAGGGACGGACACGGTGGGATGGCTCGAATGGGAGGGGGGCAGGGCCAGCGATCGCCCGATGATAGAGTCTGGCGGGTCCCTCTTCAAACCTCTCGAGTGCCGCGCGGGTTCCGCCCCTGGACGCTGCGGCCGCCGATCGCGACGCCAGGACCGACACGACCGTCGTCGATTGGACGGGGTGATCCCGCGGAGGGGTACGAAGCCGCCGCCCCCCCGACACCCTGTGTAGGGGTTTTCCCCCTTGTCCGCGACGATCGGCTCTCACGATGCTTCCGCATGCCTCTGCTCCGGTCATGTACACCTGCCCTGCCTGTCCTCATGCTCCTCGCCGGGGCCGCCACGACCTCGTGCGGCGCCCCAGCGCCCCCTCCCGGCCCCGTCGACGCCGGACCCCA
>JBDHDM010000327.1:0-5168 GCA_039591515.1 Gemmatimonadota bacterium | reverse complement strand
ACGCGTTCGCCGGGCTCGGAAACGCCGTCTTCTCCGTTTCGGCCGACCAGAGCTATGACGACGCCGGTCAGTTCGTGGTGGAGCCGGATCTGGACACGCTGATCGTGCTCGAGCGAGAGCGGTCGGTCAGCGGTGCCGTGACCGTTCTGGCGCCGAATTGGCGCCGCGCTCTGTCGGTTACCCTGGGCGGTGGCATGACGTGGCGGAATCGGCAGCTCCTGGACGAGACGCTTCAGCCGTCTCAGGACTTCTCGCTGAACCGCGAGACGATCCGTCTGGCCAACTATCGGGCGTCGATCAATCTGAACTCGACGCGATCCCACGCCTTCCAGATGGGGATGGCACGGGGTGCGAGCGTCTTTCTCTTCGGCGGCATCGAGCAGGAGCTCGCGGTGCCGGATTCGCTCTCGGGGGTCGAAGGGCTCGATCGCTCACTGGCCGAGACACAGGGTCAGCTGCGCGGCGCGATCCCGCTCTGGGGTGGAGGGTACGCACGTCACGTTCTCGCCCTGCGCCTCAGCGGGGGCGCCGCCACGGGGCCGGGCGCCGGCCCGCTGCACTACCGCGTCGGAGGCGCGTCCGGCCAGCGAGAGCCGCTCACGGGCCTCGAGCTGTTCGGGGGGAATTTCATCTTCTTTCCGGTGCGCGGGTACGAGACCTCGAGCCGGTTCGGTCGATACGCGTGGAGTGCGTCGGCGGAGTACCGCTTCCCTCTCTGGCTCGTGAACCGGGGCCTTGGCGCGTGGCCCCTTCACTTGGACCGGGCCGTCGGCTCCCTCTTCTTCGACGCCGGCAACGCCTGGGGTCCCGACGTGTGGCCCACCGGCTTTCAGAATCCGCTGCGGACCGCGCTCGCTTCGGCTGGAGCCGAGGTCACCGTGGAGCTCCTCGGCCTGTACGACATCGTCGTCCGGCTCCGTGGCGGCGTCGGCTTCCCCCTCATCGAAGGTGATGATCCCCGCGCGTGGTTGCGCGTGGGCATGCCCTTCTGACGCCGCTTCGGCCCCCGGCGAACGCCTCGCGAGTGGTTTGGCCGGGGGTTGCCGGCAGCGGCCCCATACCCGAATATACCCCGAAGATCGAGGCCTTCTGCGACCTTTCGCCGACAAACAAATGGAGGCCCGACTCACAAGGTTGACCACAAGATATGGGGGTCCTAGTATGACAGCTCCCCATATGTCGTAGGGATCGGGGAGGTTTTCCACAGCGGAAATCGGCGGCGGGAGCGGTCTCCCGCCGTTTTTCAACGCCATATTCCTCGCATTTACCACAGCTTTTCCACACGGAGACCCGCCGCGATGACCCTGGTCCACAAGCCTCGTCCCCGAAAAGAGTCCGTCATCTTCGACGACGTCCTGCCTGAGGACCTCCCGCGGCCCGAGCTGACGGAGAACGCACGGATCGTCCTGGGGAAGCGGTACCTCAAGAAGGACGAGCGCGGCGAGCCGACGGAGGAGCCGGAGGTCATGTTCTGGCGTGTGGCGCGGACGATCGCGGACGTGGACGCCGACTACGGGGCGTCGGAATCGGCCGTCGACGAGGTGGCGCGCCAGTTCTACGACCTGATGATCAACGGGAAGTTCGAGCCGAACTCGCCGACCCTCATGAATGCGGGCCGTCCTTTGGGGCAGCTTTCCGCGTGCTTCGTGCTTCCGGTCGAAGACGCGATCTCGAACGGGCGCAATGGCATTTACGACACACTGCGGGCCATGGCGCTCGTCCATCAGTCGGGTGGCGGCACCGGCTTCTCCTTCTCTCGTCTCCGCCCGGAGGGTGAGCCGGTCCGCTCGACGATGGGCGTGGCATCGGGCCCCGTCTCCTTCATGAAGCTCTACGACTCGAGCACCGACGTCGTGAAGCAGGGCGGCACCCGACGAGGCGCCAACATGGGGATCCTCCGGGTGGACCACCCCGACATCCGCAGCTTCATCGCCTGCAAGAACGACACGAGCCAGATCACGAACTTCAACATCTCGGTGGCCATCACGGACGCCTTCATGGATGCCGTGAGCAAGGGCGAGAGCTACGACCTGGTCAACCCGAAGGACGGCCGGGTCGTGGGGCAGGAGGACGCCCGGGATATCTTCGACATGATCGTGCACGGCGCCTGGCTGACCGGTGAGCCGGGCACGTTCTTCATCGACAGGGCGAACGAGTACAACCCGGTCCCGAGCCTCGGCAGCTACGAGGCGACGAACCCGTGCGGAGAGCAGCCTCTGCTCCCCTACGACGTGTGCAACCTGGGCAGCATCAACCTCGGCCAGTTCGTCAAGGAAGACGCAGAGCTCGGTGCCGACCCCGACGAGGCCGTGGACTGGGACGCGCTGCGTCGTGTGGTGCACCTCTCCACGCACTTCCTCGACAACGTCATCGACGCCAACGTCTATCCGCTCCAGGAAATCCACGATTTGGCGCAGAGCATCCGCAGGATCGGCCTCGGAGTCATGGGCTGGGCCGACATGCTGGTCCGTCTCGGGGTGCCGTATGACTCCACCGAGGGTGTGGAGCTCGGGCGGCGGGTCATGGAGTTCGTGAACGAGGAGTCGCGAAATGCCTCGGAGAAGTTGGCGGAGACGCGTGGCGTGTTCCCCGCGTGGTCCGAGTCGATCTGGGGTCCGAAGAAGACCGCGGCCGTGCGCGCTCCCGGGGAGCGCGTCCGTCCGGAGCGACCCCTGCGCAACTGCAACCTCACCACGGTGGCGCCGACCGGTACGATCTCGATCTTCGCGGGCTGCTCGGGCGGCATCGAGCCGCTCTTCGCGGTCGCGTTCATGCGCAATCAGGCGGGCTCCTTGATGCCGGACGTGAATCCCGACTTCGTGCGTCTGGCGGAGGAGGGAGGCTGGTACTCCGAAGAGCTCATGGAGCGGATCGCCCAGGAGGGTCACATCCACTTCGACGAGGTGCCGGAAGAGATCCAACGCGTCTTCCGCACCGCGCACGACATCACGCCCGAGTGGCACGTCCGGATGCAGGCCGCCTTCCAGGAGCACACGGACTCGGCGATTTCGAAGACGACGAACTTCCCCAGGGAGGCGACCGAGGAGGACGTCCGGCAGATCTACGAGCTCGCCTTCACGCTGGGGTGCAAGGGCGTCACGGTGTACCGCGACGGCTCACGCGAGGGCCAGGTGCTGTCGACCGGTGCCACGACGCAAGCCGAGGCCACGGAGCAATCCTCGGCGCAGGTCACCGCTTTGGAGCACCAGGTCGCCGATGCGCGAGAGGAGGCCCACAACCTCCGCATCGAGATCGAGCAGCTCAGGTTCGAGCTGTCCGATCGGGACCAGACCGCTGGCGCCGCTCGACACAAGCGCCAGCGCCCGGACGCGCTTCGCGGGTACACGATGAAGATGATGTCGCCCCTCGGCGACCTGTACGTCACCATCAACGAGGACGTGAACGGCCGTCCCTTCGAGGTCTTCTGCACGTTGGGCAAGGCCGGCGGAGCCGCCATGGCGGATGCCGAGGCGATCGGGCGGCTCATGTCGCTCGCGCTTCGCTCGGGAATCTCCATCCGACAGGTCAAGGAGCAGCTCCGTGGGATCTCGTGCGACCGGGCGGTCGGACTCGGGCCGAACAAAGTGCTGTCGGTGCCCGACGCGATCGGGCAGGCGATCGAGCGGTACCTGGAGGAGAAGGAGGGAGTGCAGGAGGCGCTGCCTCTGACGGTGGCGTCGACCCAGGGAGCCGCCCTGCCGAAGGCCAACCCGATGCCCTCCGGGCCGGACCTCTTCGACATGGGCACCTGTCCCGACTGTGGCACAGGACACCTCGCTTTCGAAGAGGGGTGCAAGAAGTGCCACGTGTGCGGCTATTCGGAGTGCGGTTGAGCGAAGTCGCACCATAGAACAAAGTCCACCCCGGATGGGGTAGCACGGAACGGAGGGGCTGGCGTTGGCCACCCCTCCGTTATCGTCGGATACCCTGCCGTCGTCGTGAGCATGCGACTCCTACTCGCCGCCATCGTGCTGTCCGTGACACTCCCCGTCGAGGCCGGAGCGCAGTTCATCGGCTTCGGTGACGCCGTGAGTGAGGCGGACATGCTCTACCTCGCTGGGGAGCCACGAATGTCGCTGGCGCGGCTGGAGGAGCTCCTCGCCGCGGACTCGATGGATTATGACGCGCTCTGGCGCGCGGCCAGGGCCGCCGTCGTCATCGGGATCGACGAAGAAGGGAGCCGGGTTCAGAATGGCTGGCTCGATCCCGCGCTGACGTGGGCCGAGCGCGCGGCGGACGTTCGGCCGGGCGAGGTCGACGGGCTGTACTGGCGGGGTGTGGCCGCCGGCAGGCGAGCGATGAACGCCGGCCCTGGGTATGCCGTCGAGCTCGCCCAGATCGTGTACGACGACGCCCACGCGATCCTCGCGGTCGACTCGCTCCACGCGGGTGCGCACAACATGCTCGGCAAGCTGAACTACGAGGTGATGAGCCTGTCACGGATCAAGAGACTGGTCGCGCGCACCTTCATGTCCAAGCCGTCGCTCCACGACACGAGTTGGGAGCAAGCCGAGCATCATCTGGCTCGGGCCGTCGAGTTGGAGCCCGACCTCGTGCTCTTCCAATTCGACTTGGCTCAATTGTACAAGGAGCGTGGGCGACGCGAAGAGGCGGTCGCCGCCTACCGCAGGAGCATCGCGGCACCGACGGTCCACCCGACCGACACCGGTCTCAAGGACGAGGCCGCGCGCGCATTGGCGGAGTGGGGGGTCGGAACGGATGGCTCCGTTGCCGCGTCGCGCCCCCAAGAAGGAGCGGCTCGTTGAGGCTTCCCGGGGGGCTGACCCGGGCCAGGCCGGCCGTGCTGCTTGGGCTCGCCGTCGGCGCGGGCGGGTGCTCAGGCGCTCCCGAGGGCCCCACACCGGGGCGCCCCGTGTTCGACGGCGCCGTCGCGATGGAGCTCGTCCGCACGCAGGTCGCTTTCGGACCGCGGGTTCCGGGCACCGATGGCCACGAGGCGCAGCTACGCTGGATGCTCTCCCGGCTCGACTCGCTGGCTCCCGTCGTTCAAGCGGACACGTTCACCCACGTGACGTCGGTCTCGTCCGACACCCTCACCCTGGTCAACGTGTTGGCTCGCTTCGCTCCCGAGGCATCGCGGAGGATTCTGCTCCTGGCGCACTGGGACACGCGCCCGACCTCCGACGAGGAGGCCGACGAAGCCCGGC
>JBDHDM010000326.1:0-5174 GCA_039591515.1 Gemmatimonadota bacterium | reverse complement strand
CGTGATAACCCGTCGCTGGATGACAGCGTCTGACTTCAAGAACGTCCTCGGCTCGCATCTGGGCTCAGCTTTTTCTTGCGCCCCGACACTCACACAGAGTGCTTGGTTCCGGCCGCACAACCGAGATGACCGGATCCCTGGCCTCTATGTGGTTGGCGCGGGGACGCACCCGGGTGCGGGCGTGCCCGGCGTCGTGAACTCCGCGAAGGCCACGGCGCGCCTCGTCATCGACGACTTCGCCTCATGAGCCATGAGTCCCTCGTGACCGAGACGAAACGGACGGGCGAGGCCCCGGCCAGGTGAGCGGGGCGACACGGGCGAGCGAGGAGAGCATCCAGAAGCACTCGAAGAGCTTCGCTCTGGCTTCGCGTGTGCTTCCAGACGAGGCTCGGGTTCACGCCATCGCGCTGTACGCCTGGTGTCGACGGGCGGACGATGCGGTCGATCTGGTCCCTCGTGAGGAACAGGAAGTGGCTCTCAATACGCTCTCGTCGGAGCTGCGCGACGTCTACATGGACAATGCGCTCGATGACCCTATCCTCGCGCTCTTCCAGCAGACGGTCCGTGCTCGTGCCCTCCCCATTCGCTATCCCCAGGACCTGCTCGTAGGCATGGAGATGGACGTGCGTGGCCAGCGCTACGACTCGATGGAGCAGCTGCTGGAGTACTGCTACTACGTGGCCGGCTGCGTAGGTCTCATGATGTGCCACGCCATGGGAGTAAAGGACGAACGGGCGCTCGCGAACGCGGTCCACCTTGGTATCGCCATGCAGATCACCAACATCTGCCGCGATGTAGAGGAGGACTGGGGACGTGACCGCCTCTACATCCCTGACGATGTGCTGACCGAGTGTGGGTGCGCGGGCTTGGCGGACCGGCTGGGACGGCCGTTCCCAAAAGCAGCCCGGTACCCCGTCGCTGAGGCGATCGCCTGCCTGCTCGACGAAGCGGAACGCTTCTATCGGTCCGGCGATGCAGGCCTCACGGCATTGTCATGGCGGTGCGCGATGGCGATCCGGACTGCGCGGCGCGTGTATTCCTCGATCGGCCAGCGCCTGCGGCGGGTGGACTGCGACCCGCTTGCTGGCCGTCAGTACGTACCACTCAGCCGAAAGCTCGTCTTGTTGACGGCCTCGATCGTCGCATCGATGACGGAGCTGCCCACTCGACTGTCCCGGGGTGGCGGCTCAGCTGTGTCCATTCCCACCCGTGTCCTGAGTTTTCCGGATGATGTACTGCCTCTGGAAGCGCACTCAGAGAGTCTGAGCAGGCCGAAGCATGAGTGAAAAGCAGGCTGTCCCCACGGAGTTCAACCGCGTATCGCGTAGCTACGATCTCCTCAGCGCGCTGAATCCCGGGTACTCCAGCCATCTGCGAAAGAGTGCCAGCCGCATGCACCTGCCGGGCACTGCGAAGATCCTCGACTTGTGCTGCGGCACCGGCCTATCGACGGCTGCGCTCCGAGAGGTATACCCGGACGCAACAATCACCGGGATGGACGCGTCGGAGGGCATGCTAGAGAGCGCACGCGAAAAGGCCGAGCTCTCCGACGTCGAGTGGTTGCTCGGCAACGCGATGAACCCGAGCGAGGCCGGAGCGGAAGGGCCCTACGACGGGATCCTGATGGCGTACGGGATTCGGAACGTGCCCGACCCCGACCTGTGCCTCGCACGCCTTCGTCCTCTGTTGGCCGCGGGCGGTACGATCTGCCTGCACGAGTATTCGGTCCGGGGCTCCTTGTGGTCTCGCTTCATCTGGAATCTCGTCACGATGCTCATCGTGATCCCGCTCGGCCTGATCTTCGCCGGTACGACGAGTATCTTCCGTTACCTCCGGCGAAGCGTGCTCGAATTCGACTCGGTGGATGAGCTCGAGGGTCGGCTGCGGGAGGCCGGCTTCGTAGACGTTCACACTGAGCCCATGGGTGGATGGCAGCGGGGCATCGTACACAGTTTCCTCGCGACCGAGCCCTCCTGATGGCAGGAACCCCGAGGGAGTTTCGGCTCCCTTTGGCCGAAGGCGCGGCCAGGGTTCCTGGCGACCGTTCCACGGTCGTCGTCGGGGGTGGTATCGCGGGCGTCGCCGCCGCCACTGTGCTGGCGGAGCGGGGCGTGCGGGTCACGCTCGTCGAGAAGGAGTCATTCCTTGGCGGCCGGGCGGGAGCTTGGACTGACGAGCTGGCCACGGGCGAGTCGTTCGAAATGGAGCGTGGCTTCCACGCGTTCTTCAGGCAGTACTACAACCTGCATGCACTGCTTCGGCGCATCGATCCGGAGTTGTCCTTCCTCGAGAAGCTCGACGACTACCCGATCCACGGCCCGGACGGTGAGGAGCAGAGCTTTCAGGGCCTTCCGAGCAGCACACCCCGCAATCTGATCACGCTCATCAAGCGTTCTCCTGCCTTCGGACTCGGCGATCTCATGAGGGTGAGTGGTCTGCGGGCTCTCGAGATGCTGACGTACGACCAGGGGCGTACGTACGGTCGGCGTGACGCGATGGACGCCGGGGCCTATCTGGACTCGCTCCGTTTCCCGCCCCGGGCGCGACGGCTCTTCTTCGACGTGTTTGCCCATTCGTTCTTCAATCCGGAACGAGAGATGTCCGCGGGTGAGCTGCTGATGATGTTCCACTTCTACTTCACTGGGAACCCAGAGGGACTCGTCTTCGACGTGTCTAGCGCCCCGTTCTCGCGGGCAGTATGGGCGCCTTTCGCGGAGTACCTGAGGGGCCTCGGAGTCACCATCCATATGAGCTGCTCCGCGCATGGTGTGAGCCGGACGGACGCCGGGGGATGGCGCGTCGAAACGGACGTGGGTCCACTGGATGGTGACGCTCTCGTGCTCGCTTTACCGGTGTCGCCACTGCAGGCCGTCGTGGGAGCCTCTCCGGACCTTGACGATGCGACCTGGCGTCAGTCTGTCGAGGGGCTCGCTCTGACGAATCCGTTCGTCGTATGGAGGCTGTGGCTGGACCGGCCTACGTCCGAGGGGCGAGCGCCCTTCATCGGCACCACCGGCATCGGTCTGCTCGACAACATCTCGCTATACCACCTTCTCGAAGACGAGAGCCGAGCTTGGCATGAGAAGCACGGCGGAGCGGTGGTGGAGCTGCACGCCTATGCCGTCGACCCAAAAATGTCTGAGCAGGACGTGCGGGCTCAGCTGCTCGAAGGGCTCCATGTGTTGTATCCCGAAACGCGGGACGCACAGGTCCTCGAAGAGCGGTATCTCGCGCGTCAGGACTGCCCGGCCTTCGCCCCGGGGTCTTTCGCATCGAGGCCCGGTGTCGAGACCCCTTTTCAGGGTGTCTCCATCGCGGGTGATTTCGTGAAGTTGCCGATCCCGACCGCACTGATGGAGCGGGCGGCCGCCTCTGGCTTTCTGGCTGCCAATCAAGTACTTGCCCTGGACGACGTGCGCTCCGAGCCGGTGCTCTCAGTGCCGTTACGCGGAATGTTGGCCCGCTTGTTCCCATCGAGGGGAGGTCCATGACAGAACCCAGCTTCTTGAACATTGGTCGCAAGCTGCCCCCTGCAGAGTCGATCTCCGACTTGCCGGACTGGAAGCAGGCACAACCGGTGTGGATCAACGCGGCACTCGAGCACGCGCTCTCGAAGCCATCCGGGGGGTGGTTCGTCCTGGACTCGTCCCGCGCGATCGGTGACGGTCCCAAGCGGTACCGGGTCAATGGCGAAGACTACGTCGTGTGGCGGGCCACGAGCGGGATCGCGGTGGCCCCAGATCGCTGTCCGCACATGGGTGCGCGGATGTCGGACGGGTTTGTGCGAGACGGATGTGTGGTCTGCCCCTGGCACGGGCTCGCGATCGGAGAAGAGGGTCTGGGAGTGTGGAAACCGCTCAAGAGCTTCGAAGATGGCGTGCTCATCTGGGTGCGACCGGAGTCTGAAGATGACCTGACCGACGAGCCCATACTGCCGGTGCGGCCCGACAGGTACTTCGATGCGACCATGAGGTTGGAGGCCAACTGCGATCCGCGCGACGTGCTCGCGAACCGACTCGACCCGTGGCACGGTGCGCACTTCCACCCGCACTCCTTCGGCAACCTGAAGGTGCTGGAGAAGGACCATTCGACGATCACGGTGCGGGTTGTCTATCGAATCACCAAGAGGGTCGGCATGGAGGTCGACGCGATCTTCGAATGCCCTGACCCGCGGACCATCGTCATGACGATCGTCAGGGGCGAGGGGGTCGGGTCCGTGGTCGAGACTCACGCGACTCCCATCGAGCCCGGGCGCTCCGCGGTGATCGAGACCACCCTTGCCACCTCGGACCGACCGCAGTTCCTCACGTTCATGAACACGTTCGGTCGCTTCGTCCGGCCCGTCATCGAGAAGCGCGCGCGCCGATTATGGGTCGAGGACGGGGAATACGCCGAACGCCGCTACGAGTTGAGACAACAAGAGTAGAATCGCGCCGACGTCGAAAGGGCCAGGAGGGCGACGCAGCAAGGAAGAAACAGTTCCATGCTACCATCGGTGTTGGCTCAGGGAGTCTCGCTGGATTCGAGCGAATTCGGTGTACTCTACGATCAGTCGGTAGGCCTCCAATTCCTCGAATACGCTCAAGGCCTCAGGGCCATGGTTCCATGGCGTCAACCGGCGATCGACGTCCTCCGAATCGCGACCATCGAGGCCGCCACGACGGTCGCTGCGCAGGATCATCTCGGGACGCTGGAGCCGGGAAAGCTCGCGGACATCGTCCTGCTCGACGAGGACCCCCTCGAGAATATTCAGAACGCGATGTCGGTGTGGCGGGTCATGTTGGGCGGCCGCGTGTACGGGAGCGATCCCGACCTGTCAGCGCGGTAACGCAGGGATCCCATCGATCGGAACGCGCCGCGGGCGCAGACAGAGAGAGAATGACTGCATGAAGAGACTGACCGTAGTCGCCGTGGCCGCTCTGCTGACGCTGCCCTCGCCGGCCTCCGCTCAGGACCAGCCGAACGTCGTTCTCGTCTTCATGGACAACTTCGGCTGGGGTGAGCTCGGCGTGTACGGAGGCGGCATCCTGCGCGGCGCCGAGACCCCACGCATCGACCAGCTCGCGGCCGAGGGGATGCGACTCCTGAACTTCAATGTCGAAGCGCAGTGCACGCCGAGCCGGGCCGCAATCCTGACGGGCCGGTATGCCGTTCGCACCGGCAACGCGAGTATC
>JBDHDM010000325.1:0-9136 GCA_039591515.1 Gemmatimonadota bacterium | reverse complement strand
GGCGTGATGCACCCGACGACCCCGACCGGCTCACGCAACGTGTAGTTGAGGAACGGGCCGGCCACCGGGATCGTGCTTCCTTCGATCTTGTCGGCCAGACCGGCGAAGTACCGATAGTTCTCGACCACGCTGGGCAGATCGACCTTTCGCGACTCGAAGTACGGCTTGCCGTTGTCTGCGGTCTCGAGCTCCGCGAGCTCGTCCGCCGCGCCTTGGATGGCGTCCGCCAGCTTCCACAGGAGGCGGGACCGCTTGTGCGGGTCCATGTCCCGCCACTCGGTGTTCCGCATCGCTCCGCGGGCGGCCTCGACCGCCCGGTCGATGTCCGCCGCCTGGGCCGAGGCGACGTCCGTGATGGTCTCGTCCGTGGCGGGATTCACGGTCGGGAACGTCCCGCCGTCGACTGCGTCGCACCAAGCGTTGCCGATCCACAACCGGTTGCGGATGGTCTCCGACATGTGGGAACCTCTGATGGTCAGGTCGTCCATGTAGAAGCGGGGTCCAGAGCGCCTCCGGACCCCGCCTCGATTCTTCGATTCGCCTCTCGGCGGGAATCAGCTGCCGGTGAACTCGGCCTTCCGCTTCTCGACGTAGGCGAACAGGCCCTCCTTCGCGTCCGAGCTCGCGAAGAGCTGCGCCTGGAGCTCCCGCTCGAGCGCGAGTGCGAGCTCGAAGGGAAGCTCGGCACCCGTCTGCACCGAGCGCTTGATCAGTCCGACGGCCTTGGTGGCCTTGTTCGGCGTCGTGAACTGGTTGGCGTACTCCAGCACCGCGTCCACGAACGAATCGCGGTCCGCATGGTCGTAGATCTCGTTGACCAGGCCGTGCTTGTACGCCTGGTCAAAGCCGAACGTGGTGCCCTCGGCCATCATCTGGATCGCGACGGGCTTGCCGACCAGTCGAACGAGCCGCTGCGTCCCGCCCGTGCCCGGCAGCACGCCGAGGGCGACCTCCGGAAGGCCGACTTTGCCGGCATCCTTTCGAGCGATCCGGATGTCAGCGGCCATCGCGATCTCGAGACCTCCGCCGACGGTGTGCCCGTTGAGCGCGGCGATGACGAGCTTCGGCGTGTGCTCGAGACGGTTCAGGGTTTCGTTGGCGTGGAGGCAGAAGCAGTACTTCCATTCCGGGTCGGCCTCCGAGAGCATCCCGATGTTCGCGCCCGCGCAGAAGAACTTCTCTCCTGCTCCCGTGAGGACGATCACCTCGACGTTCTCGTCGAAGCGCGCCTTGATGATGCCCTCGTCCAGCTGGCGCATCATCTCGTGCGTGTACGTGTTCGCGGGCGGGTCGTCGAGGGTGAGGAGGGCGACCTTGCCTCTCACCTCGTATTGGACCAGGACCGATTCGGACATTCTGGGCGTTCCCCTGGGTTGGTGGCGTCTCGGCTCGCTCCGAGGGGCGACGTCGGGCTACTCGGCCGACGTCGTCCGACGCGCGTGGAGAGCTTGAAAGCTCCCGAAGGTGGACGCGGGGGTCAACCGGACACCGGACCGTTCGCTCCGGCGTCGGGGGCCCCCGACGCCGGGCCGCCAGTCGGCTTCACCGAAGGGTTCTCGCCCCGCGCACGTAATCACGTTGTGCGGGGTAAGACAGACCGTACCTTGAAGTCGACGCAGCGTCCTCGGAGGAGCCCGTCATGACTCGCCGAAATCTGATCGCGGCCGGCCTGGTCGGCGCGGTCCTAGCCGTGCCCTCGAGCCCGACTGCGGCCCAAGAGGGCGGGCCCGTGTATCGAGTGCCCGTGACCGGCGTCGTCGAGCTGGGCCTCGCCCCGTTCATCGAGCGCAGCATCGCCGAGGCCGTTGCGTCCGGAGCCTCTGCGTTGATCCTGGACATGGACACACCGGGGGGACGCGTGGACGCGGCGGAGAGGATCTCCGATGCGCTCACCGACGCTTCCATCCCGGTGTACACGCTCGTCAATCGGCGGGCCTATTCGGCCGGCGCGCTGATCGCTCTGTCCACTGATCGAATCTACATGCGCCCCGGTTCGGTGATCGGTGCCGCGACACCCGTTGACGGAGGTGGCCAGAAGGCGCCGGAGAAGATCGTATCGGCGATGAGGAGCCAAATGCGGGCTCTCGCCGAGGCGGCGGACCTCGATCCGGAGGTCGCCGCGGCCATGGTGGACGAAGACATCGAGATCGAAGGTGTGGTCGATGCCGGCAAGCTTCTGACCCTCACGACGGAAGAGGCCGTCGACCTGGGGTACGCCGAAGAGGTCGAGGATTTCGGCACGTTGGTTCAGGAGCTCGGGCATGCCGGCTCCGTGGTGACGACAGTCAGCGAGAACTGGGCCGAGCGCGTCGTCCGTTTCTTCTCCAATCCGGTGGTCTCGCCCTTCCTCCTCACGCTCGGCTTCCTCGGCCTGATTACCGAGATCAAGACGCCGGCCTTCGGGATGGCGGGAATCGCGGGCGTGCTGTCGCTCGCCCTCTTCTTCGGCTCACACATGATCGTCGGGCTCGCCGGACTCGAGGATATCATCATCTTCGGCGTCGGACTCGCTTTCGTGGGGGTCGAGATCTTCCTGATCCCGGGCTTCGGGCTCTTCGGGCTCTTGGGCGGCATCGGGATCCTGGCCGGCCTCTACATGAGCATGCTCGGCGACCTCTCGATCTCGGCGGACTTCACGCGCGCCGGCCTGGTCCTGAGCACCACGATCGTGCTCATCGCCGTGTCGGCCTGGGCCCTGCTCCGGACGCTTCCGGGAAGCTCGAGACTCGCGAAGAGTGGTGTGTTCCTGCTCGCCCGAACGGATCGGGACACGGGCTATGAGTCCGCAGCGACCCGGTCGGACCTGGTTGGAAAGGCCGGTACGGCGATCACCGACCTCCGGCCCTCGGGCACCGCGCTCTTCGACGACGAGCGGGTGGATGTGGTATCGGAATCGGAGTGGATCACCGAAGGCACGCAGGTGAAGGTGGTCAGCGCGGAGGGGTATCGGCTCGTGGTGCGCCCGGTCGCGCGGGACCAGACGGCGGAGTAGAAGGACTAGCGAGGTGGCCGCCGCCGCGGACACCTGACGTACGTACCCAAACGAATCGAGGCACTTCATGGACGGTGTGGCAGTCTTCAATGTGATCTTCCTCGTCGGGTCGATCCTCGTCTTGACCGTCGTCCTTTGGGCAATCCCGGTCCGTCTCTGGATCGAGGCGCTCTCCGCGGGCGTGAGCGTCGGCATCGGGACCCTCGTGGGGATGCGGTTGAGGAAGGTCTCGCCGCCGGCCGTCGTCCGGCCGCTGATCAACGCCACCAAGGCAGGGCTCGATCTGGACATCAACGCGCTCGAGGCCCACTACCTGGCGGGGGGGCGCGTGGATCGTGTGGTCGGCGCGCTCATCTCCGCGGACAAGGCGAGCATCGACTTGGAGTTCAACCAGGCTGCGGCAATCGACCTCGCGGGTCGCGATGTCTTCGAGGCCGTCCAGGTGTCCGTGAACCCGAAGGTCATCAACACGCCGAAAGTCGCCGCGATGGCCAAGGACGGCATCCAGCTGATCGCCGTGGCGCGGGTGACGGTCCGCGCGAACATCAACCGCCTGGTCGGTGGTGCGGGTGAAGACACCATTCTGGCGCGAGTGGGTGAGGGGATCGTGTCGACGATCGGTTCGTCCGACTCCCACAAGGCCGTGCTGGAGAATCCGGACGCGATCTCCAAGACGGTGCTCGGCAAGGGGCTCGACTCCGGTACGGCGTTCGAGATCCTCTCCATCGACATCGCGGACGTCGACGTCGGGAAGAACATCGGCGCCGAGCTCCAGACCGATCAGGCCGAAGCCGACAAGCGGGTCGCGCAGGCGCGCGCCGAAGAGCGTCGGGCCATGGCCGTGGCGCAGGAGCAGGAGATGAAGGCGCTCGTGGGCCAAATGAAGGCCGAGGTCGTGAAGGCGGAGGCCCAGGTTCCCCTCGCCCTCGCCGAGGCCTTCCGCACGGGCAACCTCGGGATTTTCTTCGCGGTCATCATCTTCTTCTCGATCCTCGAGTCCATTGCCCGCAGTCGACGGCAGAAGAAAGGTGGGCAGAGCGGGGAGGATGGCCTTCCGGGCCTCCCTGATCCGTCGGAATGGGAGGTCACCCTGCCCGAGTTCGACCTTCCCACCTACGATGAGGATCCGTCGTACGACGATCCGGTCGAGACGGAGCGGTCCGGGCGCCCCGCTCCCTCGACCGCCAGGCGACCGCCTCCGTCCGGCTCGGCGAGTCGACCGGGCGGCGCGACCCGCCCAGGAGGGGAGACTCGGTCCGGTGGGGAAGCACGACCGTCGTCCGAGGAGATGCTTCCGGGAGACCTTCTCGAAGAGCTGTCCCGGATGGCCGGTCGGGTGCAGGAGCGAAGGGCCCAGACCCTCCGGCTCCCAAAGGAGTCTCCACCGCTCCCCGACCGGGTCGAGCAACGGGTTCCCACGCGCGTCGGTCGCCCCACTCCGGCCCGAACGGCTCAGGCCGAGCATCGGATTCACCAGGCACATGCCGGCTACGGCACCGATCCGTCCAGCCGGGCGCCGTCCCTCGAGGACGGATTGGACCCCTTGGCCGAGAAGCTGAGCGCCGACGCGGCGGCGGTGCGCGCGCAGCTACGGAGTCTGGACCTGTCGGCGTTGCGCCAGGCCGTGATCCTGAGAGAGGTGCTCGGCCAACCCGTCGCGATGCGAGACTGAGTCCGGGTCGGCGGCCCCCGCCACCCGACTACATCTCGCCCCGCGCCATCTTCCGAAGCACCGTTTGGAGGATGCCTCCGTTGCGGTAGTACTCGACGTCGACCTCGGAATCGAGACGGGCCTTGGCGCGGAAGCCGACGACGGAGCCGTCCTCCGCCGTGGCCTTGACGTCGACGTGGCACCCCGGCTCGAGTCCCTCGGAGATGCCGGTGAGGTCGAACGTCTCGCGACCCGTCAGCCCGAGCGTGGAGGGAGTCTCTCCGTCCAGGAACTCGAGGGGCAGGACGCCCATACCGACGAGGTTACTCCTGTGGATGCGTTCGAAGCTCTCGGCGATGACCGCTCTGACACCCAGGAGGCCGGTGCCTTTCGCCGCCCAATCCCGTGAGCTCCCGGTCCCGTATTCGCGGCCGGCCAGAATCACGAGAGGCGTGCCATCGGCCTGATAGCGCATCGAGGCGTCGTAGATCGGCATCTCCTCGTCGGTCGGGAAGTAGACGGTGTACCCGCCCTCGCGTCCATCGAGGAGGAGGTTGCGGATGCGCACGTTGCCGAAAGTGCCGCGCATCATGACCTCGTGGTTTCCGCGGCGCGCTCCGAAGGTGTTGAAGTCCCTGACCTCGACGCCCCGGCCTCTGAGATAAACGCCCGCTGGCTCGGCCTTGGGAATGGCCCCGGCCGGCGAGATGTGGTCGGTGGTGACCGACTGGCCAAGGATGGCGAGCACCCGTGCACCCGAGACGTCCTCGGGGTCGGGCACGTCGAGGGTCATGCCCTCGAAGAAGGGCGGGCGTCGGACGTACGTCGACTGGTCGGACCACTCGTAGAGGCTGCTCTCCTCCGGAAGAGGGAGAGCCTGCCAATTCTCGTCACCCGTGCCAACCGTCGCATATCGACGTGTGAACATCTCGGGCTCGAGCGAGGCCGCCACGGTGTCACGGATCTCGTCGGGCGTCGGCCAGATGTCGGCGAGGAAGACGGGCTCGCCGTCGCTCCCGTGCCCGATGGGCTCGTTGTCGAGGTCGATGTCCATGCGCCCGGCCAGGGCGTACGCGACGACCAGCCCCGGGGAAGCCAGATAGTTCGCCCGAACGAGCGGGTGAATCCGTGCTTCGAAGTTCCGGTTGCCGGACAGGACCGAGGCCACGACGAGGCCGTTCTCCTCCACCGCGGCGTGGATGTTCGGGGACAGAGGGCCGGAGTTTCCGATGCAGGTCATGCACCCGTACCCGACCACGTGGAAGCGCAACGCCTCCAGGTACGGGAGCAGGCCCGACTGAGTGAGGTAGTCCGTCACGACCTGACTGCCCGGGGCCATGGCGGTCTTGACCCAGGGTCGGACCGCCAGGCCCTTTTCCACGGCCTTCTTCGCCAGCAGTCCGGCCCCGACCATCACGGAGGGGTTGGACGTGTTCGTGCAACTCGTGATCGACGCGATGACGACGGTTCCGTCGGTGATCTCCACCGGCTCGCCGTCGCACTCGACGGCGATCACCCGCGAGTCGGCTGCCGCGGCGACCTGGATCGCCTCGCTTCCGCCTTCGCCGCCCCAGCTCTCACCGGGGCGGGGTGTCCCCTCTCCCTCGGGATTGGTGGGCCCGGGCACGTCGTAGCCCGCGGGGACGAGGCTCGGCAGGTCCCGCTCGAACTGTGTCCGCATGTCGGCCATGCGGATCCGATCCTGGGGCCGTTTCGGTCCCGCGAGGCTCGGCTCGACCGTCGAAAGATCGAGCTCGAGACGGGACGTGAACTCCGGATCGGGGGTCTCGTCCGTCCGGAAGAGCCCGAGCTCCTTCGAGACTCGCTCGACACGGGACACCATCGGCGCGTCACGACCGGTCCCTCGCAGGTACGCGAGCGTGGAATCGTCGACCGGGAAGAAGCCGATCGTCGCCCCATATTCGGGCGACATATTGGCCAGCGTCGCCTTGTCCGGCAGGCTGAGGTTCGAGAGCCCCGCCCCGTAGTACTCGACGAAGCGCCCCACCACACCGTGTGCTCGGAGCATCTCGGTCACGCGCAGGACCAGATCCGTGGCAGTGGCGCCCTCCGGGAGCTCACCCGTGAGCCTCATTCCGACGACCTCGGGCAGAAGCATGTAGTAGGGCTGCCCGAGCACGACGGCTTCCGCCTCGATGCCACCGACTCCCCATCCGACGACGCCGAGCCCGTTGACCATCGTCGTGTGCGAGTCGGTCCCGACGAGCGTATCCGGGTAGGCGAGCATTGCGCCGTCATGTTCCCTGCGATGGATGACGGAGGCCAGGTGCTCGAGGTTGACCTGGTGGACGATCCCCGTGCCCGGCGGCACCACCGAGAAGTTGTCGAAGGCCTCCTGGGCCCAGCGGAGCAAGGCGTACCGCTCACGGTTCCGCTCGAACTCTCGCTCGACATTGAGCCGAAACGCATCCGACGTGCCGAAGTAGTCGACCTGAACCGAGTGGTCGATGACCAGGTCGGCGGGGACCACCGGGTTGATCCGGGAGGGGTCTCCACCCATCTCCTTCAGGCCGTCCCTCATGGCTGCGAGATCGACGACCGCCGGCACTCCGGTGAAGTCCTGGAGAACGACGCGCGTCGGCATGAACGGGATGGCGGCGCCGGCGTTCGCCGGGCTCCACCCGGTGACGGCGTGGACGTCTTCTTCCGCGACATAGCCGCCGCCGGCGTGTCGAAGAGCGTTTTCCAGGAGGACCCGGATCGAGAAGGGCAGGCGATCGAGCGAATCGAGGACGCCTTCGTCCTGGAGCCGCGACAAACGGAAGTAGGAGGTCGGCCCTTCGGGAAGGTCGATGGTCGAGAGAGCGCCGAAGGGATCGTGCTTGAGGTCGGCCACGTCGGCTCCGCGGGTTTGGTCGTCGGGAGGTGGAGCCGCGCCGGGAGGGCCGGAGCGGCGAGTACCGAGCGTCTAATGATGGTCGAAGAGGCGCCCCCTGTCAGGGCCTTGCGGAAGGCTCTGTGCCCCGGCGCACGGTAGAGCCCAGGGGGTCGCCGAGAGGCGACTCCAGGGCCTCGCCGACGTGCACCGGCCAGAGGTCGGGCCGTGCGCGCCAGCCAGTGATTGCTATCTTGGCCGACCGCTCCTTATCCCGACCCCTGAAGAACATGACTTGCACCATCATCCCTCCCCCCGAGCTCTCGGGTCGGTCGTGACCCGGTCGCTCCTTCCGCGTCGGCGGGCCGTCGTCTCGCTCTCGCTCGTCGCGTCCCTCTGGGCCTGTGCACCCGGGGAGTCCGAATGGGTCCCCCTCTTCAACGGGCGAGACCTGGACGGCTGGACGCCGAAGATCGCAGGGTACGCGCTCGGTGAGGATCCGATGGCGACATTCCGGGTCGAGGCCGGGTTGCTGACCGTGGGTTATGAGCGGTACGGGGAGTTCGGGGGACGTTTCGGGCATCTCTTTTATGAAGAGCCGTACGACCAATACCGGCTGCTTGTCGAGTACCGGTTCATTTCGGATCAGGCCCCCGGGGGCGAATCGTGGGCGTTCAGGAACAGCGGCGTCATGCTGCATGCCCAGGCACCGGAGACGATGCCGGACGATCAAGACTTCCCCATCTCGGTCGAGGTGCAATTCTTGGGTGGAAACGGGGCAGACGAACGGCCGACCGGAAACGTCTGTACGCCGGGCACCGAGATCGAAATGGACGGTGCTCGGGTTGCGGGGCACTGCACGGACTCTTCTTCCAGGACCTACCACGGTGACGAGTGGGTCACCACCGAGATCACCGTGCTCCGGGATTCGCTCTTCATACACGTCGTCGAGGGTGACACCGTGCTCACCTATGGTCGCTCGAGCATCGGCGGCGGAGTGGTGAACGGATACGATCCCGCCGCGAAGCCCGACGGAGCAGTCCTCGACCGGGGTTACATCGCGCTTCAGAGCGAGAGTCATCCGATCCAGTTCCGGAGGGTCCTCCTGCAGCGTATCGACGGAGGCTGAGGATCGCGGAGGTCGTCTCGGACCCCTCGTGTGCGCCCGAGACTCCATCAAGAGAGGGAATCATGACAGGGATTGGTCTTCTCCGGGGGGCGCTCGTGCTCGCGCTTGCAGCGGCGTGGCCGGTCGGGGCCGATGCGAGACTCGTCCAGGACCGACAGGAGGGCTCCGAGGAGCAAGAGGAACCCCGCGCCAATACGCCGACGTCATCACGGAGGCTGCGGAGACGGACCGAGGCCTCTTCGACGTGCATTCGGTCGACGACACGCTTTACTTCGAGATCCCCGACTCACTGCTGGGGCGCGACATGCTGCTGGTGTCGCGGATCGGGAAGGTGCCTGTCGGCTTCCCCGGCTTCTCCCCCGCGGGCGTGAAGACGGGCGAGCAGGTCCTCCGCTGGGAGCGCAGGAACGACAAGGTCCTTTTGCGCGCCGTCTCCTATGCGACCGTAGCCGACGATACGTCGGCCGTGTCGATCTCGGTCGAGGCCAACAACTTCGGCCCGATCATCGGAGCCTTCGACGTCGAGGT
>JBDHDM010000324.1:0-5201 GCA_039591515.1 Gemmatimonadota bacterium | reverse complement strand
GCTTCCATCGTGCCGGCTGCTTGTAGCAAGCGTCGAACCGCCGCACCACCGTCGGCGTTCCACACTTGGTTGCCGATGTCGAAGGACCGCTCGATGCCGGTCGGGCGGGATTCCTCCACCTGCGCCCCGACGCTGTCCATCGCACTCGCCGCCGCGCGGACGACTGCCTGGATTTCATCTGTCGGGGTGCTGATCCCGTTGTCCACATGAAACCCGACTCGCAGTGAGGCCAGATCGACTCCCGCCGGATCGCCCATGGGCATCGGAACGATCGCCGGATCAACGTTGTCCGGCCCCGCGATAATACTCAGAATCGGGAAGAGATCTTCGACGTGACGGGCAAGCGGTCCAAGCTGCTGATACGAGTCGTGGGTCCCACCGAACGGGAAGACGTGTCCGGTCCGGGGCACTCGGCCATGGGTCGGTTTGATCCCGGCGATGCCGCAGAAGCTGGCCGGCAAGCGAATGCTGCCGCCGTAGTCACTCCCGATATCGAACGCCGCTCCGCCAGCCGCGAGGATCGCGGTCGCCCCTCCGCTGCTGCCACCAGGTGTCCGCTCGAGGTCCCACGGGTTGTTCGTGCGACCGTACACGAGGTTGTCCGTCTCGTACGAAAGCGTGAGCTCGGGTGTGTTGGTCTTACCCAGGAGGATCGCGCCCGCCTCCCTCAGGCGGCGGACGACCGTAGCGTCGCGATCGGGCACGAAGTCCGAGCGCCCCACCGTCCCCCCCGTGGAGACCACCCCCACGGTATCGAGAGAGTCCTTGATGGTCATGGGAACGCCATGGAGCGGCCCTACCGACTGGCCGCGGGCCAGCGCCTCGTCGGCCGCCCTGGCGTCGGCTCGAGCCCCGTCCGCGCGCAGCTGAAACACCGCGTTCAGGCTCGGATTCACCTCCTCGATCCGCGCGAGGCATGCGTCCACGACTTCGGCGGCCGACACCCGCCTCTCCCGAATCGCCGCCGCGAGCGACATCGACGAGGAATAGTGCATCGGGTCGGCGAGGTCGCTGCCCCCAACCGCGTTGGAGCCCAGGTCGTCCAGACACCCCGCGAACACCAAGCCTGCCGTACCGGCCGTCACCTTGATGAGGTCACGTCGAGTCAAGCGAGCGGAATCGGACGCTTGCTCGGAAGCGGACGTTGTTTCGGGACCTTCCATGTTCGCTCCTCCCGGGCGGGTGGCCCTTCAGTCGGACCGATGGTGTCTCACGATGCCGAGCGCGCCCGCAACACGGAGCCCGCCGGACTACCCGCCTGATGTCGGCAGGTTGGCCGCGACGATCAGATCCGCGGCCGAGGGGCTGTTCGCGATGGGCATATCGTGCATGATGGCCAGGCGGATGAGCGCCTGGAGGTCTACGTCGCTGGTGTGCTGCGCATTCGGATCTGCGAAGAACACGACGGCATCGAGCTCGCCCGTCGCGATCATGGCGCCCAGCTGGAGATCCCCGCCCCGCCCGCCGCGGTGCAGACGGTGGATCGACAGCTCAGGATGGGCCTGCAACAGCATGGCGCCCGTCCCGCCGGTGCAGATCAGTCTGTGGTGCCGAAGTGCCTTGGCGTGTCGTGCCACCCACGCCGCCAGCTGTGCCTTGCGCTCGTTGTGTGCCACGATGCCGATGCGCCGCGGCGCCGTGGATTGGCGGGCCGCATCGAGCGTGATGGCCAGGATGGACTGCACCTGAGCCGTCACTCCGTCACCCTCGGCCGGGAACTCCCCGCTCAAGGCTGCCGTCCCGACCGTGAATCCGGCGGCACCCGCTTCGGCCACTGCATTGACTCGCTCGGCCCTGTCGATGCTCCCGGCGACGATCACCGGCTTGTCCGTCGTGGCGCACACGCTCCGAATCAGTTCGGGCACGTCCCCGGCGAAGCGATACGCGAGCAGATCCAGTCCGTGCACGCCCTCCAGGTCGGTCAACGCGCGGGCGCTCTCTACGATCTCGTGCGGTGAGCCCTCCAGTATGCTCGGATGCCCCACGACCCTGCCGGCGAACGGCATGTATCGGATCGGGTGGGAACGGACGATCGGTACGATCCGATCGGGGCGGGTCCCTCCCAGAAGGCAGTCCACGTCGAGTTCCACAGCCGCCCTCGCCGACCTCAGCTCACTCGCTTCATCGAGACTGACGACCTCGAGGTACGAACGGCCCCCGGCATCGCGGATGTCGTCGGCGAGGATCTTCAGCTCGGCGGGTGGCAGCCCGACGTCCTTGAACCCGATGTGACGGGCTCCCCCCGCGAGAACTTCACGCAACCGGTCACGAGCGTCAGGTACCGTGGAGTCGTTCGCCGTGAGCATGAAGATGAAGTCGAAGCTCATGGCTACGAGGCACCGCCACCGGAGGTCAGCAACGAGAGTGCGGAGTCCGCTGCGAAAGCGAGTAGGACACCCGCCACGATCATGACGAACTCGACGGCCGACGACGCACGAGATCTCTTCACACGCTCCACCTTCTCACGCCACGACCATCGCCAACGGGCACTTCGGCCGCGACTCGTGCTACGCCAACACTCCGCGTTCGGCCATCGCTCGCGCATAGAGCCAGAGGCCGAGGGCGACGACGAAGATCATGAGGGAGAACGCCATGCCCGTCCCTCCCATGACCTCCAGGCCATTGGAGAGGAGGAAGTTGTGGATGGAAGTCACCACCATGGCCAGAAAGGAAGCCAGCAGTACCGGGGCAGCGAGCCGCTTCCTCAGCAACAGGAGGGCCGTCCCCAGAACGCCGCCCCACACGGCGATCGCCCAGAAGGCCACTACCCAAGTGGGGAAGCCGTAGAAGAACTCCAATTGCTCTGGAGTGAACTGGCTCATATACGATTCGTTCTGGGTCTGGGTCATCAGGTAGTCGAAGGCTCCCATCGAGTCCCAGAGCAGACCCAGGGTCCCGACGACCCAGAGGTGCCGTGGCGTGCGCTGGGGGGTGGCTGCAGCGTCGTCTTGCATCAGTGCCTCCTGTCAGAAGTGTGGAACCAGGACCCAAGGCTATCGAACGAATCCGCCCCCAAGCCCGAGGTAGGTAGCTCCGAAACCGTCGACCACACCGCGCACTTCGTCGCTTGGCTCGCCATAGATGTAGAACGCAGTAGGCGCGAAGCACGACATGAAGCGCTCGGCGAAGTTCGCGCCGAAGTTGCCGAGATGCTCCAGGGCCGCCGCCGAGTCCACGAACCGCTCGCAGAAGTGGACGGCACTCCCGTCGGGACTCAGGAACCACTCGTATCGCAGGGTTCCCGTCTCCTGCCGAGTCGCCTCGACCATCTCTGAGAGCAGGGCTCTTGCGTCGTCCAGACGACCGGGCTGCACGGCTAGCTGGAGACTCCAGGAGACTGTATCCGACATGGTTGGCTCACCTGTGTTGTCATGGAGGAGGACGAGCTCTCGCGGCGCCCGATGTGTGCGATTCTGCTGCGCGGCATGATCAGTAGGTCGTCCGACGCTCGGCCGCAACGACGACCCTCCCGGTGCGTCACCCGAGTGGGCGATCGATACCCGCCCGGCCTCGCGGATTCGAGCCGACCCCTCCGCCGCCCGGTCAGAGACTGCGCCTTGTTGTGGAGCCCCCCCGGACCGTACCCTCGGGGGGAGAGCTCCTCGCCTCTCCTATCCGAGGATTCCGACCCGCCGACGCCACTCGGAGGTAACCCACCCATGTCCATGGACTCCGTCCCCACCGACCCGATTCGGACCAAGGCTGCCGCGTTCCCGGCGGTCGCCCCCGGGACCTCATGCAACCAGAGCTCCTTCAAGGTCGGCAAGCGCGCCTTCCTCTACATCGGACCGGGCGCCAAGGGCCGCGGCTTCAAGGCAATGTTCAAGCTCGACGGGTCCATGCCAGAGGCGCTGGAGCTCGCATCCGTCCATCCGGACCGCTTCGAAGTCGGATCCACGGGATGGGTCACGACCCGCTTCACGGCAGAAGAGCCGCTTTCGAAGGCCGTCTGGGAGAACTGGCTTCAGGAGTCGTACGAGCTGGCAGCCCGCCCGGGGAAGTAGGCTCGCGCGCCAGGGCCTTCGCCCGGTGGAGGGAGCTACTCGGGAAAGCTCGGATCCAACACGTCCAGGAGTCCCCTCACGTCGAAGGCCGTCGCGTTGGTGAGGACGACGGTGCCGATGCCTCGATCAGGGTAGAGGCGCATGACGCAGTGGAAGCCACCCCCGCCTCCCTCCTTGTAGAAATGGCGGACGCCATCGGTCTCGGCGATGTGCCAACCGGCCGTCATCGGAATCGGCGTCCCGTCCGCCGCATGCTCTGGGCGGTAGAACACCTCTCGGGTGTCCTCTCCGAACAGGACCGATGTCGGACGTAGCTGATCCTGCAGGAACTTCCCGAATCCTCCCGCCGTGCCAACGAGTCCGCCGAACGCAGGGCCGTTGACGTAGTGTGGATTCAGTCGCAGCCAGCGGCCTTCGTAGTCTCCGATCAGGGCACTGTCGAGTAAGAAGCGCTTGACCAGGTTCAGGAGAGAGTACTTCTCGACATACCCGGTTGCGTGGAGGGCAGGATCGGGCACCACGTAGCTGAGTTCCGCTGGTGACATGCCGAGCGGGGTCAGCACCTCCTCGGTGACATAGCTCGAAAACGGCCGTCCGCTCGCGCTCTCCACGACGGGACCCAACAGCCAGTAGCCGAGGTTGGAATAGGTGTATTTCGTCCCCGGGCCCGACTTCAGGCCCGGGTTCTTCTCCAGCTCGCGTCTGAGAGCCACACCCTCGTCGAAGCCGGCATGCTCGGCGGTAAGGTGAGCCCACCGGAGGGGAATCGGCGCCGGTACACCAGCCGTATGCGCGAGCAGTTGGCGGACCGAGGACTCTTCTCCGTACGGGAAGGCATCGACGTACCGGCTCACCGGATCATCCAGACCGAGCGCACCCTCATCGCTCAAGCGGAGGACGGCCGCGGCGGTGATCGTCTTGCTCATCGAGTACGCCATCAGGGTCGTCTCCGGCGTCATCGGGCGAGCCTCGGAGATATCGGCCCATCCACCGGCGTACTGGAAAAGGACCCCGTCGGCGTCCACCACGAGATACTGAATCCCCGGGACCCTCGCGTCAGAGACGAGGTCGTCCAAGTAGGCCCGCACGTTCGCACCCTCGGTCAGGGGCGGTGCTCTGACCGACCGAAGCGCCAGCGAGTTGGCAATCCAAAGACCGCCGATGAGACCGATCGCACCCCAAAGAAGCCGGCGCCTC
>JBDHDM010000323.1:0-5202 GCA_039591515.1 Gemmatimonadota bacterium | reverse complement strand
CGATGACGTCCGCGGCGCGTCTCGAGGTCCGAGAGGCGATCTCTGCGGATACCTGGGACCGGTTCGTATCCACGTCCGACCACGCCCTGCTCTTTCACAGGCGTGATTGGCTGGAGGTCCTTCGCGACACGCAGGGTGCGTCCCTCCGCCTCTTCGGAGTCCACGACCCGCAGGCGGGGGACGACCCCGTCGCCCTCATGCCGGTGCTGGTCCGAAGGTTCGGACCGTTCCGCGTGGCCGCCTCTCCCCTCGTCGTAGAGGACACCCCCTACCTCGGTCCAGTCGCGTCTCCGAGCCTGATCCCGGACGTCTTGATCGCCACCCGCGACCGACTGCGGCGCGACGTGCACTTCATTCGACTCCTTCTCCCCGACACCCTGCCGGAACCGGCACGACGGACCCTGGAGGCTGCCGGCTATTCCTTGAGTACGAAGACCACCCATCTGCTGGACCTGACTCCCGGCAAAGAGGCCCTGTGGAAGCAGATGCAGGGTCGAGCCCGCACCGCCGTGAGACGGGCCACGAAGAGTGGCATCGAGCTCCTTCGAACCGGGTCGCCCGATGAGGCGTTGGTGGATCGCTACTACGCCCTCGTTGCCGCCGTGTATGCGGACCAAGGGCGCGACACCCCCAACCCGCGGGAGCTCTACCAGCAGCTCTTCCGACGCTTGGGAGCGGACGGAGCCCTGTCCCTGACGTTGGCGACGGTCGACGGGGCCGACGTGGCCGGGGCCGTGTTCGGATACGACGAGCATCGCGCCTACTATCTCAACGGAGCCTCGCTGCGGGAGTTCCGGAAGCTGAATGCCACGAACCTGGTTCTCTGGAGCGAGGTCGAGGCGGCCGCGGATTCGGGTCGGCCCGTGTTCGACTTCGTCGGTTCCGACATCCCCCGCCTCGCGAAGTTCAAGGCCAGCTTCGGGGGTCAGCTCACCGAGCACCTGTGCGTCGAGTGGGCGCGCTCCAGGGCCGTAGCGTCCGCGCGAACATGGTACGCCACCCGCGGGAAGATCCTTCTCGAGAAGTGGCGGAAGGCGCTGCCCTGACCGCCAGTGCCGCACCCCTCGCGCCTCGGAGTCACCCGGGGTGGGGGCCCTCCTTCAGGCCGGCCGTCTCCTCGAGCTTCGGGATTGGATCAGCTCGACGACCTGGCCGACGGCGGCCGGAATCACGGACAGAACTGCGATGACGCCCCACTCCCGCGCGGAGAGCGGCACGGTTCCCAGCACGCCCGCCAAGGGCTGCCAATACACCGCGAGGAGCTGAAGGCCCACCACCAGGGGTACCGAACCGAGCGCCCAGCGGTTTGCGACGACGCGAGCCGGACGCAACACCGGACCTCGGCTGCGCGCGTTTCCCAGATGGAAGAGCTGCGCCAGTGCGAGTGTCATGAAGGCGATCGTGATGGCACGCTCCGGGTCGGCGCTCATCAATCCCCAGCCGAAAGCCAAGAGGGTGACGATCGTGATCAGAACGGCGTAGAAACCGATCGCGCGGACGAACGCCGCAGAGAGCATGGTCTGATCCGGCCGCCTGGGAGGTCGCCGCATGACGCCCGGCTCGGCGGGTTCCAGGGCAAGCGCCAGCGCGGGGAACGTGTCCGTGACGAGGTTCAGCCAGAGAATCTGCAACGGGAGCAGCGGCACCGGCATGCCCGCCAAGCTGGCCCCCAGCAGGACCAACACCTCGGCGACGTTACAGCTGAAGAGGTAGAAGACGAACTTGCGGATGTTGTCATAGATGACCCGCCCCTCTTCGACCGCCGCCCCAATGGTCCGGAAGCTATCGTCGGTCAGGACCATCGCCGCGGTCTGTTTGGCCACGTCCGTCCCCCGGCCCCCCATCGCGACTCCGATATCCGCCTTCTTGAGCGCGGCGGCATCGTTCACCCCGTCACCGATCATGGCCACGACCTCACCACGACGCTGGAGGGCGGATACAATGCGCACCTTGTCTTCCGGGCTGACGCGACTCAGCACCCCCGTACGTGTCATCCGCTCGGACAGCTCGTCGTCGGCCAGGTCGGTGAGCTCCCGCCCATCCAAGGTCCGATCCCCCTCACGTGTGGAGCCCAGGCGCTCCGCGATCGCTTCCGCGGTGGCCCTCTGATCGCCCGTCACCATCACCGTGCGGATCCCGGCCTCGCCGAGCATGCGGATCGTCGCCTCGACACCCGGTGCCGGAGGATCGAGGATGCCGACCAGCCCCAGCATCGTCAGCCGGCCGGCCTCTCCTGCGGATCCACGTGCGAGCGCGATCACACGGAGGCCGTCCTCCGCGAGCTCGGCGTTCTTCGCATCGAAGGCCGCACGCGCGTCGGTGTCCAGTGGGCTCGATGTCCCCCCCTGGAGCCAGGAGTCGCATTGGTCGAGGACCACGGTAGGCGCCCCCTTCAGGAATACGGTGCGCTCGCCGTCCACGTCGTGGACCGACGCGCTCGAGCGGCGTCGGCTCGTGAACGGGACCTCCTCGAGCTCGGGCATCTCGGCGCGCAGCCCGTCGGGGTCGACCCCACCCTTGACCGCGAGGACAGAAAGCGCGGCGTCGGTGGGATCTCCGAGTGGTCTCCCACCCTCAAGGTCGAGTGTCGCCCGGCTGGTGAGCGCCGCTGCCTGGAGCAGATCGGTCAGCCACGGTTCTCCCTGCACCCCCGTACGCTCGTCCACGAGAAAGTCGCCTTGCACGCCGTACCCTTCCCCGGTCACACGCACGTCGCGGTCGGCCGTCGCGACACGCACGCCCGTCATTTCTCCGGCGGTCAGAGTGCCCGTCTTGTCCGTGCACACGACGGTGGTTGCACCCAGCGCCTCGACCGCGACGAGGCGGCGGACGAGGGCGTTGCGTCGGACCATTCGGCGAAGCCCTACGGCCAGCGCGATCGTCGCCACGGCGGGAAGCCCCTCGGGGACGGCCGCGATCGCGAGCGCGATGCCGGTCTCGATCATGCGCACCACCGGAGCACCGCGGGCCACGCCGAGGCCCGTGACGACGGCGGCGACCGCCAGGGTCAGCCAAACGAGCCGCCGCCCGAGAGCGTCCAATCGCACCTCGAGTGGGGTCTTCCCCGGCTCGACGCGCGCGATCAGCGTCCCGATCCGCCCGATCTCGGTCTCGTCGCCCGTGTGCACGACCACCGCCGTGGCACGTCCCGCCACGACCTCCGTCCCCGTGTAGAGCATCGGCGTGCGGTCGGCCAGCACCGTGTCCGGATCCTGCAAAGGCTCCGGCGCCTTGTCGACAGGCACCGACTCTCCGGTCAGCGGCGCCTCCACCGCGCGCAACTCGGTCGCCTCCAGCAGGCGCGCATCGGCTGGGACCGCGTCTCCTTCCTCCAGTCGAATCACGTCGCCCGGCACGAGGCGGTCCGACGGAATCGTCTGGATCCGGCCCTCCCGAAGGACTTTGGCCGCCGGGACCTCGAAACGCAGCAGGGCGTCCATCGCCCGGCGCGCGCGTAGCTCGACGGTGAACCCGAGGGAGGTGTTGATCGCCAGCACACCTGCAATCGCAAGCGCCTCGAGCACATCGCCAAACGCGAGGGCTACGAGTGCGGCCGCCACCAAGAGCAGCACGACCAGGCTCGCGAACTGGTCGATGAGAATCCGCCAGGCGCGCACCGGCTCGACGCGTTCCAAGCGGTTGGGGCCGAACCGCTCGAAGCGGCGCTTCGCCTCAGCCGCATCCAGGCCCGCTGCCCGCGCGTCCAGGAGCGAGAGTGTTTGCTCCGGGGTGAGCGTGTGCCAGCTCACCAGGGAGCCTCAGAACCTACCGAAGATGGACCCGATGGACGCGGTCAGCAGATCGAGCGTCAATCCGCCGCTCCGGTACCGGCGGAGCTCGGCGGCCTCCCAGCGATCCTCCGGGTGGCTCCGAGCCGTCTCCAGGGCCGCGAGCGCGCGAGCCCGCGCCTCCTTGTCGGCGGGATCCCCGGACCGCTTCGCCTCGGCAGCGTCGAGCGCGCGCAGTGTCTTCTCGACCGCGTCGGCGTCCAGCACGGTGATGGGGGCGGCGCAGTGCTCGCACTTGAAGCCGCGCACCAGGTCCACCGGCGCTCCACAACTCGAGCACTGCACCGTCTTGAGCTCGGCCTTGAGGCGACTCTGTTCGAGGGGGGTGAGCGCACGAACGAACTGCTTCTCCTTCAAGAACTCGGAGAACGGCGTCAGCCGCCCGTCCCCGGCGGGGCAGGCGTAGTACGCGAAGCGGCCGCCCTTCCCGATGTCCTGGTGAAGCGAAAGGCGCCGCTGACAGCGAGGACACGACATGCGACCGGCGAGCGCGTGGCGCGGGTCGTCGCGATGCTCGTGCAGGACCTTGAAGAGGTCCAACGTCCCGCGCGGAGACAGGTGCACGCTCTCCCGCTTGTCGAGCCACAGGGTATGACAGGCGAAGCAGAGGTCGACCTCGATCTCAGGGCCGTACACGCCATCCATGGCGAGCCGGTCCATGACCGCTGCGCAGTTCGGGCAGTTCACGGGCATCGTCTGAAGGGTTGTGGCCCCGTCTACGTGGTAACGATAACGACTGAGCAGGCGTGAGGCCCGACCGGCCGTGGCATGGCGAGCCCCGCGGGCCTAAGACGACGCCTCCTCCACTCGCTCCCGCCCTTCCCGCACGACGTCGATCAGGGCCTGCGTCTCCGGCGACGGATCGATCTCCCGACGTCGGTCCAACCAGCTCGCGAGCTCGTCGTAGGTCGCGAGCGCCACGGTCTGGTCTCCAAGGCGGCCGAGCAGCTCCATCAGCCGCCGCACTCCCGCGTCGTGGGACGGCGCGAGCTGGACACCCTCGCTCGCCCACCGCGCAGCACCCGCCCCGTCTCCCCACTCTTCAGACTCTTCGGCCAGTGCCCACGCCGATCGGGCGGCTTGCTCGGCCAGCTCACGGCGTTCTCCTTCGAGCCACTCCTGCAGCTCCGGAAGCCCGGACGCCTGGAAGCCCTCGAGAAGCTGTCCGTGGTAGAGGTCCAACGCTTCTTCGTGGCGGCCGGCTGCCGCGAGGGCGCGAAACTCCAGTGCGTCGCACCTGAGCGCGCCCGGACGAAGGCGTACCCGCGTGCCCCTGGTCTCGATCAGATCGGCGCCGAGGTCCTTGCGGAGCACGTGCACGAGCTGACGAAAGGCCGCGCGGGCTCGCGCATCCGTCGACCCCGGCCAAAACCGACGCAAGATCTCGGCGCGCTCGTACGCCTGCTCCGCATCA
>JBDHDM010000322.1:0-6632 GCA_039591515.1 Gemmatimonadota bacterium | reverse complement strand
GTTCTTTACCGGTTCGCATCTAGACGGCCAACGGCATCCCGATGGCGGCGTCCGCGAGTATGACGTCGGGCTCGACGCGAAGTGGGCCGTAACCCCACGGCTTGTCCTGGACCTCACGGCTCTCACCGACTTCTCTCAGGTCGAGGTGGATGAGGAGCAGATCAACCTTACCCGCTTTTCACTCTTCTTCCCCGAGAAGCGGGATTTCTTCCTCGAGAACGACGGCATCTTCACCTTTGCGGACGACGCGGCCCGGACGTTCAGATCTGGAGCCAGCCCTCGGAACTTCAAACTCTTTCACTCGCGCACAATCGGACTTTCCGAGACCCGCGAGCCTCTGCCGATCGCCGGAGGCGCCCGTTTGTCGGGGCGCGTTGGGCGCTATGAGGTCGGGCTCATGGACATGCAGACGCTGCGAGAGGGCAGTAGCCCGGCGGAGAACTTCGCGGTGGCCCGGCTGCGCCGCAGCGTCCTCACACGATCGGACATCGGGTTCATTCTCGTGAACCGCCAAGCGACTTCGGGCACTGTCGGTGAGAGCTACTCGAGGGCCGGCGGGGTGGACGCCAATTTCCGCTTTGACCGGCTGCAGGTGAACGCGTACGCGGCGCTCACCGAAGACCCGGGCCCCGACGGCGACCGCTCCATCGGAACCGTGCAGGTGGGGTGGCGCGATCCGGTCTTCGACTTCTCGGTGCTGGGCAAGCACGTAGGCGCCGAATTCAGGCCCGAGGTCGGTTTCGTGAGTCGGACGGCCGCCAACCAGTGGTTCGCATCCGGGGGGGTGCACATTCAGAGGCCTGTGTCGTGGCTTACGGAGGTGAACCCATATGTCGACGTGACCGAGTTCTACTCACCCGGCGGAGATTTCGAGAGTCGCGAGGTCAAGCCCGGCCTGATTGTGATCGCCAACGATGGAGGGCGTTTCACCGCCGACTACTCCCGTCGGGAAGAGCGCCTGAACGAGACCAGCACGATCCTGGGCGTCCCACTGGCTGCCGGGGATTACGCGTTCGACCTGGCATCGGTCAGCTACACCTCCAGTGGCGGCCGTGTCCTGTCGGGCAGCGTCTCGTTCAGCACGGGCGAATTCTTCGACGGCGAGCGGTCGTCCGTGTCCGGGACCCTGACGATCAGGCCCAACGAGCACCTGCTCCTCGAGGGGGGTGCGCAGCGGAATCGCATCGAGCTGGCCGGGACCCCGGTCGATGCGGACCTCTTCCAGGGTCGCGTGCACCTCGGGTTCAACACGCGCACGTTCCTGTCGTCCTCCGTGCAGTACAACCGAGTGGAGAAGGAGCTGCTCACCAATGTGCGCTTCAACCTGATCCACGCACCGCTCAGTGACATCTTCGTGGTCTTTTCAGAGCGCCGCCGAACCCACCCTCAAGGTGACGCGTCTCGTCCAATTCTGATCCTGGCTAGAAGGTCCGTCTCAGCTGAGTGAGGCATTACCCTCGATGAGCGTGCGCTTGAACGCGCTCGGGAGGTGTGTCCGAAAGTGGCCCATCCTCGTGATGGCCGCGCTTTCGCACGGACCGGGAGGTACCAGCACCCGCTGGAATCGCAAAAGGCTCCGCTGAGGCGTTACGGCTTGATCTCCCCATCCAGAAGTGTTATATAGTGAGCACTGTTAGGTAGGTGCACCGTACGGCCCCCAAGCCGGGGGAGGGACGATGGGCAGAGCTCTGGGTGTGACGACCGTGGTCGTCCTCAGCGTGATCGAACGCAGCGCCTGCTACGGGCTCGACATCGTGAACCGGACGGGTCTGCTCCCGGGCACCGTGTACACGACGCTTCGCAGGCTCGAGCGGCGCGGCTTGATCGAGGGTCGGTGGGAGGACCCCGCCATCGCCGAGGAAGAGCGTCGCCCTCGACGCCGGTATTACGAGTTGACCGGAGACGGCCGGACGGGCCTGCGCACCGCGCGCAGCCGCCTCGAGGCTCTGGGTATCGAGCTTCCGACCGATCTCGACCTGGCGGTGGCCGGAGACGGCTGATGACACCCGCCTGGCCGACCGATCCCGTGACGCGCTGGAGCCGACGGCTCCTCCGTGCCGCGGCGCTCCTCGTTCCGGGTGCGTTGCGCGACGTGCGGCGGGGCGAGTGGGAAGCGGAGCTCTGGCAGCTCCGGACGAACGGGTCGAGTCATCGAGATCTGTCGTGGTTCCTCGCGGGTGTGGTATGGGATGCGATGAGCGAATGGAAGGAGGGGTGGAGGATGGAGTCGATGATCCAGGATGTCCGGTTCGCACTGCGAACCCTGCGCAGGAGCCCGGGCTTCACCGCCGCGGCGATCGTGACGCTCGCGCTCTCGATCGGGGCCAGCACCACGCTCTTCAGTGTCATCGAGGAGGCGGTGTTCAGCGAACCGCCCTATCCCGACTCGGAACGGCTGGTCGTGGTGGACCAGCTCTTCCAGCCCCCCGGGGAGGAGATCAGGCCGAGCCTGTGGTCGTATCCCCGGTACGTAGCCTTCCGTGACGAGGTCTCCTCGTTCGCGGAGCTCGGAGGGTACGCGGCGAGAACGATGACTCTGACCGAGCTCGGGTCTCCCGAGATCGTCTCGGTCGAGGCCGTGACGCCCTCCCTCCTCCCGATGCTCGGAGCGAGCGAGCGCCTGGGCCGGCTCTTCGGAGCCGAAGAGGAGGACATGGGTGGCTCGGTCCTGAATGCCGTCGTGAGCAGCGGCTTCTGGGAGCGCCGCATGGGGAGGACGCCCGACGCGGTCGGCACCGTGATCACCCTCGATCGGCTGCGGTTTCGGGTGGTCGGCGTTGTCGAGGAGGGGTTCGAGGGCCTGGGTGGGACCGCTGAGGTCTGGATCCCGTTCGCCGCGCTCCGCGAAGTCGAGAACCCGACGATCACCGAGGAGCCGTGGAACCAGTTCTTCTATGTGCTCGGTCGCTTGGCGCCCGATGCGACACTGGACCGGGCGGCGGAAGAGGCAAGATCGTTCGGTGCGAAGATCATGGAGCGGTGGCCGCCGCCGCCCGGAGCGGAGAACATGACGGCCACCCTGGGCGTCGTCCGGTTCGCGGACGCCAAGGGAAACGCGGCCGCCAGGACGTCGATGATCGCGCTCTTCGCCGCCGTCCTTCTCGTTCTGCTCATCGCGACGGCCAATCTGGCCGGGCTCCTGCTCGCCCGCGGAGCTGCGCGTCGTACGGAGGCCGCGGTCCGTGCCTCTCTCGGCGCCGGGCGAGTGCGCCTGGCCCGGCAGCTCCTGACAGAGAGTCTCACGCTCGCCTTCCTGGGCGGGCTACTGGGTCTCGGGCTGGCGACGTTCGGCATCGAGGCGGTCGGGCGATGGCTCACCGAGTCGCTCGGGACGGCCGGTGGGCGTGGGCTGGAGTTCCTCGACCCGGAAGCCCTGACGATCGACTGGCGGGTCTTCGGATTCGCGCTCGGGCTGACGACCGGCGTCGGGCTTCTCTTCGGGCTGCTTCCGGCGTGGCAAGCCTCGGGGGCCGACCCCGGCGAGGGTCTGCGGGGTGGCCGGACGTCGATCGGCGCTCGACCGGGCCTGCTCGGGTTGGGTAGTCGAGGCGTGATGATCGTCACGCAGGTCGCGATCGCGATCGTCCTCCTCGCCGGCGCGTCCGTGATGATGCGCACGACGCTGAACCTCGAGCGTGTCGACCTCGGCTTCGACCGGGAGGGGATGCTCACGGCCATGTACAGCCTGTCCCCGGCCGACCAGGCCGCGGGCATCGATCCGGCGGTCTTCCACACCGAGGTGATCGAGCGGGTACGGGCGCTGCCGGGGGTGCTCTCGGCGTCGGCGGGTGAGGTGCCGATGGGCGGCCCGACGTGGCGCACCCTAGTGCTGGGGTCGGAAGGCCGCCCTGAGCTCACGTCCGCCCAGCACCTCTGGGTACGGATTCAGCCGGTCTCCGACGGCCATCTCACGATGCTCGGAGCGGATCTCCTCGAGGGGCGTGACATCGACCGGACCGACGACGAGAACAGTGAACGTGTCGTGGTGCTCGGTCGGTCGGCCGTGGAGGAACTTTTTCCGAACGGACGTGCGCTCGGTCAGCGCGTTCAACTCGCGTGGCCCGGCTTCGAAGAGGTGGGCGGCACTGTTGTCGGGGTCGTAGAGGACATGAGGCTGGACCAGCCGGGCACGCCGCCCGAACGCCTGGCGTTCGTGCCCCTGCGTCAGGGAGCGCAGCCCGAGACCGGGCTCATGATCCGGACCGCAGGTGCGCCGGAGGCGATCCTGCCAGCCGTTCAGGAGGAGCTCGCGGAGATCGCGCCGGACGTCGCGCTCACCTCCGCCATGTCGATGGAGACACGTGCCGCGGCGGCGACCGTCCGTCCGCGAGTGCTGACGCTTCTGCTCGGCTTCTTCGCGGGCGTCGCCCTCTTCCTCGTCGCCGTCGGTCTGTACGGCACGATCGCCTACGTGGTCGCACAGCGCACGCCGGAACTGGGGCTGCGCGCCTCGCTCGGCGCGGGACGCGCCTCACTCCTCGCGCTGGTGCTCCGGCAGGGACTCGGGGTCACGCTCGTCGGGATCGTGGCGGGGGTCGGTGGGTCACTCTGGGCGACCCGCCTTCTCGATGGCCTGGTCTTCGGGACCGGCACCACGGATCCAGCGGGCCTGCTAGGGGTGTCGGCGGGTCTCTTCTGCGTCGCCCTGCTGGCGGCCTATGTGCCCGCACGGAGGGGGACCCGGATCGATCCGGTGAGGGCGTTGAGAGCGGAGTAGGGCGTTCTTGTGTCCATTGAGCCCGTTCTTGGGCCCATTCAATCCGGCAGCTTCCGACATCGATTTCCGGCAAGAACGGCAGATCGTGCGCTCCGCCTTGGGCTACACGGTTTCGTGCTGGAATGCGTATAAACTGCTATCGGCCTGATAAGCGTGAGGGGCTCACTACCGGACGCGGGACTGAGAGGGAGCCCATACGTGGCTCGAGCAGGTGCGCGGATCGTTGCACACCGAGCACGATTACCTGGTCCTGTCGGGCTATTTGCACCGGAGGCTGAACCGTTGGGACGAGGCGGCCGACGCGCTGGCCCAGGCGATCGAGCTCGACCCGAACAATCGTTCGCTCCTCTCGCAGCACGCTCAGACGTTGTTCGGGATGCGTCGGTACCAAGAGGCGATCCCGTTCTTCGAGGCGGGTGGCCAACGGCCCGAGAACCTCGCCCACGCGCGCTGGTACCTGACCGGCGACATCAACCACCTCCAGGAGGGCCTCGGGGAGGAGTCGGACTTTCACCGATGGGACGCCGCGATGTACGTGGGAGACTGGGACCGGGCCCTTCAGTTGGTTCGGCGGTTGCCCGAGGTCCGCCTCCACCGGGGGACGCAGTGGTTGCCGCGCGACCTGCTCGAGGCGTGGGTCCACGAGGGCGCGGGCCGCCCCCGTGAAGCCGAGAGCTCGTATGTCCGGGCCGAGGCTCTCGCGTGGGCACGCCTCGCGCACGCACCGCAGGACGCGAGGGCACTGAGCGCCCTGGCGCTCGTCCACGCTGGCCTCGGCGACTTCACCTCGGCGGTCCGCGAAGCGGAGGCCGCAGTCGACATGAACCCGGCGCGCCAGGACGTGGTGCAGGGGCCGCATCATCTCTTTCATCTCGCGGCGGTCTACGCGGGAGCGGGTCGCCTCGAAGACGCTACGGAGACGCTCACGCTCCTTCTTGCGTCCCCGAACCTGTACAACGCGAGGCGGGTCGAGCACGACTACCTCATGCGGCCACTCGCGGACCACGTGGGCTTCCAGGCCCTGATCGATCGTGAGCGGGAGCGCGTGTTCTGAGGTCAGCTGCCGCGCTGATGTGATGGTCGCCGGCGCCTTCCTCCGAGGGAAGACAGAGTCCAACACCCCGCTCTCCTCCTTCGTCCCGGCACCGTCGACAACGGTGCCGCAGGCGGCCAGCCTCCTATCTGGGCGCGTACACCGTCACGCTCGCGTCCGCCTCGTCCTTCTCGTCGGCGATGAGCAGGAGCCGGCCCGGCGTGAACGCCAATCCTTCGGGCCGGGGATGGCGTGACTTCGAGAGGCGGAAGAGGCTGATGATCTCCCCACCCTCGGTGATCTCGAGGATCTGCTCCTGCCTGGCAGCGAGGAGCACGAGGTGTCCGGTCTCGGGGTCCACGGCGATGGCCGAGGGGCTGAAGTCTCGCGTGCCGCCGGCAGCTCGGAGTCGCTCCTTCTGAACACGGATGGGCTCGAGCGTGCCCCGAGAGGGGTCCAAGGGCAACCGGTGAATGACGACGTGGCGCTCGTCCGGCGTCTCCTTGCACGCGACGAGCAAGCTCGCGTCCGCTTCGTGATGGGCGAGCCCTTCCACCTCACATCGGGAGCCCAGCTCGGTGTCGGTCCGTCGGTACTCCGTGGCGGAGCGGGGAGGCGTCTCACGAAACTCGTACAACATCCCCGTGGAAGAGGCGAGGAAGAAGCGATCGCCCACGACCGCGATGCCTTCGAAGTCGTTCCGAACTGCCGTCTCTCCCACCCTGAAGCCCGCGGACACGCTTCCGGTCTCGACGTCCACCTCGTAGATGACGGCCCGTTCGTCGTCGTGCGCGAAGAGCCGACCCTCGGCGTTGAGCGCGAGCCCGGAGATCTCGTCCAAGCCGCCCGGCATGTCGTAGCGGGCATGGAAGGAGTCCAGGT
>JBDHDM010000321.1:0-5261 GCA_039591515.1 Gemmatimonadota bacterium | reverse complement strand
GACGCGATCGACGTCGAGGAGGAGGTTCGGGCGGCTAGCAACAACCCTTCGTCGCGATGACGATGTCGGTATCTTAGGAGTCTACCCCGCGAATTCCCTCCAGCCCCGATTCGATGGCAACGACAGAACGGGAGATCCTGGGGGAGGTCGACCTCGCCGGCCTCTCTCACGAGCAATTGCTCAGCTTCTACCGCACGATGGTGACTTCGCGCCGCATCGACGATCGCGAGATGAGCCTCAAGCGTCAGAACAAGATCTACTTCCAGATCTCGGGGGCAGGACACGAAGCCGTCGGCGTTGCGGTCGGCGCACACTGTGTGCCCGGTCGCGACTGGTTCTACCCCTACTACCGCGACCGGGCGCTGATGCTCTCGTTGGGGCAATCGCCGCTCGACCACCTCCTGCAGGCCGTGGGCGCCGAGGCCGACCCGGCCTCGGGTGGTCGCCAGATGCCGGCCCACTTCGGTGACAAGCGTTTCAACGTGCCCACTTCGTCCTCGCCCACGGGCACGCAGTTCTTGCAGTCGGTCGGCGCCGCCGAGGCCGGCACGAAGATCCGACGCGTTCCGGGCCTGGCCGAACACGTCGAGCACTATCACGAAGACGAGATCGTGGTCGTCTGCACGGGCGACGGCGCGACCTCGGAGGGCGAATTCTGGGAGTCGCTCAACTCGGCCTGCAACCTCAGGCTGCCACTGGTCTACGTCGTCCAGGACAACGGATACGCGATCAGCGTCCCGGTCGAGGTGCAAACCGCAGGAGGCAGCATCTCGCAGCTCGCCTCCGGATTCCCGGGCCTCTACATCGTCGAATGTGACGGCACGGACGTGCTCGACACCTACCGCGCGGCTGCCGAAGTGATCGGCTATGCGCGCGAGCGGCGGGGACCGGCGATGCTCCACGCCCACACGACCCGTCCTTATTCGCACTCGATGTCCGACGACGAGCGGGCGTACAGAACCGCCGACGAGCGGGAAGCGCAGGAGGCGCGTGATCCGCTGAAGCGGACGCGCGCGCTGCTCATCTCGATCGGGGCGGCGACCCCGGAAGAGCTCGACGCGCTCGAGGCTCAGGTGGAGGCCGACGTCGCCGCGGCGGCCGACGAGGCCCTCGCGTCTCCGCAGCCAGCACCCTCCACCGCCACCCGGCACCTGTTCTCCGAGGAGATCGATCCGACCTCGTCGGAGTTCGATACGGAAGACTCGCCTCGCTACGAGAGCGACAAGCTCCTCACCATGGTCGACCTCCTCAACTCCTGCATGCGCACGGAGATGGAGCGCGATCCTCGCATCGTCGTGTTCGGGGAGGACGTCGCGGACGTCTCGCGGGAGGAGTACCTGGACGAGGTGAAGGGGAAAGGGGGCGTGTTCAAGGTCACGCACGGCCTCCAGGCTCGGTTCGGCTCCGAGCGGGTGTACAATTCACCCCTCGCCGAGGCCAACATCGCCGGGCGGGCGGTGGGCATGGCGACCCGCGGCATGAAGCCGGTCGCCGAGATCCAGTTCTTCGACTACATCTGGCCCGCCATGATGCAGATCCGGAACGAGCTGGCCACCATGCGCTACCGGTCGAACGGCCAGTTTTCGGCTCCGGCGGTCATTCGTGTGACGTATGGCGGCTACCTGAAGGGCGGCGCGATCTACCATTCCCAGACCGGGGAGACGCTGTTCACGCACTGTCCGGGGCTGCGCGTGTGCATGCCGGCGACGGCGGAGGATGCGGCCGGCTTGCTCCGCACCGCGATCCGGTGCGACGACCCCGTCCTCTTCCTCGAGCACAAGCATCTTTATCGGCAGGTCTACAACAAGGGACGGGACCCCGGTCCCGACTTCATGATCCCCTTCGGCAAGGCCAAGGTGCGCCGGGAGGGCACCGACGTCACGCTCGTGACGTGCGGCGCGTTGGTGAAGCGGAGCCTCGATGCGGCCAAGATCGTGGCCGAGCAGCACGGCATCGAGGCCGAGGTCATCGACCTACGCACCGTCCAGCCCTTCGACATGGAGCGCATCGCGGATTCCGTGAAGAAGACGAGCAAGGTGCTGATCGTCCACGAAGACAGCCTGTCTTGGGGGATCGGTTCCGAGATCGCGGCGCGGGTCGCCGACGAGCTCTTCGAGTACCTGGACGGGCCGGTCCGTCGGGTGGCATCGCTCGACACGTGGGTCGCGTACGCACCCCAGGTCGAAGCTGCGACCCTCCCTCAGACTCCTGACGTCGTCGACGCGCTGATCGAGCTGAGCGCGTACTAGCGGCGCCGGCCCCCTGCCTTTCGGCCCCGAGCCTCTTGCGTCGAGGCTCGGGGCTTTTTTTTGGCACGGCGGCACGCCCCTTGGCCCTATCTTCGAGGCCCAGGGAGGGTTCTCGACCATTCGCTGCCGTACGGGAGACGAACGTGATGCCCGATCGGGACTTCTTTGCCGCGCCTGGTGACGTCATGCGCCCGATGCTCGCCATCGGGGCCCTGCTCGCTTCCTCGGCCTGCTACGATCAGGTGTTCGTGCCCGGGGACGCCGAGAACGAGCGAATCGAGATCATCAACGACGAGCTCGTGCTGAGCCAGCGGGTCGATTACCCCGACACGGACATCCCCATCGACGCCGTGGTCACGCCGCAATACGGCGTCGCGGGCAGCCCGACCGCGGCCGGGCCGGTCCTCGTCCCAAGCGAGATCAGGCTCACACTCAAGGGCGAGCTGGATCCGCCCGTGGTTTCGGGGGTCACGGTCCAGGCGACCATGATCGGACAGGCCACCGGCAACCGCGCCGTGATCTCGTACAACGTCCGGGGCGAGACCGCGTTGGGCGCGCTCGATCTCGTGCAGTTCCAGGGTGACCGGCCGGTGCTCAAGTCCAGCGCGTTGATCAACGACGCCGATGTGAGCGCCGTGGCCCTGGACGACGCGTACGCCTACGCGGCTCAGGCCTCCGCAGACCCGACCCGGCCGTCTCCAGCCGTCCTGGAGCGCTTCGTCGTGACATCGGACAAGCTCGAGCTTCCGGGTCTCGCAGAAGCGCAGCTCTCGAGCTTCGCGGCCACGAGCGCGGTGAGCGACGGATCGGTCGTCTACGCGACTTCGGGCGACGCCGGCGCCGTCTACGCGCTCGACCCGAGCGACCTCGGCGTGCTGGCGGAATACTCGCTCGACGGAGCGAGGTGGGTCACGCTCGACGAGGCGAACGACCGCGTCGTCGTGGCTCAGGGCGTGCCAGGAAGGCTATCCGTGTTCGAGGCGGGCAACTTCGCCGGGGGAACGCTCAACCTCCTCGCCACGTTTCCTTTTCCGGGCGCAGACGTGGAGGGAGCCAAGACGACGGTCGAGGTCCACGGGGGCAAGGCGTTCGTCGCCGCAGGACGCGACGGCGTTCAGGTCGTCTGTCTCGACGACGGGCAGATCGTGGGCTCCATTCCACCACCGGACCCCGACGACCTCGGACTCGACCCCTCGGTGGTCGTGACCAACGCGGTCACCGTCGAGGAGGAGCTGATCTTCGTCTCGAACGGCGAAGCGGGCGTGTACGCCGCAGCCGCGGACGCGTCGTTCGACGCCACTCCGTGCACGGACACGCAGCCGATCACGGTGCTCGGCAAGCTGCGCTTCGAGGACCTCCAGTCTGCGAACCACGTCGAGTTCTCGGCGAGTCGACTATGGGTCGCAGCGGGGCTCGGTGGCGTGAAGGTCGTCCAGGTTCAGGTCAGGCGCTGACTCCGCGCCAGGCCGCCTGCTCCTTCCCCCCCATCCGTTCGCGGCGCGTCACCCCGCGGACCCTCCGGACTTGTGGAGGCCTGCTCAGAACCTCAGGCCCAGCGTCAGGGGGATGAGTGCGGCGCTCTCGTCCCCGGTGATGTGGATGTAGCGGATCTCCGCGAACGCACCCAATCCCAGCCCCCCGACCGCGACCCCGAAACCGCCGTGGTAGCCGGTTTCCGTGACCGCCACGGGCTCGTCGATGGGGCCCGCTTCCGTGCGGTACGAGCCGATTCCGGCCAGGAGATACGGCTGCAGTGAGACACCCGGGAGGGTGTACACGAGGCTCCCCGAGCCTGCGAGGATCTCCGGGTCGACCGCACCGTCCACGGACGAACCGAATCGATGGAACGTGCCGTCTCCGCGCAACGCCAACGGCAGCGTAGGCAAGGTCACCTGCAGGCTGGCCCGCAGGTGGAAGCCCGGGTCCGCCGCGTCGCTGATCGACCCACTGGGAGCGCTGAAACCACCGCCCACCATGAGGCGAGGTTGCGCGTCTGCCCCGACCGGAGCGAGGAGCCCGAACAGGGCAAAGAGAAGAAAACGTCTCATCGAACGGCGGGGTTGGGTGACGTGGGTCGCAGTAGATACCGGTCAGCGGACATGCGGGTCCCTTCGCGCCGTCACCGACCCCTCGCGAGCCGCGACGCTAGAAGGTCCACGAGATCCCGAGGACGACCGCGAGGTAGCGGTAGTCGTCGGCGCCACTCGCGAAGGTCGTGAGGCCCGCCGACGAGTAGCCGAAGGACATCGACACCTCGCGCGCACGCCCGACGAGGTAGCCGAGCCGGAGGTTGGATCGGAAGGAGGCGCGAGGATCCCCGTCCTTCGTGACCTGTTCGACGCCCGGGGCGACCTCGATGAGGAAGCTCCACGGGGCGGGCCTGTAGAGCCAGTAGCCGGTCAATTCGGCGATGCCGTAGAAATCGGGATCGAAGTACCCCTCGTCGAGGTTCTTCTCGAAGGAGAAGCCGCGATGGACGAGCCCGAGTGAGAAGAGCCGACCGAGCCGTCGAGAAGCCCCGATCGACCACGCCCGACGCCCGTTCGCCTCCGCACCCTCGTACTCTCCCTGGCTGACGCTCCCGTCCACGCGCCAGGCCGGATCCGGAAGCCACCGGAGGGCCATGACGGCCTCGCGGGCCTGCACCCCGGTCCTCACCAGCGCGGCCGTCTCGTCCAAGCCCCGCGACGAGACGTCGATCGAGACCCCGAGCCGGCGGCGCTCCGGCGAGCGGACACGGGCAGCGACGGAAAGGAACGAGGAGGTGCCTTCGCTGTCGGTGGCGCTCCCCCCGAGATCGGCGGACAGCAGCCATCCCGGCCCCGCCTGGACCTCACCGCCCACCGTGAGGCCGTAGGCTCGCTGCTCGAGTCGGAAGGTCGTCGCGTGCTGCTCGAGACTGCGGGCGTAACCGCGCACGCGCATTCGAACGGGGGACGACAGCTGCACGCTCCCGTCGACGGAGGTCGTGACCATACGGTTTCCGTCCGAGTCGTCCTCCCCCGTGACCGT
>JBDHDM010000320.1:0-5268 GCA_039591515.1 Gemmatimonadota bacterium | reverse complement strand
CTTTCAGACCAAGCAGGGCCAGGCACCGTTCGGAATCGAGCTCCGCATCGTCGACGAACGAGGCGAGGTGCTCCCCAACGACGGGGAGGCCTTCGGGGAGCTCCAGGCCCGCGGGCCCTGGGTGGTCGACGGCTACTTCAGGAGCGACGAAAGGAAGCTCACCCCGGACGGGTGGTTCCCGACGGGTGACGTAGCAACGATCGACACCGAGTCCTTCGTGCAGATCACGGACCGCACGAAGGACCTCATCAAGTCCGGGGGCGAGTGGATCAGCTCGATCGACGTGGAGAACACGGCGATGGGTCACGACGACGTCGCCATGGCCGCCGTCATCGGCGTCCCGGACGAAAAGTGGGGTGAGCGTCCCCTGCTGGTCGTGGTCCCCGCCCCCGACCGCGATCCGTCGAAAGAAGCGATCCTCGCCTACCTCGCCGACTCGCTCGCCAAGTGGCAGCTTCCCGACGACGTGATCTTCGTGGATTCGCTTCCCATGGGGGCGACGGGCAAGGTGCAGAAGACGAAGCTGCGCGAGGAGTACGGCCGCGCCTGACCCTTGGCGTCCGGAAACCTGGCGCTCGTGGGCGATGGGACGCATACCGCGAAACGGTCCCGTCACATACATTTACCGCGCCGGCAGCCCATCGGGCCGCTGGTGCAGCCTGCTTTCTCCCGATCATGAGCCGTGCACGAAGATTGCCCCGTCGACCATGAGCGAGCCGAGCGTGTGGTGAACACGCTCCCGGGCCCCGTACGGAGAGGGGTGTACTTCTCCGTGGGCGCGGTGAGCGTGGCGTTCGGCGTCATCGGCATCTTCGTGCCACTCTGGCCGACGACGTGCTTCCTCCTGCTCGCGGCGTGGTGCTTCGCACGGAGTTCCACCCGGGCCGAACGCTGGCTCCACGAGAACCGACTCTTCGGCCGGTACCTACGCGACTATCGAGAGAGTGGGGTGATCTCGGGCCGAGTGCGGACGACCTCCGTGGCCACGCTGTGGCTCTTCATCGGCGTGTCGGGCTTCCTGCTTTCGAGCCGCCTGTGGGCGGTCGCGCTGCTCCTCCTCGTGGCGGTGGCCGTGACGGCCCACCTGTATTCGCTCCCCACCGCCTCGGCCGCGACGGAGTAGGCCGAGAGCTCACGGGAGCCAGCCGTATGGGAGGTCGCCCAGGCTGACGGCGGAGACTACAGCTCTGCCATCCAGGCGCCCAGGGCGCGCTCGAAGTAGTCCGGGTTGAACAGGACCCAGTTGGCCATGCCGGTCGGCATGTGGAACTCCTTCGCTGCATCCGCCGCCGTGAGGCCCCGCTGCACCGCGTCGCGCGCAGCCGCCTCCACGTGGTCCAGGAGCGTCACGTAGCGGTCGAGGGCCGCCCGATCGGCGATGGGGCCGTGGCCGGGGACGTACGTCGTCGCGTCGACCGCCTGCATCAGGCGCACCGACTGGCTCAGCCGCACCGGGTGCGCATCCATGTAGTTCGGGAACATCCCGTTCCAGACGAGATCACCACAAAAGACGACGGACGGGTCGGTGATCTCGATGGTCACGTCCGAATCGGTATGGCCTCGCCGGGGCACGATGAGCACCGAACGGTCGCCGAGGTCCAGCTCGGTGGGACGGATGGTATCGAGCGGGATCGCCCGGTTCAGGATCTCGTTGGGCGGATTGCGATTCTGCCGTGAGTAGTCACGGGTCACCGGCGTCGCGAGGATCGCGGGCGCACCGACCTCGCGCACGCCCCGCAAGCCGCCCGTGTGATCGCCGTGATAATGCGTGAGCACGACGTGGGTCGGCTCGCGACCGGTGAGCCGCCGCGCTTGCTCGGCCATCCAGCGTGCGCCGTCGTCGGTGGCGAAGGCCTCGATGAGCACCACGCCGGACCGGCCCTGGATGATCCCCCCGTTGCAGAGTGTCGTGCGGTCCTCCATGGGGGTCGACACCAAAGCCCAGACGCCCTCGGCGATCCGCTCGATCCTTCCCCATGGTTCGGCGGCCACGACCGGAAAGCGCTGTTGCGCTGCCCACAGGCGGTGCGCTCGGAAGGGCGCGGCCGCCGACATGAGCGCGACGTGCGCCGCACAGGACGCAGCCTTGCCGAGGAACGCACGCCGGCTGGTATGGTTTTCACACACGCTTCGGTCTCCGAAGGCCCTTCACTCTCTGGACGAAGCTAGGACGGTCCCGTGTCGATCGCGACCCGGAAGTCGGGAACAGGTCGTGCGGAATCCGCGGTGCGGCTGCAGATTGAGCAACTTGGATTCACCGCCTCCCGCCTTTTTCGCGGGGGAGCACGTTCCTGGGAGGACCCATGCCCCGAATCGTTCTCCTCGCTGCTGCCGCGGCTCTCCTGCTGCCGGCCCCCGCCGCCGTCGCCGCGCAACATCTCTCCGACCCGGAGCTCACGGAGTGGGATGTCCCCTACCCCGAATCAAGACCTCGTGACCCGATGGTCGCCCCGGACGGACGGGTGTGGTTCTGTGGCCAGGCCGGCGCGTACATCGCCGTGTTCGATCCGGAGACCGGCGAGTTCAGGAAGTACGACACGGGCGGTGTGCGGCCGCACAACCTCGTCATCGACCCGGAAGGCACCGTCTGGTACGCCGGCAACGCGGCAGGCGCCGGAGCGGTGGCCATGCACATCGGTCGACTCGATCCCGAGACGGGCGAGATCGAGAAGTACATGATGCCCGACGAGCGGGCGCGCGATCCGCACACCCTCGTCTTCGACTCGAAAGGTGACATCTGGTTCACCGTCCAGGGGGGCAACTTCATCGGCAAGTTCTGGCCCGAGACCGGCGAGATCCGACTCGTGGAGTCGATGCAGGTCGAAGCCTCCCGTCGCGGAAACTCGAGTCGCCCCTACGGCATCGTGGTCGACTCGAACGACCGCCCGTGGATCGCGCTCTTCAACACGAACCACATCGGGACGGTCGATCCCGAGACGTTCGAGTTCGAAGCCTTCGAGCTTCCCGAGAACGCGCTGCCGCGGCGCATCGCGATCACCTCGGACGACGTCCTGTGGTACGGGGACTGGACCCGTGGCACGCTGGGTCGACTCGACCCCGAGAGCGGCGATATCCGTGAGTTCGAGCTTCCCAACGGGACCGACTCCCGCCCCTACGGGATGCTCGCGGACGACTCGGACCGGATCTGGGTCGTCGAGACCGGAATCGAGCCCAACAACTTCGTCGGCTTCGATCCGATGACGGAGGAGTTCTTCAGTCAGGTCCAGCCCGAAAGCGGCGCAGGGTCGATCCGGCACATGTACTTCGATCCCGACACGAACTCCGTCTGGTTCGGCGCGGACAGCAACACGATCGGTGTGGCGAAGCTCCCGCCTCGGAGAAGGGCCGTAAGCGACTGACGTATGCGCGGCCAGCTATGCGCGGTCACCGTCCTCGCGGTCGCGGGGGCGGTGGCCGCTCCACGCTCGGCTCCGGAGGCGGGACGGAGCCTTCCCTCGGCGGCGGAGCCACCGGCCGGCTTCACCGGCGGCTTCGGTGAGCCTACCTGCACCCATTGCCACATCGGGAACGAGGTCAATGCGTTCGGAGGCTCCGTGCGGCTCGAGGGGCTCCCCGGAGGGTACGTCGCCGGTGAGGAGTACGTGCTCACCGTGCGGCTCGAGGCCGACGAGACCGACGTGGCCGGTTTCCAGCTCACGGCCCGCTTCGCGGACGGTCCGGCGGCCGGCGGTAACGGCGGAGCGCTCCGCCCCGTGGACGGGCGGACCACCACCAAGGACAGCCTCGGCGTCACGTACGTGCACCAGAGCCCCGAGGGTACCCGGCCAGCCGACCGCTCCGGATCGGCGTGGGCCGTGTTGTGGACCGCACCGGACGCGTCCGCTCCGGTCGCCCTCCACCTCGCAGCGAACTCCGGCAACGCCGACAACTCCCCTCTCGGCGATCTGGTCTACGTCCGCGAGACCGTGATTCGAGGGAGTCGCCAGGCTCCCCCGCTTGCCGCACCGTCGGGGCTCTAGGCCACCTCGATCGAGCGCCTCGCCGCGGCCGTGCCACGGTCGACGGCCTCGTGCAGCTCCTGGATCAACCGGCCGGCTTCTTCGACCTCACCCCGACGCGCGTGAGCCGCGATTCGGTGGCACAGGTCGCGTACGCGCCTCATGGCGACCCGATGCGCGAAGTCCTCCAGGGCCTCCGCCGAGACGCCGAGGCTCGCGGCGTCCGCATCCTGCAGCGCCCCTCGCATGGAAGCGAGGCGAGCCGGCGCCTCGGTCTCGAATCTGCGCAGCGTCGTACGCAGACGCTCCGGCTCACCGGCGGCCGCCTCCAGTGCGAGCTTCGGGACGAAGTGCTCATCGGGTGCCCGAACGTGTCTCGCCAACGCATCGTCCAGCACTTCCCCCCGGAGGGGAGCGTCGAGGGACTCGTCGGCACCCGCCGACAGATACGCCGCTCGTGCCAGAGGCCGTCCGGGCTCGGTGATCGCGAAGATCGGGACCCTACGCGATCGCAGCGCCTCGAGCGCGCGAAGCCTTCGTACGAGCTCGACGCCGCGCGCCGTCTCCAGCGCGGTCGAAATCACCACCAGAGCGAACTCGGCGGCGTCGACGAACTCGACGGCCTCGATCGCCGAGTCGATCGTCACCACCTCGTGGCCCCGTGCACGGATCAGGCTGCGCACCGCGTCGCCACGGGATGCGGCCGGATCGACGAGGAGAACCCACGATCCGGGCGGGAGCCCCTCGTTCGGCGCGACACGGGAGGGCTCATCCTGACCGGGGGTCGATTCGGCCTGCTCGGTCGGCCAGTCGTTCGGGGATTCGTCGTTCGACATCACGTTACGCTCGAGCCTCGGAGGGGGCTGAACGGGGCTTCCGGGTCCATTCTCCGGCACGGGGCCCTGGATGTCAAAGGGCGCCCGAAACTGGCGAATCGGGCGCCGGGACACCAAGCTGCCCGACCATGAAGAATCGGATGATGCTTCTCGCCGCGACCTCGGGGCTTCTGACCGCCGCCGTGCTCGCGCGCGAGACGGAAGGCGAGCCCCAGGGCTTCATCGGCCCGGACTCGGCACGGCTCGTGACCACGCTCTCGGTTCTGGCGCACGACTCGATGCAGGGGCGAGCGGCGGGATCGAAGGGGTCCGCGCGGGCGCGCCGCTATCTGGTGGAGCGCCTACGCACTGCCGGTGTCCAGCCGTTGGGGGGCTCCTTCGAGCAGAAGTTCGACCTGGGGGAGTGTGGCAGGGGCGTCTACGTGGTGGGACTCGTGCCCGGATCGGAAGCGGGTCCCTACGTCGTGCTTTCG
>JBDHDM010000319.1:0-5271 GCA_039591515.1 Gemmatimonadota bacterium | reverse complement strand
GAGGCGGACGCTGCACTCGCGGAAGCCCCGGAGGATGTCGACCGGCTGATCGCGGCGGGCCGTGTCCGCCGGAACTTCTGGCAGTATCGCCAGGCGATGGAGCTCTACTCGAGGGCGATCGAGCTCGCACCCGACGACTGGCGCGCCTACCGCTACCGGGGGCACCGCCACATCTCCGTGCGCGAGTTCGACGAGGCGGTCCGCGATCTCGAGGCCGCGCGCACACGGGCTCCGATGAACTGGGACGTCGCCTATCACCTCGGGCTCGCCTACTTCCTCGCCGGCCGATTCGACGACGCGGCGGACGAGTACCTGCGCTGCATTGCGCTCGCCGACTCGACGGAGGCTCGCTCGGCGCAGGCGGACGACTTCCGGAGCTGCTCGCAGAACACCGACGACCCCGAGTCGTTCGTCGCGATGACCGAGTGGGCGGTGCGTGCGGCGCTGCGCGCGGGACGGGAAGGTGCTGCGGACGAGTTGCTGGAAGCGGTCTCGCCCGATCTGGAGATCTCCGAGAACGTCGCGTACTACCACGATCTGCTCATGTACAAGGGCCTGATGACGGCCGACCAGCTGCTCAACCCGGGTCCGGACGCACCCTATCGGCGCGAGACCGTCGGGTACGGGGTGGCGAACTGGATGCTGGTGCAGGGCGACACAGTGGGCGCGACCGCGCTCCTCGAGGAGCTGGTGGAGGATCCGTGGTGGCCGGGCTTCGGCAGGGTCGCGGCGGAGGTCGAGCTCTATCGGCTCACGAACGGATGAACCCCTTGGTAGTGGAGATCTCATGAAGCGCGCCGTTCTCTTGACGCTCGCGTTCCTGGCCGCGCCGCTGGCCGCGCAGGAAGCCACGACTCTGCGGGTGGGGCAGACCGCGCCCGGCACGTTGACGCCCACCTCGCAGCACGACTACTCGATCGATCTCGAAGCCGGGATGTTCGTCTTCGGCAAAGTGAATCAGCTCAGCGTCGACGTCGAGGTGACGATTCTCGGACCCGATGGGGAGGAGATCGACGATTTCGACTCGCCGGCGCGGGGGCCCGAGAACTTCACGTTCGAGACGGAGGCGGCCGGAGCGCACGTCATCCGGGTCGAGCCGTTCGACGAGCAGGAAGGCGACTACGAGGTCACGGTGGACGTCGTTGAGCCTGTGGCGAATGACTTGGAAGGTCGGGTGGATCAGTGGATGAGGCCTTTTTCTGGAGACGACACGCCCGGCGCGGTGGTCGGCGTCATGGACCGCGGGGAGATCGTCTTCGAGAAGGCCTACGGCATGGCGAACCTCACGTTCGGGATCCCGCACGAGGTGGGCACGCCCACGAACATCGGCTCGGTGACGAAGCAGTTCACCGCGATGTCGATCCTGCTCCTCCAGAACGACGGCCTCCTCTCGCTCGACGACGAGGTCCGCACGCACATCCCCGAGCTTCCCGACTTCGGCACACCGGTGACGATCAAGAACCTCCTGAACCACACGGGCGGCTTCCGGGAGATCTACAACTTTCTGCCCATGGCGGGCCGGGCCGGTGAGGACCAGATCCGGCGTGACGAGGCGATCCGAATCGTCCAGCGCCAGCCCGAGCTCCAGGCCGAGCCCAATACCGAATACAACTACAACAACACCGGCTTCATCCTGCTCTCGACGATCGTCGAACGGGTGTCCGGCAAGACCTTCCCGGAATTCATGCAGGAGCGCGTCTTCGGACCGCTCGGCATGACCGACACGAGGGTGAAGTACCACCAGGGCGAGATCGTCCCCGGGGCCTCGACGCCGTACGTGCCGGCGGAGGGTGGCGGCTGGCGCTCCGCTCGAGATCTTGCTGCTTCTGCCGGCGCCGGCGGTATCTACACCACTTGGCACGACATGCAGAAGTGGATGCTCAACTACCGGGACATGACCGTCGGCGGGCCCGAGGCCATCGAGCTGCTCACGACGCGAAACGTGCTCGAAAGCGGGGACACGACGAACTACGCGCTTGGGCTGGGTGTGGTGGAGCTCCGTGGCCAGGTGCGCTACACGCACACGGGCGGAGACACCGCGCACCGCACCTTCTTCGCCTATTTCCCGGGGCTCGAGGCCGGGGTCTTCCTGTCCAGCAACAACGCCACGTTCAGCTTCCCGCCGGCTCGGCAGATGGACGATCTCTTCTTCGGGGATCGTCTCGAGCCGATGGCGGACGAGGAAGAGCCGGAGGAAGGCGCCGACGGTGGTATGTCACTCGCGCGCATGGAGGCGATCGTGGGCGACTGGATCCTCACGATCCCGGGATTGGTGGCCGACTTCACGGTCGAGGACGGGGTGCTCCACTCGGAACCCCGGGGCCAGAGCCGGATCAGGATGGCCACGCCGACCGACTCTACGGCCGTGCACGAGGAGCTGAATGTCTCGATCGTCTTCCACTTCGAGGGAGAGCGGGTCGACAGCGCGACGTTCACGCAGGGGCGGACGACCCCGATGGTCCGCTTCGAGGCCGAGGCCTCTTCCCTCGACGTCTCCGAGCTGCCGGGCCGGTATTACTCCAGGGAGCTCGAGCTGTGGCTCGACCTGCGGCTCGAGGACGACACGCTCGTGGTTCACCGGCTGCGTGCCGAGCCCATGGAGCTGACACATCGGAGCGGCCTCACCTTCGCCGGGGCGTTCCCGTTCGCCGAACTCGTCTTCCAACGTGCCGACAACGGTGACATCACGGGACTCCTGGCCGGGAACGGGCGGACCAAGGGGGTGAGATTCGAGCGGAGGTAGATCGACGCCCGGACGCGCGGCAGCGTCCGGGCGCCGTCCCCGGGATCAGGCCAGGTCGAACCGATCCAGGTTCATCACCTTGTCCCAGGCGCTCACGAAGTCGCGTGCGAACGCCTCCTGGCCGTCGTCGCTCCCGTAGACCTCCGCGATCGCGCGGAGCTGGGAGTTGGACCCGAACACCAGGTCCACCCGGGTCGCGGTCCACTTCACGTCGCCGGTGGCCCGCTCCCGGCCCTCGAAGACGTCTTCGGCCTCCGAGACCGCCTTCCACTCCGTGCCCATGTCGAGCAGGTTCACGAAGAAGTCGTTGGTGAGCGTCTCGGGACGGTCCGTGAAGACGCCGTGCCGGACCTGCCCGAAGTTCGCGTTCAGGGCGCGCAGGCCGGCCACGAGCACCGTCATCTCGGGCGCGCTCAACGTCAGGAGCTGGGCCCGGTCGACGAGCAGCGCCTCGGCCGCCACCGCGCCGTCACCCTTCATGTAGTTGCGGAAGCCGTCCGCGATCGGCTCGAGCACGTCGAAGGAATCCGCGTCGGTCTGCTCCGCCGACGCATCCGTGCGGCCAGGCGTGAACGGAACCGGCACGTCGTGTCCGGCGTCCTTCGCCGCGCGCTCGACCGCCGCGCAGCCGCCCAGAACGATCAGGTCTGCGAGTGAGACCTTCTTCCCGCCCGTCTGCGCGTCGTTGAAATCGCTTTGGATCGTCTCGAGGATTTCGAGCGACTTCGCCAGCCGGCCAGGCTCGTTGACCTCCCAGCCACTTTGAGGTGCGAGACGGATTCGTGCTCCGTTCGCGCCGCCGCGCTTGTCCGAGCCGCGGAAGGTCGAGGCCGACGCCCATGCGGTCGAGACCAGCTGCGCGATGGAGAGCCCGGAATCGAGGATCTTGCCCTTGAGGGCGGCGACGTCCTCGGCGTCGATCAGCTCGTGGTCGACAGCCGGAACCGGATCCTGCCAGATGAGGTCTTCATCGGGAACCAGCGGGCCGAGATACCGTGCGCGGGGGCCCATGTCGCGGTGCGTGAGCTTGAACCACGCACGTGCGAAGGCGTCGGCCAGCTCGTCCGGGTTCTCGTAGAAGCGTCGGGCGATCGGCTCGTAGATGGGGTCCATCCGGAGCGCGAGGTCGGCCGTGGTCATGATCGGCGCGTGGCGCCTCGAAGCGTCGTGCGCATCGGGCACCAGCTCGGCCGCAGCGGGATCCGTCGGCACCCACTGCCATGCTCCGGCCGGGCTCTTCACCAGATCCCAGTCGTACTTGAACAACATGTCCAGGTAGGTGTCGTCCCATTGGGTCGGTGTCGGGGTCCACGCGCCTTCGATGCCGCTCGTGATCGTGTCCCCGCCCTTGCCGGAGCCGAAGCTGTTCTTCCAGCCGAGGCCCTGCTCCTCGATGGTGGCGCCCTCGGGCTCGGCACCCACGAGCGCAGCGTCTCCCGCGCCGTGACACTTGCCGAAGGTGTGTCCGCCCGCGATGAGCGCGACGGTCTCCTCGTCGTTCATCGCCATGCGCGCGAAGGTCTCGCGTATGTCACGCCCCGAGGCGACCGCGCTCGGCTCTCCGTTCGGCCCCTCGGGGTTCACGTAGATGAGACCCATCTGGACGGCGCCGAGCGGGTTCTCCAGCTCCCGGTCGCCGGAGTACCGTTTGTCGCCGAGCCACTCGGACTCCTTGCCCCAGTACGTGTCTTCCTCGGGCTCGAAGACGTCCTCGCGACCACCCGCGAAGCCGAACGGCTCCAGTCCCATCGACTCGATGGCGCAGTTGCCCGCGAGGATCATGAGGTCGGCCCACGAGATGCTGTTGCCGTACTTCCGCTTGAGTGGCCAGAGCAGCCGCCGGGCCTTGTCGAGGTTCCCGTTGTCGGGCCAGCTGTTGAGCGGCGCGAAGCGCAGCGTGCCCGACCCCGCACCCCCTCGGCCGTCGGCGATGCGGTACGTGCCAGCGCTGTGCCACGCCATCCGGATGAAGAGGGGCCCGTAGTGCCCGTAGTCCGCCGGCCACCAGTCCTGCGAGGTCGTCATCAGCTCGAAGAGGTCCTTCTTGAGCGCCTCGAGGTCGAGCTTGCCGAACTCCTCGGCGTAGTCGAACGCCTCACCCAGGGGGTTCGACCGGGGCGAGTGCTGGTGGAGGATTCCGAGGTTGAGCTGATTGGGCCACCAGTCGCGGTTGGATGTGCCTCCGGCGGTGGCGTGGACCGGACACCCGTTTCCGTTGTCGACTCTGCTCTCGTCCATGGTTCGCTCCGATCTCGTCGGTGTTGATCGTCTTCTCTCGTGCACGAACGCCGGCCTCCCCGGATGCGATCCGGCCTCCCGGTTTGGCGCGCTGGTGGTGTCGGGCAGGGTGACACACCCCATCACGACCGTCGCGGGTGAAGCCGCTGCGGCGGGTCGTGCTCCGTGCTGCGTTCGCGGAACCGAAGCCTAGAGTGTCGGACGTGCGGCCGCCGTCGGGAGGCTGCTGAAACTGCGGTGGGGCGTTTCAGTCGCCGAGACCCTACGGACTGTCCGGTCGCCGCCCTCCC
>JBDHDM010000318.1:0-5275 GCA_039591515.1 Gemmatimonadota bacterium | reverse complement strand
TGCCCCTCGATCCCACTTCGATCGCCGGATACGTGGCGACGAGCGGGGAGGCTCTCGTCATCGACGACGTGTACGCGCTCGACGAGGGTGTGCCGTACACCTTCAACCGGGAATCCGTCGACGAAAGCTACGGCTACCGCGCAAAGTCGATGCTCGCGGTGCCCATGATCGACCACCGCGACCGTGTGGTCGGGGTGCTGCAGCTCATCAACCGGAAGAGCGCCGAGCATGCGGACATCCGTTCCGAGGAGGACGCCGAGCGGTGGGTGCTGCCCTACACCGAGCGGGAGGTGAGCATCGTCTCCTCGTTGGCCGGGCAGGCGGCCGTGGCCATCGAGAACTCGCGCCTCTACCGCGACATCGAGAACCTCTTCGCCGGCCTCATCAAGGCGGCCGTCACGGCGATCGACCGGCGTGATCCGGCCACGTCCGGGCACTCGGTCCGCGTGACGGAGCTCACCTGCCTGGTGGCCGAGCTCATCAACGCGCAGACCGAAGGCGAGTTCGCGGACGTCTTCTTCTCCGCGTCTGAGCTGAAGCAGCTCCGGTACGCCGGCCTGCTTCACGACTTCGGGAAGATCGGCGTCCGTGAGGAGGTGCTGGTCAAGGAGCGGAAGCTTCCCCCCGTGCTCGAAGTCGAGGTCCGGGAGCGCTTTACGCGAATCGAGGCCCTGCGACGCCTTCGCGCCGCCGAGGAGCGGGAGGGGCTGCTCACGTCAGGAGGCGCTGTGGAGGCCGCCCCGAGGCTCCAAGACGTCGAGAGCCGTCTCGCCGAAGACCTCGCGCGGATCGAGCGCTATCGAGTGGCCGTGGAGGAAGCCAACATTCCGCGCATCCTGGGCGAGGATATCGCGGGCGTGATCGAGGAAATCAGTGCCGCGTCGTTCGTCGATCTTTCGGGTGAAGAGCAGCCCTATCTGACGCCCCGAGAGCTGCACTTCCTCAGCATCAGGAAGGGCTCGCTGGACGACGACGAGCGGCATCAGATCGAGTCGCACGTACTTCACTCCTACGACTTCCTTCTGGACATCCCGTGGACCGACGAGCTGGCCCGTATCGCCGAGATCGTCCGGGGCCATCACGAGAAGCTCGACGGCACCGGATACCCGGACGGGGCCACTGCCGAGTCGCTGTCGCTCGAGACGCGGATCATGACGGTCTGCGACATCTTCGACGCACTGACTGCGTCGGATCGACCCTACAAGCGGTCCATGCCGGTCGAGCAGGCGATCGGCATCCTCGAGCGAGAAGCCGCCGCGGGGATGTTGGATCCAGAGGTCGTTCGGCTCTTCGTCCAGAGCGAGGTCTACCGCTCGGTTCTCGACCCGGGTCCGCAAGGCGCCTGAACGCAGCCCTTCACAACTCGGGATGACGGGCGACGAGCTTCTTCGGCGCGCTCATGCGCCAGCCATCGGCCAAGAGCGAGCCGATCTCGCTCCAGTCGACATCGGGTCCGTCGAGATGGACACCCACCCACCCCCGAGGCCCGACGTACGGTGGCACGAAGAACCGTTCCGGGTCCGCGGCGACGAGAAGCTCCTGGTTCGCCGGAACCGCCTTGATCCACGCGGCGGGCCGCGCTCCGGGCGCATCCGGAGCCGAGTAGGCCGCGAACATCGTCTTGACCCGAAACGTGGGAGCACCCCACGCCTCGACTTCCCGTGCCTCCGGGAGGGCGAGGCAAAGCGCCCGGAGACGGGCCAAGGCCTTCGCGCTCACGACTCGGCGGCCGCCGCGCGGCCCTCCCACCAAGCGAACAGGCCGCGCAGGGCCCACAGCGCTCCGACGACGATCAGCACCAACATGATCCACCGCATCATCGTCGCGGCGAAGGCCGCGTTCATCACTGGCAGCGTGAAGTCGTACTGGAGCAGCCGACCTCCCCGATCGAGCATCCAATGCCACCCCGTATGGGCCAGAATCGCCGACAACACCACCACGCCCATCACCTCGGGCAGCCAACGGCTGAACGCGAGTCGGAGAATCGGCACGACGAGGGCCAGCACGAAGAGCTGACCGAGCTCGACGCCGACGTTGAACGCGAGCAGCGACGCAAGGAGGTGGCCCCCGGCGAACTGGAGAGACTCGGAGAGCGCGAACGAGAAGCCGAAGCCGTGCACCAGGCCGAACGCAAACGCGATCACCCACCGCTTCGCCAGCGGTCGACCCAGGATGTTCTCGAACGCCATGAAGACGATCGACAGTGCGATCATCGTCTCGATGAGGGGGGGGAACCAGAGGGCGTCCGGTGCGAGCCCCAGCGCCGAAGCGATCAGCGTGATGGAGTGTGCGATCGTGAACGAGGTCACGATCGGCACGAGCGCCAGGACACTCCGAATCGGCACGACGAGGCACAACAGGAAAAGCAGGTGGTCGATACCGTCCAGGATGTGGTCGAAGCCGAAGACCACGAACCGCCAGGCGGCCTGATGCCAGCGGGGATCGAGCCGGACCAGCCCGGGGTTGCCCGTGTATTGGAACGCCCGTTCTGTTCCACCGGCGGGGAGGAAGCGGAGCACCGTGAGCGTGCGCAAGCCGAGGTGCGCCCACTGCGGCTCGATGGAGAAGTCCGAAGCCTCGTCCGCGATCGGCACCTCGAACAGCATGTCGACCGCGGCCTGCTGCCAGAAGAGCTCGGTCTCGGGCCGCAGCGGCGGCGAGCGCACGTTCTCCACGGCCCGCTCCCAGGTGGCGAAGGCCCGGTCGCCCGGCTGAGAGACCCGAAGCGCGACGAGCTCGGGAAGAGGCAGTCGGACGCCGGCCTCCTCGAAAGCGACGTACTCCCCGATCCAGCGCTCGGCTGCCTCGCGGATCAGCTCCCGAGCTTCCTCGATCTGGAGATAGCCCGGGCCGCGTTGGGGAAAGTCGTAGTCGCGGAAGGCTCCGAGCGGCGCCCGAACCAGGAGGCGAAGCACCTCACCTTCCGGCTGCACGAACGCCTGGACGGTGACGTCCGTCGGGATCTCGTGCGCCTCTGGCCACGACGGCAGGAGCAGGACCATCGCCACGACGAGCGCGGCCGTCCGCCGATCGATCGGTGAGCTCTTGAGCATGATCCGGACGATCGGGGCTGGACCCGGCCCCGTCCAGAGCGCGGATCCCTTTCGAAAGACGGGTCCGGCACCGGGCCGTCCCACAATTGCCGGATTCCGATCCACCGCGTAGCGTATCTCGCTGAGCGGGCCCCGCGCCCGACCCACGATCCGGAGAAGCTGGATGAAGCAGAAGCGAACCGTGCTCCTCGGCACCGGCCTCGTCGCCACGATCGTCGCGCTCGCATGCGCCTCGGAGGCGCTCGACGACCTGAACGCCCAAGCCGCGGGCGCGGACGGAATGGCTCCGATGTTCGAAGTCGACCCCTTCTGGCCGAAGCCGCTGCCGAACCACTGGATCCTGGGCTCCGCCGTGGGCGTCGGAGTCGACTCGCGGGATCACGTCTACATCATCCACCGCGGCGCCATGTCGCTGAACGAGCGGACCGAGATGGGCGCCGCCACGGATCCGCCCACCGGCGAATGCTGCTCACCGGCCCCTTACATCCTCGAGTTCGACCCGGAGGGCAACCTCATGAACGCCTGGGGTGGGGACAGCACGGACGAGTACACGTGGCCCGCGTCGAACCACGGGATCACGGTCGACCCGAACGACAACGTCTGGATCGGCGGGAACGGTGGCGGCGACGGGCACATCCTCAAGTTCTCACGCGACGGACAGTTCCTGGCCCAATTCGGAATCCCTGGCCAGGATCTCGACTCCAACACCACCGAGCACTTCGGCCGGCCGGCCAAGATCTCGTTCAACAGCACGGGTGACGAGGCATACGTCGCCGACGGGTACCGGAACCGCCGAGTGGCCGTCCTCGATGCGAACACCGGCGAGGTGAAGCGCTTCTGGGGCGCCTACGGCAACACGCCCAGCGACGACGATTCGGGCCGGTACGATCCGAACGCTCCGCTGATCGACCAATTCCGCACCCCGGTCCACTGCGCGGAGCCGGCCGAGGACGGACTCGTGTACGTCTGCGACCGTCCCAACGACCGCATCCAGGTCTTCCAGACCGATGGCACCTACGTCGACGAGGTGCGCATCGCGCCCAACACGCTCGGCGACGGGTCCACCTGGGACATCGCCTTCTCGAGGGACCCCGGGCAGACCTACATGTACCTGGCGGACGGCAAGAACATGAAGGTCTACGTCATGGACCGGCGGAACCTCGAGGTGCTCACGAGCTTCGGCGACGGTGGGCGCCAGCCCGGCCTCTTCTTCGCGGTCCACTCGATCGCGACGGACTCGCAGGGCAACATCTTCACGACCGAAACCTACGAGGGGAAGCGGGTTCAGAAGTTCATCTTCAAGGGCATCGGTGCGATCCCGGCGGAGAACCAGGGCGCGCCCTGGCCGACGACCGGGGGCTGACGACAGCCCGCCCAACCGACGAGCCGGAGCCGAGTGGTCCCAGCCCAGTTGCATTCAGTGCGTGAGCGGCCGCCCCCGCCGGGGTGGCCGTTTCGCGCGGACACCGGTTTGACGGATCTCGAACCGGCCCGCAAGCTTCCCCGATTGATCCTCCCGGAGCCGGACCGTTGAGTCTCTGGTCTGAAATCAAGCAACGCCGCATCACGCAGATCGTGGTCACGTATCTGGCGGGCGGCTGGATCGTGACCTCGGTCGTCGACCAGGTGGTGGACCGCGAGGTCCTGCCTCTGGTCGTTTACGAGGTCACGCTCACCCTCTTCCTGTTCGGGATCCTCGCCGCCCTCATCGTCGGCTGGTACCACGGCGAGAAAGGGGCGCAGGAGGCGCCGAAGATCGAGATCGGGATGTTGGCCGTGGTCGGCATCCTCGCCGTGGGCGCGTCGGCGCAGGTCGTACGCGGCAACCTCGCCGAGGCCTCGCTACGTGACTCCCTGGCGGACGCCGGGCTCGACCTGCGACGCATCGGGGTCTTGTACTTCGAGGACCTGAGCTCGGACGGCTCGGCGCAGGCGGTGGCCGAGGCGATCACCGAAGGGTTGATCAACACGCTGGCCGAGGTCGAGGAGCTCACCGTCACGTCTCGGAACGCCGCGCGTGCCGTGCGGGGGCTCGACGTGGGCGCCGACTCGATCGCGACCATCCTCGATGTCGGGACCGTCGTCGACGGGACGGTGGACCAGGTCGGCGGGGAGATCCGTGTGACCGTGCAGCTGCTGGAGGGTCAGGACGGAATCCAGCTGGCGCGCGAATCGTACTCGTGGCCAGCCGACCAACTCGCGCTGGTGAGCAGCGAGCTGGC